>NZ_BAABWT010000002.1:0-541115 GCF_040365955.1 Phaeobacter sp. NW0010-22
TGGAAACAAAGCCAGCGACATCCCTTAAACATCCAACCACATTACGCACGCACCCCTCCCAAAACACCCTTATCCACAGACTCACCCTCCAAATCCACCGAACAACACCACAAATCCAAGAGGCATAACTCATTTCTTCACCAAGAATCGGACATGCCGGAGCCAAAGACACACGCCCAACACGGAATCTAAGGTACAGATCAGCGAGCTGGCATTAGGCGCGTTGGGGGGATGAGCGCCGAGCAGGGAGGCGCAGTATAAGCAACAATACGATCACACCCAGATAGATCAGGGGCTCTATCTGAAATCCTTTGACCAGCATGACAAAATGCACTCCTCCCAAAAGGGCCGCGCCATAGACTGCCTTGTGAAGGATACGCCACAGGCGCCCAAGTTTGCGGACAGACCAATTGTTTGACGTGATCGCCAACGGAAGCAGGACAAGGAAACCTGCCATTCCAATTGTGATGTACGGACGTTTTAAGATGTCTGCCCAGATCTGCCCAAGGATTTGCACATCCAGAACCAACCAAACCAGTAAATGTAAAACCACATAAAAAAACGTAATCACGCCGATTGCGCGGCGAAACTTCATCAGATTCACACCAAGGCGCTGGCGCAGCGGCGTGACCGCAAGACCCAAAACGAGCAGCTGCAAGGCGCGCTCGCCCATTTCGTGCTCCAACGCTTTGACCGGATCGACACCCAGCCCCCCTGTGAGCCCAAGATAGAGCAGCCAAGCCGGGTAAACAGCGCCCACCAGATACAGAACCCAAACGGGGCAACGCCGTAACACCTGATTAAGCTGGTCGATCATTATGTCTGTATCCTTGGGCTGGGTGGGCGCTGTTCATGAACCAGTACGGGCAGCTTCAAAAGAACTTGGCCAGATCCATACCTTCGTACAGGCCCGCAACCTCTTTTTCATAGCCGTTGAACATAAGCGTGGGTTTACGGCTGGCAAACAACCCGCCCCCCAAGCGACGTTCATTGGCCTGCGACCAGCGGGGGTGTGAGACATTGGGATTCACATTGCTGTAAAAGCCATACTCCCGACGATTGGCCATATTCCAGCTGGTGGGAGGCTCTTTGTCCGTTAGTGTTATCCGGACAATCGATTTGATCGACTTGAATCCATACTTCCACGGCACAACCAAACGCAGGGGTGCCCCGTTCTGGTTCGGGATAGGTTTGCCGTAGATCCCAGTCGCCATCAATGTGAGCGGGTGCATCGCCTCGTCCAGCCGCAACCCCTCTCTATAAGGCCACTCCAAAACCTTGTACGCGGTGCCGGGCATTTCGGCCGGACGATAGAGCGTTTCAAAGGCCACATACTTTGCCCCGGATTGCACACCCGCCATGTTCAACAGGTCCGCCAGTTCAAACCCGTTCCACGGCACGACCATCGACCATGCCTCTACACAGCGGAACCGATAGATGCGTTCTTCGACGGTCATTTTGGACATGATATCCTCAAAGGCATAATCGCCCGGGTTATCAACCATCCCGTCAATTTTGACGCTCCATGGCTTGGTTGTCAGGACATGCGCGTTTTGTGCCGGGTCTTCTTTGCCGGTGCCAAATTCATAATAGTTGTTGTAGCTTGTGATCTCTTCCCAACTGTTTGGCTTCAGGTCACCTTCGGCTGCGGCTGCAGGCCTGGCCATTGCAGCCAAACCCAAGCCAGCAATACCGGCCATCAACTGGCGTCGGTTCATGAACGCCGCGTTTGGGGTCACGTCAGCATGGGTCAGGTCATTCTTCCAGCGATAGGCCATCTCGGTCTCCGGTTGCTCTGTTTGCATACTGAGGTAGCGTCACCAACGCGCGGTGCCAAACCAACTTGTCTCACGATTCAGAGACGAGACTGTAACTTGGCAAAATTTCGTTCATAGGAACTGAACGGCCATTGGACTGCATAATACGCACATGGCGGCGGCGCATCTGACGCGGCTCGGTCACTCCAACAGAGTGCGCGATCATCTCGACTTCGTGGATAATCTCTTTGGCATAACGTGCGACGCGAGCGTATTTATGGCTGACAACCAGCCCTTTTTGAAACCTCGGATCATGCGTTGTTATCCCTGTCGGGCATGTGTTCTTGTTACACTTGAGCGCTTGAATACACCCAAGTGAGAACATGAAGCCTCGTGCCGAGGTGACAAAGTCAGCCCCAGCCGCTAGGGCCCAGGCAACGTCGCTGGGATTGATCAGCTTACCGCTTGAAATCAAGCGTACGCGCTCTTTCAGGCCATGTTCATCCCGCAGATTGGCAATGATCGGCAAGGCCTCACGCACCGACATTCCCACAAGGTCTATCAACGGCATGGGCGCGGCACCCGTTCCGCCTTCGCCCCCATCCAGCGTGATGAAATCGGGCGCGCAGTCATCACCCCGCGCGACGATGGCGTCGAACAGATCCCGAAATACCTGTTCAGATCCCACAACGGTTTTGATCCCCACCGGTTTGCCGGTGACCTGACGCATATGCGAAACCATGTTTAGCAAGTCTTCGATATTGCGCACCTCGGGGTGGCGGTTTGGCGATTGACTGTCGTGTCCCTGCTTGATCCCCCGAATCGTGGCGATCTCATCCGTGATCTTTTCAGCGGGTAGAATGCCCCCCTTACCCGGTTTGGCCCCCTGCGCCATCTTGATTTCAAACATCCGCACCGCATCATGGGCCGCAACCTCGCGCAGCTTGTCATCGCTCAGGTTGCCGTCGTGATCCCGCACGCCATATTTGGCCGTCCCGATCTGAAAAACGATGTCACAGCCTCCTTCTAGGTGAAATGGGCTCAGGCCGCCCTCTCCAGTATTCAGCCAAATCCCCGCCTCTTTCGCCCCACGGCTGAGCGATTGCACCGCTGGTTTTGAAATCGCACCATAGCTCATGCCGGAGATGTTAAAAAACGATGGGGCCATATAGGGGATGCGCGCCGTCGGTCCGATTTTGAGTGGCTCTGTCTTGGCCGCCTGATCATCCAAAGGAGGGAACGGCGCATTCACGAAAATCGGCGTGCCCGGTACCTGCATGTTGCGGGTGGACCCAAAGGCAACGGTGTTGCCTTCGCCTTCGGCTGCACGCCCAACCCATTCGCGCTGCGCCCGATTGAACGGCAGTTCTTCGCGGTCCATGGCAAAGAAGTATTGACGGAAAAACTCCCCCAGCTCTGTGAACAGCTTACGAAACCGCCCGATGACAGGGTAATTGCGTCGAATTGCATCTTCTGTTTGAAACCGATCCACAAAAAAGAGAACAATCGCCCCCAAGGCAGCAAGGCCTAAAACCCCTACAAAAACAAAGGCCATGACTTCAATTGCATTCATTGCAAAACCCATGCGAATACTCCGATACGTTTGACGTGGCGCAAAGCGCGCCTGGCTGGTTTAAGTAAGACTGATCAGGATTTCCGGGCCATGCAAGCCACGCCCGATCACAAAGGGAGAAGTAAAATGAAACACTTTCTATTAGCGGGGGCGCTCTTAGGGGCCGCAAGCGCCGTGGCAGCGCAGGATATGGTGCGTTATACCACAGATCAAAGCTTTGATGATGTTGTGTTTGGGCTAGAGAGCGCCATTGTGGACGCTGGCCTGCGTGTGGACGACATCAGCCACGTTGGCGACATGCTTGAACGCACGCGTGCCGATGTGGGATCCGATGTGGTCTTGTTCACCCACGCTAAGGTTTTTTCATTCTGCTCGGCGACCCTGTCTCGCAAAGTGATGGAAGCGGATCCGATGAATATCGTGTTTTGCCCGTATGATATTTTCGTAGCCGAATTGCCCGGTGCGCCTGATCAAACCCACATCGGGTACCGTCAATTTCCCGAGGGTCCGATGCAAGAAGTTCAGGCCCTGCTGGACACGATCGTGAAAGAAGCCATCGCCGAGTGAGACCGATTAAGCGGGTTGAGCTTGCTGCAAAGTTTCAATCCGCTTACGCACCAGATCGATATGAATCCGTGCGTGATATGCGGCCTGACGATAGGCACCAGGAACGCGTAACCGGCTTAGGCGATCATCCAATTCGTTGAGCTTTGCATCCATTTCTACCAGCATTTGGGCATCTGGATCCTCATCCAACTTTTCTTCGATTTCGCGGATCTCCGGGTAGTAGTGCCAAACCTTCCAGCCCATGAAATAGGCATACAGCGCAGGCAAGGCCCGAAACAGGGGCAACAAAATGAACAGAACCGGAAGAAGCAACAAAAGCAACCGGTTAACTTGTGCCGCCATCCAATAAGGCAACCAATCGTGCCATGCGGACGGGCCTTCTTGAATCAACAGTCGCGCGGCATTATTCACGGGCATTTCAACACCTTCAACCGCAGGGAACGTTTCTGGATCGGTGATCAAATCGCGGGCGCCGTGCAGTTCTTTTGCGGCCATGGTTATGCGATTGACCAGCGCCGGGTGGAGGTCTGGATCGATCGCCAAACGCGCCTCTAGTGCGAGCAGCGAATGAGGGATCGCAGGGACAACCGGATTCAGAGAAATCGCCCCGGTTGGGACTGTGACGGTATTGGCGTATTCCAACCGACGCGAAATTGCATCGCTGTAGGCCAGCGACAGAAATTGGATGTCAGGCAGGTTGTACGCTTTTTTGAGATAAGGCGCGTCAATCGGGGCGACAAAGACCGCGACATCGATCTCATCCGCGACCAAAGCGGCGACAGCGTCCTGATAGCTCAGAGACATTTGCCTATTGTTTTCAGCACCTAAGCCCACGGCCACTTGAAAGTCGACAAAGGCGGCGGCCGTGCCGGAACCGGGTTGGCCAGCGCTGATGCGCAGTCCCCGCCAAAGGGCTGGATTGGTTGAAATTTTCAACTCAGAACGGGCGAGAAAGATCATCGGTTCAAAAAAGATCGATCCAATCGCTTCGATGGCCGGGTCTGACGGAGAGATCCCGCCCTGCAAAATCGCGACGTCAACCTGCCCCGCGCTGATCAATTGTGCATTTTCAACAGAGCCGGCGGTTTCGATCACTTTCAGATCAATCCCATCCCGTGCAAGGATTTTACGATATCTATCAGCAACTTGCCCATATGCGCCATTGTGCGGACCGGCCGCAATCGTCAGCTTTTTCGGCGGATGCAGCTGGAAATAGATGAGAGCAAACCCAAGCAAAAGCACGAGCGTCGCAAGCAGGGTCCAGATCCTCATACAGCGGCCTTTTCATTCTTGGTGGCAAAGCAGGGCGCAGGCAATCTAGCGGGCGCAGACCTTTGGAGCAAGGTGGTGCGTGCGATCTGTTAACCATGGATTTCAGGGGCAAATCAGCCCCTCTTTCCCGACAAACTGGAGCCGTTTTGGGGAGAGTCCACGTCTTTTCGTACGATCCGCCCCCTGCCGGCACTGATGCAAACCGACAAACCAAGAGCGTTTGGGGACATTGGGCGTGATTTCGTACGATTTAGCAGATCTCAGCGCGGCCACCCCACGAATCTGGTTAATGGCCCCCCCCAAAGTGATCTGAACCCCGACCTGAACCGTAGAGAGAGAAATATCAAAACAGGGGTTCAAACATGAAAATGTCACGACACGCCATCCAAACGGCCCTTGCGGTCAGCCTGTTGATCAGCGCGCAAACCGCAACAGCGGGCAATGAATCGCGATCCAAAGCCTATCCGTTGTCGAATGGATTGATCGAAGTGGTCGCCGACTTTTCAGAGAACGCCATCTATTGGTGCGGGGTCGGGGATTACGCGTTGTTGAAATTGTCCAAACGCGGATCGGATCGGATTTACGTCTGGCAAGGCCCAGCACAGAGCGCAGCAAAACCCGGTCAACGTGCAGTTACGTTCAGCTTTCAGCCCCCCGCGGCTGGCTCTGGGTCAACGCCGTTGACGACGGATGTGAGTATCGTCGGAAATTCACTGTCGGTTGGTCAGGCAAAACGAACCTGTGATGAGCGGACGGCGAGTGGTTAAAACGTCTTTCCCGTTGTCAAAATGACAGGCCTAAAATGGATCGCCCTAAGCGCGTTTATCTCAAAACTATACTTTCGGTTCGTTTGCTAACCTTAATACTTGGTTAGAAGGGATTCCATATAGTTGACTCATCGAAAGCCTCATGCCCAACTAAATGAAACCTAGAGGCTCTCCATGTCTGATCGTCTCGTTCTACTTCTTGCCGCGATGGGCCTTGTGCCAATTGCATTGTCGTATGGCCTCGTGCCGTCACAATCTGTGCCTTATCTTTTGGAGTTCCCTGTTGAGGGGACCAACCAAACGCATGTGTTTCGCGCGATCATGGGGCTTTATCTGGCTAATGTTCTGTTTTGGCTGGCAGGGTTTGCCATGTCGTCGCTGCGGGTTCCTGCCTTGTGGGGTGTTTTCATTTTCATGAGTGGGTTGGCCGCTGGTCGAATTGCGAGCTTGATCATTGATGGCATGCCGAATTTTGTTCTGATTGCCTATTTGTTGGCGGAAATCGTTTTTGCAGCATTGGCGTTCATTGCCCTACGGAAGTAAACGTAATCACAGAAACTGGAGAATTGCATGGCTCTGCTTTTGCGCGTCGTTCTTGCTTCGTTTGTCACCCTCTCTTTGAGTGTTGCAGCAAACGCTGATATCTCGAACCAAATGAAGGTTGATCAATCTTTCGAGGCCGTCAAAGAGGCGGTTCAGAATGCCGGGCTGACGGAAATCATCCAGATAGATCATGCGAGATTAGCCGCCGCAGAGAACGTGGAAATGCCACCGTCCCGTGTGCAATTGTTTTCCGATCCGGGTTTGAATGCTGAAATTATGAAGCATGAAATCCGAGCAGGACTTGATCTGCCTTTTCGCGCGCTGTCCTTTGATGAGGCAGGCTCTTTGTCCCTGCTCTACACATCATCTGATTTTTTGGCCAAGAGACATGGCATAACGGATGCGCCTTTGCTTGCTAAAATGGATGATCGCTTAGTGGCGGTTTTCGAGCAAGTGCCAGACCTCTCTGCGCAAAAGGTTGAATCAACGCGCGTTGATAAAGATTTTGCTGTGTTGGAGTTGCGATCGCAGTACGGGGTTGCTGAAACCGTTGCGCGACTAAAAGAAACCATCACCGCGCAATCAGATACGATCTGGTTTGGCGAGATCGATTTCCAAAGCGAAGCGGAAGCATTTGGTGTTGAACTGGTACCGGCGCAACTGCTTTTGTTTGGCGGCCCTGCGCCGGGGGGCGTTGCGATGGCCGAATTTCCAGCAATTGGTTTGGACGCGTTTTGCCAGAAGCTGTTGGTTTATGAAGGCGTTGATGGGAAGGCTCGGGTTTTATTCAACGATATCGCGGCATTTGCGGACCTGCACTATCAACGCGCGATAGAGCCGCATGCGATGTTGAACAAGCGCCTGACGGCGACATTCAAGGGTGCAATCGAATAGGCGCCACAGCCAACATGAACGCACAAAGTTGCATAGGTTGCTCAGTAAAACGGATCTGTCACACGCGGATGAGGGGGGCCTTGTATCAAACCGGGTTTGAGGCATTTTTCGACGCTGAGGGATGTTCGTACCGGGTGTGTCTATGACGCCATTTTCGGGTTCAACCATGCGTCCAGATACATGCTAAACCGCGCCTGCATCGGCTCTTCACTATTGATTGCGCAGAAATGAAGGGCCATGCATTGCACAGCAAAGGCTTGAATGCCTTCGGCCAAGATCATTGCGGGCACGTCTTTGCGAAACCGACCGTCAGATAGCCACTGCGCCAAGACCTTTACCTGACGGTCAAATGTTTGGGCAATCGGGCCGATCTCTTCTTTTGCTGCTGCCCCTGAATGACGGAGGATGAGATCAAAAACATACCGTTCGCTGATCATGAAATTGCACAGCGGCAGGAGCGCCACAACCATTTCCTGAACGGTGTTCGGCGCTGCACCGGCCTCTAACGTGTCGAGATGCTGATCGATCCTTCCACCGATTATCAAATCCATTAGCGCGTCTTTGTCTTTGAAATGGGTAAAGAACGTGCCTTTGGCTGTGCCGGCCAGCGATACGACGTCTTCAACACGCAGGTTTTCGAACCCCCGCTGTTCAATAATGTCTTCGGAGGCCGCGATAAGGCGGGCTCGGGTTTTCAGTGTGCGCTGTTGCTGTGCTCTTGCCATGGCTTCTTTTGGCAAAAAAAATGACTGCGGTCAAATCTTATATTGACCACGGTCATTTATGCATCTAATAAACTGACCACGGTCAATTTAGGAGAGTCTCATGGCACAGAAACGCATCTTCATTCTCAATGGTCACCCGGCAGAAAACTCGTTAAATCGAACTCTTGCCGAGAGTTACGCGCAAGCCGCACAGGAGGCTGGTCACGAAGTCCGGCTGACGCACTTGCACAATATTTCGTTCGACCCCGATTTCGGATACGGCGGCTATAGCGTTCAAAAGCCGCTCGAAGCGGAACTTGAGCAGGTATTGGCGGACATCGAATGGAGCCAGCATATGGTGCTAACCACCCCGATGTGGTGGGGGGGAGTCCCCGCAAAGTTGAAGGGTTTGTTCGATCGAGCGCTTCTTCCTGGCAGGGCCTTCAATACCCGCGAGACAAATTGGATCGGTATGCCATCACCTATGCTGACCGGCCGAACGGGGCGCGTGATTATGACGTCTGATACGCCCAACTTTTTCATGCGCTTGGTTTATCGCAATGCCATGCTGCGTCAGTTGCGGGATCAGATTCTTGGCTTTGTTGGGATTAAGCCCGCACGTTTCACGCATTTTACCGGCGCGAGCGATCCGAAACCGGCCAAAATCGAGCAGTGGATAACTGAGGTCAAAAGATATGGAACCGTCGCCGCGTGATGCAGGGTTTACCGCCTTTAGCTCGGGCTTAAGGCCCGGGCCGCGCCCTCCCGTGGGGAGGATCGGACGCGGCCCTAATGATGGGTTGGGGTTGTGAAGGGGAGGTTGGACAAGAAAAGCCCGCCATTTCTGGCGGGCTTTGGTGTTTTGAACCCTTGGATTAGGGGGTGGAGCCCCTCTTAGTGCACCACCGCGTCATCCGGTCTGGGTCGATCGGTGGTGCCGAGGCGATCCCCGATGATGAGACCGTCGGTGCCCGCCGAAACCGGGAGGATGTCGCCGTCTTTGACATCGCCCGACAGGATCAGCTCGGCCAGCGGGTTTTGCAGCGCCCGTTGAATCACCCGCTTGAGCGGACGCGCACCAAACACCGGATCGTAGCCTTCGTCGGCGAGCCAAGTTTTGGCAGCCTCGTCCAGCTCCAGCGCGATCTTGCGACCGGCGAGGCGCTTTTTCAAACGACCCAGCTGGATATCAACGATGCCATCCATATCGGCACGCGCCAGACGGTCAAAGATGATCGTCTCGTCCAGACGGTTAAGGAATTCGGGGCGGAAGTGGGCCCGCACCGCATCCATCACATCGCGCCGTGCGTCGGCAGCATCCGCACCATCAGGCAGTTGGCTAAGCGCCTGTGCCCCAAGGTTGGAGGTCAGCACGATCAGCGTCTGCTTGAAGTCCACGGTGCGACCCTGACCATCGGTCAGAACGCCATCATCGAGCACCTGAAGCAGCACGTTGAACACGTCGGGGTGGGCTTTTTCCACCTCGTCAAACAGGACCACCTGATAGGGACGACGGCGCACGGCCTCGGTCAGAACACCGCCTTCGTCATAGCCAACATAGCCGGGAGGGGCACCGATCAGACGGGCGACGGCGTGTTTCTCCATGAACTCGGACATGTCGATACGCACCATGGCGCTGTCGTCATCAAAGAGGAAATCGGCCACGGCCTTGGTCAGTTCGGTTTTCCCCACGCCGGTTGGGCCGAGGAACAGGAAGCTGCCAAGCGGGCGGCTTTCGTCGTTCAGCCCGGCGCGCGCACGGCGCACGGCGTTGGACACGGCGGTCACGGCCGAGTGCTGGCCGATCACGCGGCGGTGCAGGTCGTCCTCCATCCGGAGCAGCTTTTCGCGCTCGCCCTCGAGCATTTTCGAGGTCGGGATACCGGTCCAGCGTTCGACCACGGCGGCGATCTGTTCGGGGCGCACGGCCTCTTCGACCAGCTTGCCCTCGTCACCGCGGGCTTCGGCGTCGGCCAGTTGCTTTTCCAGATCCGGGATCACGCCGTAGGAGAGTTCGCCGGCTTTGGCCAGGTTGCCCTCGCGTTTGGCGATGTCCAGTTCGGCCCGCGCCCGGTCGAGGTGTTCCTTGATGTCACGCGCGCCCGCAAGTTTATCGCGTTCGGCCTGCCACTGGGCGGTCATCTCGGCGGATTTTTCCTGCAACTCGGCGAGATCCTTTTGCAAGGTTTCCAGCCGGTCCTTGGAGGCCGCATCGTCTTCGAGTTTCAGCGCGGCCTCTTCGATCTGCATCTGCATGATCTGGCGGTCGAGCTGATCGAGCTCCTCGGGTTTGGAGTCCACCTCCATCCGCAAGCGGCTGGCAGCCTCATCCACAAGGTCGATGGCTTTGTCCGGCAGGAAGCGGTCGGTGATGTAGCGGTGCGAGAGCGTGGCCGCTGACACCAGAGCGGCGTCGGCGATGCGGACCCCGTGATGGAGTTCGTATTTCTCTTTGATACCGCGCAGGATCGAAATGGTGTCTTCGACGGTGGGTTCGGTGACCATGACCGGCTGGAACCGGCGGGCCAGAGCCGCGTCTTTTTCCACGTATTTGCGATATTCATCCAGCGTGGTCGCGCCGATACAGTGCAGTTCGCCGCGCGCCAGTGCTGGCTTGATCAGGTTCGCCGCATCCATCGCACCGTCGGATTTCCCAGCGCCCACAAGGGTGTGCATCTCGTCGATGAACAGGATGATTTCGCCCGCGGCCTCGGTCACTTCGGTCAGGACGGCCTTAAGGCGCTCTTCGAATTCGCCACGGTATTTGGCACCGGCGATCAACGCGCCCATGTCCAGCGACAGCAATTTCTTGTCGCGCAGCGATTCAGGCACATCACCGTTGATGATGCGCAGGGCCATGCCCTCGGCAATCGCAGTTTTACCGACGCCGGGTTCCCCGATCAGGACCGGGTTGTTCTTGGTCCGACGACTGAGCACCTGCATCGAGCGACGGATTTCTTCGTCACGACCAATGATCGGGTCAATTTTGCCTTCGGCGGCGGCCTCGGTCAGATCACGGGCGTATTTCTTGAGGGCGTCATAGCCATCCTCGGCACTCGCCGTATCAGCGGTGCGGCCTTTGCGGATGTCGTTGATCGCCTCGTTCAGCTTTTGCGCACTAACGCCACCAGCATCCAAGGCGTCTTTGGCTTTGGATTTTACCATGCACAGCGCCATCAGGACGCGTTCGACAGGCACAAAGCTATCGCCTGCTTTTTCAGCAAGCTTTTCGGCCTCGGTCAGAACCTTGGCGGTTTGGGTATCCAGATAGACCTGCCCGGCGTCGCCGCTGACTTTGGACTGTTTTGACAGGGCTGTTTCCAACGCTTCGACCACACGGTTTGGCGCGCCACCGGCACGTGTAATCAGGTTGCTTGCCAGCCCCTGATCATCGTCCATCAGGGCCTTGAGAATATGTTCTGGGGTCAGTCGCTGGTGTTCTTCGCGCAGGGCAATTGTCTGCGCGGCCTGCACGAAACCACGTGCACGTTCAGTGAACTTGTTCAAGTCCATGCGTCTCTCCTTTTTATAAGCGCCCAGAGTATGTTAGCGCCTGCTTGGCAGCACGCCTTGGGTTGGGCCTCGGGATTAATTTGGGGATTTTTCCGAAACCTTCAAGGGTTAGGTACAGCTTTCCTCAAAGTTACATTCAATCTTTAATATTCTTTCTTCCTTTTGCCCTAATTCGGCAAACCTCTGCCCCACTTTGGTAACAATTTCGGTGTCTAGTGATCTAAACACTCACGGAGGCGGGCATGTTAATAACCGACATCGAAATCACTCAGTACACCTATTGCCAAAGTTCAGCGCGTCATTCTGCAAATGTCTGTATGACGCTCAAGAATCAGGTAGTCACATTGTTCTGCCAGCTTAGGCTTTCGGAACAGGAAAGTTCCGGAGAAAAAGCACGGGCGTTCATTTCTGATGCCATGCGGCAAATGCGGCGCATGCCGGAATACCGGTCTGGGAAAGCCACGCTGAATTTGGCGGATAATCTGCGCCTGCTCGGCGACCCGATGCCGCTGCACGCGTAAGGCTTGCGTCATAGACCAGAGACACATAGAGAGGCGCGACCCCACAAAACAAGAGGCCGTGCCATGTCTGACGTCCAAACGAACGCCCCAACCTTGTCCGATGATCGCCTGATTGTGGCGCTTGATGTGCCCAATGCTGTGCAAGGGCTGGCCTTGGCTGAAAAGCTGGGCGATGCGGTTTCGTTTTACAAAATTGGTCTGGGCATGTTGACCGGCGGTGGGCTGGCGCTGGCCAACGAACTGAAGCAAGAATTCGGCAAGCGCATTTTCCTTGATATGAAGCTGTTCGACATCGGTAACACCGTGGAAAACGCGGTACGCGGGTTGGCGCAATTTGATCTGGATTTCCTGACTGTGCATGGCGATCCGCATGTTGTGCGCGCCGCCAAAGAGGGCGCCTCGGGCAAAGATCTGCAAATTCTGGCGGTGACCATCCTGACCTCGCTGGATCGTCAGGATCTGGATGCGGGTCTGATCAAGCCTGGTGACATTCAGGATCTGGTGCTGGAACGCGCGGCAAATGCATTTGAGGCCGGGGCCGATGGCATTATCGCATCACCGCAAGAAGCAGCGCTGATCCGGGCCCTACCCCAATCAGAGGGACGTTTGATTGTCACGCCTGGCGTGCGGCCGGCGGGTGCCGATCTGGGCGATCAGAAACGGGTCGCCACGCCTGCACAGGCAATTGCGGATGGGGTGGATCACATCGTTGTTGGACGCCCGGTTTATCACGCAGAAGACCCCAAAGCAGCGGCTTTGGCGATTTTGGACGAGATGCGCAGCCCTCAAGCACAGCGTCCAAACTAACACAAAATCAGGGGCAAAAGCGCTGTGCCCCTAAAAGCACATCAAGAACACGATTTTTCAATCGCACCAATCAGCGCTAGGAGAATGGGTTGTTATAGGGGAGTCTTAACTTGAGACACTCCCCAGCGAACCATTTCTTCCTGTGGTTCGTTACCTCCCCCCGCCCAACAAGCGGGGGGTCTTTCTGAGAGAGCTCCCTTTTTCCCGCGATATGTGACCCGAGACCGGCAAGCCGCGGCCGTTTGGTTTATGGTTTCCCCCCTGCCCTGCGTAAGAAGACAGCGACGGCTTAGGCTTTAGCTTCGCCCGCGAACGCGCTAAAATCCCCGGACCCAGCTTTGGTCACTGCACAGCAAACGAGGAATTCATTGCATGTCTGGCTTGTGTCGCGACTGCCTTGCGCAGATTTCCACGGAGTCGCGGTGCCCGCAGTGTGGCAGCCCGCGTGTGACCACGCACCCTGAGCTGTTTGATCTGACAATTGCACATATGGACTGCGACGCGTTTTATGCCTCGGTCGAGAAGCGGGACAACCCAGAGTTGGCGGCCAAACCGGTCATTATCGGTGGCGGTCGGCGCGGGGTTGTATCAACCGCCTGTTATGTCGCACGCATTCGGGGGGTGCGATCCGCGATGCCGATGTTTCAGGCGCTGAAACTGTGCCCCGATGCAGTGGTGATCAAGCCGCGCATGTCGGCTTATGTTGAGGCAAGCCGCGCCATCCGTGAGATGATGGATGAGTTGACCCCGGTGATTGAACCGCTGTCGCTGGACGAAGCGTTTCTGGATCTCAGCGGCACGGAACGTTTGCACGGGGCGCCCCCTGCGGTGATGTTGGCGCGGTTGGTGAAACGGATGAAGGATGAGTTGGGGCTGACCGGGTCCATCGGGTTAAGTCACAACAAGTTCTTGGCCAAGGTTGCCTCGGATCTGGATAAGCCGCGCGGGTATTCGGTGATCGGCAAGGCAGAGACGGACGATTTTCTGCGCGAAAAACCGGTGCGGCTGATCTGGGGCATCGGCCCGGCGGCGCAGGTGTCGCTGGAAAACGCGGGCATTCGGACGTTTTCGGATCTGCTGCGATGGGAACAAGAGGCGCTGACGGCGCGGTTCGGGTCGATGGGGTATCGGTTGTGGCACTTGGCACGCGGGCAGGACAAACGCCGGGTGTCGGCGCATGAACCGGTCAAATCCATCTCGAAAGAGACCACGTTTTTCGAAGACACGTGGAACACCGAAATTCTGGACGGGCATTTGTGGCGGCTTGCCGTTCAAGTTGCGGATCGCGCCAAGGCCAAACAGATGGCAGGGCGCGTGGTCACGTTGAAGTTAAAGCGCGCCAATCATTCAAGCCTGTCGCGCAGGCTGTCGTTGCGGGATGCGACGCAGTTGGCCGACACCATATACCGCACAGCGCGCGGATTATTTGATCAGGTTGGGGCCGAAGGGCCGTATCGGTTGATTGGGTGCGGAATCTCGGACCTGTGCCCGGAAACAGAGGCCGACAAATCCGGCGATCTGCTGGACCCCGGCGCAACAAAGCGATCCGAAGCAGAACGCGCCACAGATGACATCCGCCGCCGCTTTGGGTCCGATGCTATTGTAAAGGGCCGGTCCTTGCGGTGATCATTCTGCTGCGAGTGATTGCTTTTGCTTGCCGATATCAGTCAGTTTCGCCACCACCTGCCGCATCTGACCCCGGAATTGGTCAAAGTTCGCGTTTGGACGGACCAAGTATTCATCCATGTAGAGAGATCGGTCGATTTCCACCTGAATGGCGTGTTGACCGCGCGCGGGACGCCCGTAGGTCTGCGTCACATAAGCCCCGGCAAAAGGGGTGTTGCGCACCACATCAAAGCCCGCGTCGGCAAAGGCAGATTCAACATGATCCACGATTTCGCTGTGCGCTGCCGCCCCGAACCGATCCCCCAGCACAATATGGGGCCGTTGGCCCGAAGACTGTGCCACCCCATCCAGCGCCTCTCGGGGCATCGAATGGCAATCGATCAGCACGGCTTTACCAAACATCTGGCGGGATTCGTCCAACACCCCCTGCAAACGCGCGTGATAGGGCCGCCAAAACGTACTGATCCGCCGCATCGCTTCGTTGTGTGGAAGTTTACCCCGGTAAATGGAGCGCCCATTGGCGACAACACGTGGAATCACCCCTAGCCCCGAGGCCACGCGCGGGTTTTGACGGGACCGGCTGACCCCTTCGATCAGGGCGGGATCCAGCTCTTCGGGGCTGCGATTGAGATCCAGATAGGCGCGTGGCGCCAAAGCGGTTAACAAAGGTGCGCCAAAGGCCTGTGCCGAATCAAATAGGTGATCCACAAAGGCATCTTCGGAGGATCGAATCGTAAGTTCATCCAGAATCGACGCGCTTTTGAAGCTGTCGAAATACGACCGCCCACTATGCGGTGAGGCGAAAACCACGCAGGATGTGCGTTTTTCGGGCTCAAACAGGCGATAGGCGGCTTGTGTCATGGGTGCTCCTTACAAAGAAAAGCATAGCGCGGAAAATAGTTGGTTCAAAAGCCCTTGATAGTGCTGACGACTCCTTTTATAGACCCCGCTACCGGCGCAGTTCTCTGCGTCCTAGTTTCTTCTAGGACAACGATTGCAAAGGTATTCATGGGCGCTTAGCTCAGCGGTAGAGCACTTCGTTGACATCGAAGGGGTCACAAGTTCGAACCTTGTAGTGCCCACCATGAATTCACTGTTTCGGATTTTCCGAGGCACCCGCAACACCAGGCGCTGGCCCGCGCCGTAGGACCAGGAGACAGACCATGAAGGTCAAGAACTCGCTCCGTTCGCTCAAGAACCGGCACCGTGATTGCCGCGTTGTGCGTCGCAAAGGCCGCGTTTATGTGATCAACAAAACGCAGCGTCGGTTTAAAGCCCGCCAGGGTTAATCGAACCGATCTCAAGTATTTGAGAAAGCCGCGCTGTCTAGCGCGGTTTTTTCGCGTTTAGGGGTTTGTTTTTTGGTCTTGGTGAGATGTGGATAGTACAAGTGCCGAACCTCACATGGCTTTGGCGCCTGCGTCAAAACCAGATCAAATTGGCCAAACGGTCCTTTGTGCAAGGCGCAGCGAACGGCCGCATTGAGCCCTATGCAGACTATACTATACGCCAACAACTTCCGGACGAAGTGTGTAAAAGATATAGAGCACTTCCGCTTTTTCTGCGTCGCCCACACCGGAATTTGAAAGTGCCGCCATCAAGTCGTCTACGGCTGCCATATATTCATTGTCAGAAATATTCATGTGTTTGTGGGCACTCAACATGTCCTTTCCATCGTAGACTTGCGGCCCCCCGGACCCCGTAGAAAAGAAATCTGCCGCTTTCTTTTTCATACTAGCGGCATCGCTGCCAGCGAACCGAGAAGAAATAAGGGGGTTGGCCATGTGGTTATCGACAAGATCGGAGGCGATTTTGGAAATGCCCTTCGTACCGCCAAGGCGATCAAAAAGTGTCGCTGACATCGGTTTTCCTTTATTCTGTTAACAGCCAGTACGAACAGAGCATTGTCCATAGGGTGATCTCAAAGCAAGGTTTATGTTGCGCATCGCTTGGCGTGGTAAGCCGTCAAAAGCCAACTCCTTTTTGCCACAAAAATGAAAAGAGCAATTTCGGCAACGGCGGTTTTGTCCGCATTGCAGACTCTCGTTCAGTATGCGGCGATTGGGCGGGTTGGGGGTGCGCACGGCTCCGCTCTTTCCAAAGTGTTTTTGTCAGAAATAGGTTGCGTTTCGGGAAAATTCAGATATCTGATCTTTTCAGTCGGGTACATTTGCCCATCTCTAATCATTCTGGGACACGTCATGTTCAAATCATCTACCGCACTGGCCGCTACTCTGGTCGCAACCTTGACCACCGCAGCAGCAGCCGAGGGCGAGCTGAACCTTTATTCTTCGCGCCACTACGACACTGACGAACGTCTCTACACTGATTTTGAAGAGCAGACCGGTATCAAGATCAACCGGATCGAAGGCAAAGCCAAAGAGCTGATGGCGCGTATGGAAGCCGAGGGTGCGAATTCACCTGCGGATCTGTTGCTGACCGTGGACACCTCCCGTCTGGAAGGAGCCAAGAACGCCGGCCTGCTGCAGTCTATCGACAGTGCCGTGCTGGAAGAGAAGATCCCTGCCAACCTGCAGGACAGCGACAACCAGTGGTTTGGTTTTTCGCAGCGCTCGCGGATCATTTTCTATGACAAAGCCGAAGTCGCGAACCCACCGATGACCTATCTGGATCTGGCCAAGCCCGAATACAAAGGCATGGTGTGCATCCGGTCGTCGACCAACACCTATAACCAGACATTGCTGGCCTCGATCATCGAGCACCACGGCGCAGAAGCCGCCAAAGGTTGGGCCGATGGCGTTGTCGCCAACATGGCGCGCGAACCTCAGGGTGGCGACACCGACCAGCTGCGCGGCATCGTTTCGGGCGAGTGCGACATCTCGGTTGCGAACTCGTACTACTTTGCGCGCGGTCATCGCAAAAACGTCAAAGGTCTGAGCGATAGCATCGAAGCGATTGGTTGGGTGTTCCCAGCGCAGGACGCCGAAGGGTCGCATATGAACCTCTCCGGTGGCGGTGTTGCGGCACACGCGCCAAACAAAGACAACGCAATCAAGTTCCTGGAATACCTCGCGTCGGACAAAGCGCAGGCTTATTTCTCGGCTGGGAATGACGAGTATCCGGTTGTGGCCGGTGCTGAGTTGGCGCCATCAATTGCCAAGCTGGGTGAGTTCAAAGCCGATGAGGTCAGCCTGTCTGCCGTCGCCAAGAACATCCCCGAAGCGCAGAAAATCTTTAACGAGGCTGGCTGGAAGTAAATCCACCCAAACCATCTGAGCAGTGAGGGCGTGCGGGGTTCCGTGCGCCCTTTTCTATTTACAAAGCATGTATTTTCAGTACAGCATTTTCACATATGGGAATCATTCTCGGATATGGGTAATGCTGGATGACCTTTCGAAACGCCTTGCGGGGCGGTTAAAAGAACTGCGGTTGGGTCGTGGGTGGTCGTTGGATCAGCTTGCGATGCACAGCGGAGTAAGCCGGGCCACGCTGTCGCGGATGGAAAAGGCCGAAGTGTCCCCGACGGCCGAAGGGTTAGGCCGTTTGTGCGCCGCGTATGAATTGCCGATGTCACGACTGATGATGATGGTCGAGGACAGTTTTGCCCCCAAAGTGCCGTTTGCCAATCAGGCCGAGTGGGAAGATCCCGACACAGGGTTTACCCGCCGATCCGTGTCGCCCCCGGCGGGTGGATTGAGCGGTGAGGTGTTGGAATGCCATCTGCCATCGGGGCAGCGCATTGCCTATGGCACACCGTCCCGATCAGGTTTGGAACATCATCTGGTTATGCTGGACGGGGCGCTGAACCTGACGGTGGACGGGGTGACACATGCCCTGAGCGGGGGGGATTGCCTGCGCTATCATCTGTCCGGGGCAACCACGTTTGAAACCGGACCAACCCGTGGGGCCCGTTATTTGATGGTGTTGATATGATAGCGGTTGAACGGCTGGACCAGCCCGGCGAGTTGGCGGCGTTGACCGGGATTTTGCATGCCTGTGTTCTGGATGGTGCGAGTGTGGGATTTGTGGCGCCCTTTGCCGAGGATAAGGCGCAAGCGTTTTGGGTGGATCAGGTGTTTCCTGCGGTGGATGCGGGGGCGTGCGATCTGTTTGTGGCGCGGCTGGACGGTGTGGTGATTGGCACGGTTCAGCTGATGAAAGCGGCGATGCCGAACCAGCCCCATCGCGCGGATGTGGCCAAGTTGCTGGTGCATCCCGATCATCGTCGACACGGGGCCGGGCGCGTGTTGATGACCGCGCTAGAGGCGCGTGCGTGCGACTTGGGATTGACGTTACTGGTTCTGGACACTCGCAGCGGTGATCCCTCGCAATCCTTATACGAAGGCATCGGGTTTCAGGTTGCGGGGCAAATTCCCGGGTTTTGTCGCAACGTGTTTGAGGACGTGTACGAGCCGACCACGTATCTATACAAAACCCTGGGTTAGCGGTCCCGGCCAACCTGTCGACAGATCAGGATCACTGGCAGCAACCCGATGGCGAGAATGACCAGAGACGGCACAGCGGCCCCTTCGAGACGTTCATCGGAGGCCAATCGATAGGCCTGCACCGCGAGGGTATCAAAGTTGAACGGCCGCATGATCAGGGTCGCCGGGAGCTCTTTCATCACGTCGACAAAAACGATCAGCAGGGCGGTCAGTAGCGAAGGTGTTAGGATGGGCAGGTGCACCCGGCGCAGGGTCCCGAATGGGGTTTGGCCAAGCGAGCGCGCGGCGTGATCCATATTGGCGTGGACCATGCTTTGCCCCCCCTCATAGGCGCCAAGCGCGGCGGCGAGAAAGCGTACCATGTAAGCCCCGATCAACAGCCAGATCGATCCGGTCAGCAACAGACCGGTGGAATAGTCGAACGTCGCCCGCATCCACGCATCCAGCGCGTTGTCAAAGGCGGCAAACGGCACGATCAGGCCCACAGCGATGACGCCACCGGGAACCGCATAGCCCAAGCGGGCCAAATACCCTGCTGTGGCCGACCGGCGCCCCGGTTTGAGCCGCTGAAAGAAGCCAACGCAGATGGCGGCGCAGACAGTCAGGACCGCCGCAATACCAGCAAGGGTCAGCGAATTCTGGATAAACTCAACATACCGGCGCGACAGCAGGTTCTGTTCGGATTCAAAGCCCATCTGCACGAGGATCACCACCGGCAGTGCAAAGCCTAACACCACAGGGATAGAGCAAAGTGTGAAGGCCAAAGTGGCGGACCATCCTGTCAGGTCCGAGGCGGGCATCGAAGCATGGCGTTTGCCAGCCTGATAGTATTTCGCCTTGCCGCGTTGGGTCCGTTCGGCCACCGCCAGCAACAGCGCAAAACTAAGCAGGCACAGCGCCAATTGCGCCGCTGCGGCGCGGTCGCCCATGGAAAACCAGCTGGTGTATATGCCAGTGGCAAAGGTCTGCACCCCGAAATACGAAACGGTTCCGAAATCTGCGATGGTTTCCATCACCGCCAGCAAAACCCCACCCGCGATTGCAGGGCGGGCCATCGGCAGAGAAACGCGCCAAAAGGCGCTCCATGGGCTGGATCCGAGGGCACGAGCCGCCAGAAATGCGGTCGAGCTTTGCTGCAAAAAGGCGGCGCGGGCGAGCAGGTACACATAGGGGTAGAGCACAAGGATCAGCATCACCGCCGCGCCTTCGGTCGAGCGCACCTCGGGGAACCAATAATCGCGTGGGCCCCATCCGGTCACCTGTCGCAATGTTGTTTGCACGATGCCGGGATGATCCAGAACAAAGGTATAGGCATAGGCGAGTACATAGGCGGGAAAGGCCAGAGGGAGCACCAGGGCCACCTCCATCATACGCACCCCGGGAAAGCGGGTCATTGTCACCAACCACGCCGCGCCAACCCCCAAGCTGAACGTGCCGCACGAGACCATCAACACCAGCAATACCGTCGTAATGATGTAATCCGGCATCACTGTCATAAAGAGGTGCGTGATCGTGTCTGTGCCGCCGGTTACCGCAGCAAGCGCCACAGCCACCATGGGCAGCAGACAGATCCCTGCGATGACATAGGCCCCTGCCCCCAATATGCGGGTGCCTAGAGCGTTCCGGTGGCGCGAGCCCTGTTCTGCGTATTCGGTTTCGGCCATCACTGTCACGGAAATGAATGCGGTTTTCTCTTATTCGACCATTTCTGTCGGAGACTCCAGCACCAATCTATTCAAGGCCGCTATACATTTCCTTTCCGATGCTCTCACTTTCCGACTAGGTTCGAAACTAACGTTTTTCACAGGAGCAATTATGACATGACTGGATTGGACTATTTCGCATGGGTGGTTCTGATCGTTTTGATCCTGACCGTTCTCGTTGGCTTTGTTGTTCTGGCGCGGTTGCCCGGCCAAATCGCCAAGAGCCGCAATCACCCCCAAACCGAAGCCATCACTGTGGCGGGATGGTTGGGCGCGTTGATGCTTGGGGTCTTTTGGCCGTTGGCTTTGGTCTGGGCATTTACAGTTCCCCCCTCTCGCACCCAATCTGAAGGCTGATCTGATGATTGTTTTCCTGACCCTGATCTATGCCGTGGTTCTATTCATTTTAATCCGGATCAAAGTGTTGCCAAACACTGGGCTTGTTTGGTCGACAACGCTGATCTGGGTGGTGGTTCTGTTCATATTTCTGTTCATTCCTATGCAATGGGGCGCGCCACAGGGATCTGCACGGGTGCTGACACGTGCGATACAGGTCATTCCCAATGTCACTGGCCAAGTTGTTGAAGTTCCAGTGCAACCCAATACATCCCTGAAGAAAGGGGATTTGTTGTTCAAAATCGATCCCGAGCCGTTCGAAATCGCCTTGAGCGCGGCCAGCGCCGGATTGGTTCGCGCGAAGGCGCTGGCCAGGCAGGATATTGATGCACTTAAAAATGCCGAGGCCCAGTTGAGACAGGCCGAGGTTGCGCTGACGCTCGCGCAGAGCCTGTATGATGATGATGCACAACTGGTGAAAAGCGGCACGGTTTCGGAGAACGTTCTGGAACGGCGCAAACGAAATCTGGAGACTGCTGCGGCGGCGGTTGATCAGGGCCGGGCCGCTGTGTCGCGCGCGGAAATCGAACTTGGTGCTGTGACCGATGATGGCGTCGTTGCCAAGGTTGCCGAAGCCCAAGCCAACGTGGATCAGGCCGCGTGGAATTTGGAGCAGACTGAGATCCGCGCACCCAGCGACGGGTTTGTGACAAATCTAGCGCTGACTGTTGGTCAAAGGGTTACCAATTTCCCGTTGGCACCTGCGATGGTCTTTGTCGACACATCGGAAAAAACACTGATCGTCAACATTCAGCAAATCTATGTCCGCCATTTGGAGGTTGGGCAAGCTGCCGAGCTGGCGATTAAAACCAAGCCCGGGATGGTTCTGTCTGGAACGGTCGATTCGCTTATCGACATTTCATCGCAAGGGCAGGCGATGATGTCAGGCACAGTTTTCGCCAGTGGACAGATCCAAGCCGAACCTTTTGTGGTGCGGATCAAATTGGACGCGCCTGAGATACTGGAGGCGATGCGTCCGGGTTCTGTTGGAACCGCGACGATCTATACGGAATCGGTTCAGGCCACCCATGTGATCCGACGGGTGATGATCAGAATGCAGAGCATTCTCAACTACATGGTGCCAGTTCTCTAGATCAGCGGCGGAGGTAAGCCGTGCTGTTACACAGGACGGGCCCGATAGATGTCGGGGCCGTCCGCCGGTTTGAATAAGGGTTCATCATTGCAAGGCAGCACCCGCCCCCGGCTGGCGGTTTTGTAGGGGTGGGTTGACCTTTACCTGAATATCGAGATATCTCGATATATGGACATTGAAAAAGCCCTAGCAGCCCTGAACAACCCGGTGCGCCGACAGATCCTTGTCTGGCTCAAGGACCGATCAAATTTCCCCCCAGCGTTGGAGGAACACGCCGATCTGGATGGCGTGTGCGTGGCCTATATCCGAGACAAGGCGGCGCTCTCGCAATCCACGATTTCGAACTACATGGGCATTCTAAAGGATGCGGGGTTGGTGAAATCCGACCGTCACGGACAGTGGACTTTTTATCGCCGGAACGAAGAGGCGATACAGGCCATGATGGATGCCTTTGCACAGGAGATTCTGAAATGATTGATCAGACGCTGACGCTGCCCAACGGGCGCACCCTGAAGAACCGGATCGTGAAATCCGCAATGTCAGAGGCACTGGCAGATGCGCAGAACAACCCATCACAGGGTCAGATTGATCTGTTTCGGCGTTGGAGTAATGGCGGGGCCGCGATGCTGATCACAGGCAACACGCCAGTGGATCGCTGGCATCTGGAACATGCCGGGAACTTTGTGCTGGATCCCCTGTCGGATCTGGATCAGGTGGCGCGTCTGACCGAGGCGGCAAAAAGCGGCGATGCGGTTGTGCTGGCGCAGTTGGCCCATGCCGGGCGGCAGACACCGCAGGCGGTGAACCCTGCGCCCACCTCGATTTCGACCGAAGATATGGATTTGTCGGGGTACGGCGCGCCGCAGCAGGCGACGGATGCGGATCTGGAAGCCGTCATCAAGAAGTTTTCCCGCTCGGCTCAGCTGGCGCAACAGGCCGGGTTTGATGGGGTTCAGATCCACGGTGCGCATGGGTATCTGCTCAGCTCTGCCCTGTCGCCCCGGATCAACACGCGGGACGATCACTGGGGTGGGCCGCTGGAAAACCGGGCGCGGTTGCTGTTGTCGGTGGTGCGGGCTGTGCGCGCGGTTGTGGTCCCTGAATTCATCGTCGCGGTAAAGCTCAATTCGTCAGATTTCCAGAAGGGCGGCTTTAGCCACGAAGAGAGTGTGTTGGTTGCGCAGATGCTGGAAGCGGAAGGCGTAGATTTCATCGAAATTTCGGGCGGGACGTTTGAAACCCCAACCGCGTATCAACACGCCTCGCAAAAAGAGAGCACAAAGACGCGTGAAGGGTATTTTCTTGAGTATGCCAAGGCCATCAAAGCGGCGATCACTATTCCCCTGATGGTGACGGGCGGATTTCGGTCCGTAGAGGTGATGAATGGTGCGTTGCAACGCGCGGAAACGGACCTGATCGGCTTGGGCCGACCCTTTATCATCGACCCTGAATTTCCAACCAAACTGTTGTCTGGGGTTCTGAACATGGCCCCGGCGATTGAACGAGAGTTTCCGCCTGCAAGTGAGTTACCGAGGGGGGCGGTGTTGAACTGGTTCTGCGAGCAGCTTTCGTTGTTGGGGCGCGTGGGTGACACCAATCTAGAGCTGTCGATTGAAGAGGGTCATGCGCGATATCTGGAGTTTATCCAAGTAGCGACGGACGCATTTCTCAGGGCGCGGACAGAGATGGGGTTGCGGCGTCCCGGTTCGTAATCCCTAATGAAAAAAGCCCCGGCGAGATGCACCGGGGCCCCTTGGTATTTACGTTCCACAAAGGCTGCGTCGCGTCAGTCGTATTTGCGCTGATCCTCGATCACCAGCCCGTCTTTAGGCAGGGAACCGGGGGCGACAACTTCGATTGCGGCTTTGAGCTTGAGCACCTCGATCACTGATTTGGCATAGGCCATTTCATCGCTGCCAGCGCTTTCGATCTGAACGGTCATGGTGTCCATTTCACCGTCCCGCTTAGCAATCACACGGGCTTTGACGATGTCGTCGTGCTTTTCAACCAAGGCGGCGACCTGTTCTGGACGTACAAACATGCCTTTGATCTTGGTGGTTTGGTCCGCACGACCCATCCAGCCTTTGATCCGCATATTGGTGCGGCCACAGGGCGAATGACCCGGCAACACCGCAGACAGATCGCCAGTGGCAAACCGGATCAGTGGGTAGTCGGGGTTCAGGGAAGTTACAACCACCTCGCCTACCTCGCCCGGTGCCACCGGCGTTCCTGTGCCCGGAGTGACGATTTCAACGATCACATGTTCGTCGACGATCATCCCCTCCATCGCAGCGGATTCATAGGCGATGTTGCCCAGATCCGCCGTGGCATAGCTCTGCAAACACGAGATGCCCCGGTCTGCATATTCCTGACGCAAAGACGGGAACAGCGCCCCACCGCCAACGGCAGCTTTCGTGAAATTCAGCTCCACGCCCATCGCGTCGGCCTTGTCCAGGATCACCTTGAGGTAATCCGGAGTGCCTGCGTAGGCAGTACAGCCCACATCGCGGGCCGCATTCACCTGCAACTCGGTCTGACCTGTCCCGGCGGGCAGAACAGCCGCGCCAACAGCGCGTGCGCCGTTTTCAAAGATCATGCCAGCCGGGGTCAGGTGATAGCCGAAACAGTTCTGAACGATGTCGCCTTGACCAATTCCCGCAGCGTGCAGAAACCGACCCATGCGCCACCAGTCGTGATCCACCCCACCCGGCTCATAGATCGGACCGGGGGATTGAAAGATATGGGCAAATCCGGTCGCTGGCTTAACGGTAAACCCGCCAAACGGTGCATTTTCGGCCTGTGCCCGGCTCAGTTCAGATTTGCGCAGCACGGGCAGGCCGACCAGATCAGCCGCGCTGGTGATCGCAGATGCGTCCACCCCGGCCAGCAATCCGGCATAGCCCGGCGCGCTTTGGGCCCGGGCGATCTGTTCCGGCAAAGACCGGGCCAGATCGGACGCGCGTTCATCATCACTGCGAAGTTCTAGGGTATCATATGGAGTCATGGCCTGATCCCTCATCAGCTCAGCCACCGCTTACGGCGGCGATACGACCGGACATCCCGGAAACTTTTGCGGCCATCATCAGACATGCCGAGGTAGAATTCCTTCACATCCGGGTTTTCGCGCAGTTCAGCGGCAGGACCGTCCATCACAACGCGACCGGATTCCAGAATGTATCCGTAATGCGCAAACCGCAGGGCCACGTTGGTGTTCTGTTCCGCCAGCAAGAAGGACACACCTTCTTTTTCGTTCAGATCCTTGACGATGCCAAAAATCTCTTCGACCAGCTGTGGTGCCAGACCCATGGACGGTTCGTCAAGCAGGATGGTTTCAGGGCGGCTCATCAAGGCGCGTCCCATGGCAACCATCTGCTGTTCCCCACCCGAAGTATAGCCAGCCTGCGAGCGGCGACGTTCCTTGAGACGGGGGAAATAGGTGTAAACCATTTCCAGATCCTGTTGCACCTTGGCCTTGCCATCGCCGCGCGTGTAGGCGCCAGTCATCAGGTTTTCTTCGACGGTCAGGTGTTCGAAACAGTGACGCCCCTCCATCACCTGGATCACGCCCTTGCGCACCAGATCAGCGGGGTCGGCCTCGTGAACATGAGATCCGCGGTATTTGATCGAGCCTTTGGTCACCTCGCCGCGTTCAGAACGCAGCAAGTTGGACACGGCTTTGAGTGTGGTCGTTTTGCCTGCGCCATTGCCGCCCAACAAGGCAGTGATCCCACCCTTGGGCACATTCAGGCTGACGCCTTTCAGCACGAGGATCACGTGATTGTAGATCACCTCGATATTATTGACCTCAAGCAGGGTTTCGGCCTGCACGTCGGTTGTGTTGGCTGCATCCAGCATCAGAACTTGTCCTCACGCAGTCCCGGTATCGGTCCGGGGCTTTCTTGTGTTGGAGCGGCGGTCAATCCGCCGCTCCGGGGTTTCATCGACTTGCGTTACTTACAGCCAGCTTCGATGTTGTTTTCGGAGGCGTAAGCTGCTGAATCTTCAGCAACCAGCGCGCCAACAACGTCAGCATCGGTTGGTTTAAAGTCAGAGATCAGCGACCATGTTTTGGTTGCGGCATCCCACTGGTTCACACCAACGAGACCGGGGCCACCGTGGTTTTCACAAGAGACTTTGAACTCGGGACCGAAGTTAGGCAGACCAAGAGCGGCCATTTTGGCTTCGGTGATTTCCAGAGCTTCCATACCGTCACGCATCATCGCAGGGGTGATGTCTTTGGTGCCGTGCAGTTCCTGAGCGGTTTTCGCCGCTTCGGCTGCCAGCATCGCAGCATAGAGGCCACGGTTATACAGAACGGTACCGATCTGATCGCCATTGCCGGCTGCTTTGCCTGTATCAACAACATGCTTTTGGATGTCATCAAAGACGGGGAAATCGCTGCCTACGTTGTGGAACGTAACCGCTTTGAAACCGTTCGCCGCGTCACCCGCAGGGATCACGTCATGCTCGGCACCGGACCACCACACACCAATGAAGTTTTCCATGTTGAAGCGGATGTTCGCAGCTTCCTGAACCGCAACTTGGTTCATCACGCCCCAGCCCCACATCACAACGTAATCAGGACGATCACGACGGATCTGCAGCCACTGCGATTTCTGCTCCTGACCGGGGTGGTCAACAGGCAGGGTTTTCAGGTCAAAGCCATGCTTTTTGGCCAGCTCTTCCAGTGTGCGGATCGGTTCTTTGCCGTATGCAGAGTTGTGATACACCAGCGCAACTTTTTTGCCTTTGATGTCGCCATCATTGACTTCGAGCAGGTAGTTCACAACGCCAGATGCGCCGTTCCAGTAGTTTGCTGGGTAGTTGAAGACGTTCGAAAACACTTCGCCATTTGCAGCAGATGTCCGACCGTAACCCATGGTGTGCATTGGAATGCCGTCAGCAGTCACTTTGGGGATCAGCTGATAAGTAATACCAGTCGACAACGGTTGATACACCAGAGCGCCTTGGCCTTTGGTGGATTCGTAGCATTCAACACCTTTTTCGGTGTTATAGCCGGTTTCGCATTCCAGCAGCTTGGTGGGAACGCCACCGATACCGCCGTCACGCTCGTTCAGCAGCGTGAAATAGTCCGCGTAACCGTCAGCAAACGGGATACCGCCAGCTGCGTATGGGCCAGTCCGGTAGCTCAGCGATGGGAACACCAGATCCGCCATTGCGGGGCCAGCGGCCATCAGTGCGCCAAGCGCCAGTGTGGTCAGTTTCATTTTCATCGGCTTTATTCCTCCCTAGGTATTGTCCGATTGTGAACGAGGTCCTCGGCCCCGCTATTGATAGACCTGCCCCGCGTTAGTGCGGGAACGGCCAGAGGCGAAGTTTCTCTTTGGCGACACGCCACAGCTGTGCCAGCCCGTGCGGTTCCAAGATCAGGAACACGATGATCAAGCCGCCAACGATAACCAGTTGCAGGTGGGCCACGATATCTGTGGGCCATCCCAACATGTCCGCGCCGACCACTTTGAGAACCACCGGCAGCAGCACCAAGAAGGCAGCACCTGCAAAGGATCCAAAGATAGAGCCAAGACCGCCAATGATCACCATGAACAGCACCAGGAACGATTTGGTGATGCCAAAGACTTCGCCGACTTCAACCGCGCCCAGATAGATCGCAAAGAACAGGGCACCGGAGACGCCGATAAAGAACGAGCTTACGGCAAATGCAGTGAGTTTCGCTTTCAGCGGGTTCACCCCGATGATTTCTGCGGCGATGTCCATGTCACGGATGGCCATCCACTTCCGACCAACAGTCCCGCGCGTCAGGTTGCGGGCAATCACAGCGCAGAGCGTCAGGAAGATCAGGCAGAACAGATAGGTCGCCCACGCCGGAGCGTTTGGACCGGTGATGATGATGCCAAACACGTCGCGTTCGGGAGCGTTGATCTGACCCGAAGCCGAGTAGTTGTAGAACCATGGCACCCGGTTGAACAACCAGACCAGAAAGAACTGCGCGGCCAGCGTCGCAACCGCAAGGTAGAACCCTTTGATCCGCAACGAGGGCAGACCGAACAGCACCCCGACGATGGCGGTAATTCCGCCCGCCAGCAAGACATGCACGAACATGCTCACTTCGGGGAATGCGGTCATCAGCTTGTAGCAGGCATAGGCGCCCACCGCCATGAAACCCCCGGTGCCGAGGCTTACCTGACCGCAATAGCCGGTCAGAATGTTTAGCCCGATTGCCGCGATCGCATAAATCAGGAACGGCAGCAGAATAGCGTTGGCCCAATAATCATTGATCAGAAACGGGATGATGCCAAAGGCAACAGCCAGAACGATGTAGTAACGGTAGCGATCAAACCGGATCGGAAAGGTCTGGTTGTCCTGCTGATAGGAGGTTTTGAAATCTCCGGCTTCACGATAGAACATATTCAGATGCTCCCCTGTGACTGCGCACGGTTCCGAACCGTGGCATCGAGTTGATTTGATTTCCGGGCGTAGCCACTGGCTTCCGCCGCCCGAACCAGCCGCAGATACGCGACCATTCCAGTGATAAAGCCCGCAAAGGCCAGAAACGCAGCGACGGTCAGTTGTTTGCTGGACAGTCCTTCGGCTGTCAGCGCGAGGTAGCCAAAGGCCCAAAAACCGGACCAAGCTATGACGTTGATGATGGCGATTAGCTTATTCATCTTTCATCTCCTCCTAAAACTGACCTGTCGCACAGGTCTCGGGTGGGCGGGTGTCGTGGCGCCTCAGCGCCACGCAGGTGCGCGCCCGACCTCACACGCGTTCAATGATTTTGTCACCAAACAGACCCTGTGGACGGAACACCAGGAACAAGAGCGCCAGCACATAGGCAAACCAGTTCTCGGTCGCGCCACCGACCATCGGGCCAATCGCAAATTCAAACAGTTTCTCGCCCACACCGATGATCAGACCGCCAACAATCGCACCCGGGATTGAGGTAAAGCCACCCAGCATCAGAACCGGCAGTGCCTTGAGAGCGATCAGCGACAGCGAGAACTGAACGCCTGATTTTGTGCCCCACACGATACCCGCAACCAGAGCAACAAATCCCGCAACCGACCAGACCATGACCCAGATAAAGTTCAGCGAGATGCCGACGGACAAGGCCGCTTGGTGATCATCCGCCACGGCCCGCATTGCGCGGCCTTGTTTGGTGTATTGGCTGAAAGCAACCAGCGCCATCACCAGCAGAACGGCAATTCCCGTTGCGACGATATCGAGGTTATCGATAAAGAAGCCATAGAAGTTGTCGCTGCCTAGACCGGCCGTCATGTCTTCGATCCAGAAGGAGCCACCCTGCGGCAGGCCGATGTCCAGTGTCTTGATTTCAGATCCCCACATCAGGTCCGAGAACCCTTCGAGGAAATATGCCAGACCAATCGTTGCCATGAACAGGATGATCGGTTCTTGCCCAACCAGATGGCGCATCACCACGCGCTGAACCAACCAGGCAAAGACCACCATGACCCCGACCGTCAGCAAAATCGCGAGCAACGCCGGAACATGCCAGCCAAAGTGGTGAACTTCGGTACCAAAGATCGCATTGATAATGTGCGAGAATGGCACCTGACCTTCCATGATCCCCACAAGGGTCATAGCGGCAAACAGAGCCATAACACCCTGTGCGTAGTTGAAAATTCCCGAGGCTTTGTAAATCAATACAAACCCCAGCGCGACCAGCGCATATAGCACCCCGGCCATCAGTCCGTTGATGAAGACTTCGGTCGCAAAAAGAAACTGATCAGACATCAGTGTCTCCCCTCATATCTGTCAGAAAATTAATCATGAGCCACACCAAGATACGCGTCGATCACGTCCTGATTGTTGCGCACCTCGTCGGGTGTGCCGTCTCCGATTTTCTTACCGTAATCCATCACAACCACCCGGTCAGACAGATCCATGACCACGCCCATGTCGTGCTCGATCAGCGCGATGGTGGTGCCAAATTCATCGTTCACGTCCAGAATAAAGCGGCTCATGTCCTCTTTTTCTTCGACGTTCATGCCGGCCATTGGTTCGTCCAACAGCAGCAACTTAGGTTCTGCTGCCAGCGCGCGCGCCAGTTCGACCCGCTTTTTCAAGCCATACGGCAGACGCGCAACCGGCGTTTTGCGGATGTGCTGAATTTCCAGGAAATCGATGATTTTTTCAGCGATCTCGCGGTTGGCCACTTCTTCGGCTTCCGCTTTGCCTTTCCACAGCGCCTGACTGATCAATCCTGACTTCATATTGGTCAGGCGTCCGGTCATCACGTTGTCCAGAACGCTCATGCCTTCGAACAAAGCAATGTTCTGGAACGTCCGCGCGATCCCCTGACGGGCCACTTCATAGGGGCGCATCTGTGGGCGTTTGGATCCGTGGAACCAAACTTCGCCCTCTGACGGGATGTAAAACCCCGAGATCACGTTCAGCATCGACGATTTCCCGGCCCCGTTGGGACCGATGATCGCCCGGATTTCCCCTTCGCGAATATCGAACGAGATGTCCTTGATCGCCACAACACCGCCAAACCGCAGGGTGATGTTCTTCATTTCCATCACCACGCCGCCGATTTTGCGGCCGTCCTCCGTGGTGTATCCTTCAGATGCATCAAGCATCGCTCACTCCCTCATTTCTTCGGCATGCCATCCCGTTAAGGGACGGCGGGCGGGGCGACGCCCAAAGGGCGAGCGTCGTCCCTCCGACCTTCATTCCGCTGCGAGTTTGGTCGCAATCGATGCAACCGCGGCATCGCGAATATCCAATGTTGCGCTGATCGACCCTTTGCGACCGTCCTCGTATGTCACTTCGGTCACAGTCGAGATCTGCGAAGATCCGTCATAGAGCGCCCCGATGATGTCCGAGAATTTCTCTTCCACTATCCGACGGCGCACTTTGCGGGTCCGGGTCATTTCCCCATCATCCGCGTCCAGTTCTTTGTGCAGAACGACAAAGCGATGTACCTGACAGCCCGACAGCATCGGATCCTGAGCAACCGACGCGTTCACGGTTTCAACGTGTTCCTGGATCGATGCCAGAACTTTCGGATGTCCCGCAAGTTCCTGATAGGACGCATAGGCAATGTTATTGCGCTCGGCCCAGTTGCCCACCGCCGTCAGGTCGATGTTGATAAAGGCAACACAGCGGTCTTTGTCGTTGCCAAACAGCACCGCTTCAAGAATGTCGGGATAGAACTTCAGCTTGTTCTCAACAAACTTGGGCGCAAACATTGATCCATCAGCCATTTTGCCAACGTCTTTGGCCCGGTCGATGATCCGCAGGTGTCCTGACCCTTCCTCAAAGAAGCCCGCATCACCTGTGGCAACCCAGCCTTCGGGGTCTTTGGTGTCTGCGGTGCTTTCGGGGTTTTTGTAGTATTCGACGAAGGTGCCCGGCGAGCGATAGAAAATCTCGCCATTGTCGGCGATTTTGATTTCCACGTCAGGTGCTGGAACACCCACAGTATCTGCACGTACCTCACCATCGGGTTGTACGGTGATGAATACGGTCGCTTCGGTCTGACCATACAGCTGTTTCAGGTTGATCCCAAGCGAGCGGTAGAATTCAAAGATTTCCGGGCCGATGGCTTCGCCAGCGGTATAGCCGACACGCACGTTGCCAAAGCCAAGCGTATCTTTCAGCGGACCATAGACGCAGAGATCGCCGACCTTGTATTTCAGCTTGTCCATGAACCCGACAGGTTTGCCGTCCAGAATATCAGGGCCCACTTTCTTGGCGTGGTCCATGAAGTAATGGAACATCTTCTTTTTGAAGTTTCCAGCGTCTTCCATGCGGATCATGACGCTGGTCAGCTGGGTTTCGAACACGCGCGGTGGTGCGAAGTAATAGGTTGGACCGATTTCCCGCAGGTCGGTCATCATTGTGTCTGCCGATTCAGGACAGTTCACGCAGAAACCGGTCCAATAGGCCTGACCGATCGAAAAGATGAAATCGCCAACCCAAGCCATCGGCAGATAGGCGAGAATTTCGTCGTCCACACCCAGCTTATCAAACTCAGACGCGTTTTTGGCGCTCTCGATGATGTTGCGGTTGGACAGAACCACACCTTTGGGCTTGCCCGTGGTGCCGGACGTATACAGCATCACGCAGGTGCTGTCGTAGTTCAGCTTTTCCCGGCGTGTTTTGAGATCGGTGATCCACTCGTCATAGGCGGCGCGACCTTGTGCCTGAACATGAGAATACTCATGCAGCTGGTGGTGGTCATATTTACGCAAGCCGCGCGGATCGAGATAGATCAGGTGCTCGAACTGGTGCAACTGATCCTGAACTTCGATAACTTTGTCGACCTGTTCCTGATCCGCCACGATTACAAAGCGCGCGCCACAGTGGCTCAGCACATAGGCCATCTCTTCGGCGTTGGCATCCTGATACAGCGGAACCGGAATCGCGCCAACGGATTGTGCGGCAACCATGGCCCAATACAGATAAGGGCGGTTGTGGCCGATGATGGCGATAAAGTCGCCTTCGTTCACACCGAGGTTGATAAGACCCAGCGCCAGCGCTTCGATCTCTTTCTCGGCCTCAGCCCAGCTCCAGCACTGCCAGATGCCGAATTCCTTTTCCCGGTATGCGGGCGAATCCCCGAATTGGGTTGCGTTGCGTTGAAGCAGCGCCGGCAGGGATAGTTTCCCTGCAGCGCCAGACTGCATCTGAGCCAATGTCTTTCTCCTCCCCTATCCGACCCCCTCCGTGGAGCCGAACGTGATCGCCAATGCGATTCTGCCCTGATTAGGACCTCGCCTATTGGTCGCGGTCAACTTTTTCGTGAAGTTTTCCCAAATCTTACGAATTGTAACAGCGCAAAAAATCAGACCCGCTTTGCAGCAAAGCCGCGACCTTGCGGCGCTGCTCGCCCCCTTTGCCCGGTCCATCGAGGGTGATAGCCATGGGCCAGGGAGGTGCGCATTTGGCCAATTCAGAACGATCCAACAAGGCAATGACTACTGCAGGTCTGAACCTGATCGCGCAGGCGCTGTCGATCTATGACAACGATCTGAAGCTGGCGGTCTGCAACCGGCGGTTTCAGGAAATGTTTCATCTGCCAGATCACCTGACGCAGCCAGGCGCCCGGTTTGACGACACCATCCGCCATATTGCCAACCGAGGCGATTACGGACCCGTCGATGATATCGACGCTTTGGTGCGCCAACGTGTGGAACAGGCCAAAGCCTTTGTGCCGCATTACTTCGAACGCCTGCGCCCGACCGGGCAGGTGATCTCGATCGAGGGGGCACCCCTGCCAACAGGCGGATGGGTTACGGTTTACACTGACATCACCCGCGCCAAACGCGTCGAAGAATTGTTACGCGCCCGGTCCGAGGAACTGTCGGATCAGTTGCTGACCCACGCCGAAGAGTTATCCGCAACCAACCGGGAATTGGCCGCCACGGTCACTGCGTTGGAAGAAACCAAACGCCAGCTGACCGAAATCGAAGCGCGCACCCGGTTGACCACCGAAATGATGCCTGCCCATATCGCCCACGTGGATGAAGACGGGCATTATACCTATTCAAACCGCCGGCTGAGTTCGGTGATTCCGGGACGCCCTTCGGACATTTTGGGGCGGCATATTTCCGAAGCGCTTGGTCCCGCGTTTCCCCGGATCGAGCCCTATCTGATGGCGGCCTACAAAGGCGAAAGTTCCGTTTTTGAGTTCACTGAGGATCACGATTCCCGGCGTATCCGGGTGGCGTTCACCCCGGATCAGGGCGGTGGCGTTTATATTCTGTCGATGGATGTAACCGTTGAAACTCAGACGCGTGTTGCCTTGCAACAGTCCCGTCGCCGGGCCATGGCAGCGCAGATGACCAGCGGGTTGGCCCATGACTTTTCCAATCTGTTGACCATCATATTGGGCATGCAAGCGAAGCTGGAAAAGATGGACTTGCCTGAGGAGGCGGCAGAGCTGATCTCTGCGACCCAGCAAACCGCCCAGCGCGGCGGGCGTTTGTTGAACCGGATCGCGGATATGACCGGGAACCGCACCCTGCGTCCGCAAGCGACGGATTTGCATGGGCTGCTGTCTGATCTGAAATTGCTGGCAACGCCATCGCTGCCCCGTGACGTCGGTCTCAGCGTTCTGGACCACACCCCGGATGAGGCATTCATGCTGGACCCGGGCATGTTGCAGGATGCGTTGTTGAACCTGATCCTGAATGCGCGTGATGCCTGTGGCAGCACCGGCCAGATCACGGTGACGGGCCATTGTGTGGGCCAGACATGGATCGAAATCACGGTGAGCGACACCGGTCCCGGTTTTTCACGCGATGCGCTAGACAAGGCGTTGAACCCGTTCTTTACCACCAAGGGTGGCGAGGGCTCGGGGCTGGGCCTGCCGATGGTTTATGACATGGTAAAGTTGGCCGGGGGGGATTTGAGACTGCGTAATACCCCGTCGGGGGCCTCGGTTGTTCTGCGCCTGCCCTACCGTGCAGCCCCCAATGCTGCGGGCGGATTGGCCCTGCTGGTCGAAGACAGCGATGAGTTGCGCGCCACGTTCCGGGATATGCTGGTGGATCTGGGGTTTGCGGTGATCGAGGCGACATCGGTCGACGAGGCCTGTGCGCTGACCGCTGATCTAGAGGAAATCACCCTTGTTCTGTCTGATATCCGGTTGGAGGGCGAGGCCACGGGTCTTGACCTGCTGAGTCGGTTGAAACCTGACCTGCCGTGTATACTAATGACATCACTGCCCCAAAACGATCCGTTACACCGCGAAGCCATTACGCGTGGGCCGGTTCTGCACAAACCCTTTTCACAGGCGCAATTGAATGCGCTGATCCGAACCGAGGTCACGCCATGAGCGCTCCGCTTGTCACCATTCTGGATGATGAACCCGAGATCCGACAGATCCTGACCGATGTGTTGGAAGATGCCGGGTTTCGCACCCAGAGCTTTGCCCGTGCGCGGGAATTCGAAGCCTCGCTAAAGCGAGTGACACCGGATGTGTGTCTGGTTGACTTGTCGTTGCCGGATACGGACGGATTGACACTGGTGCACCGTCTGGCGCTGGAACAGGGCGCGGCGGTGATCATCATTTCCGGGCGGGCTCAAGTACAGGATCGCGTCACGGGATTAGAGCTGGGCGCGGATGACTATATCACCAAGCCGTTTGACCCTGCCGAGGTTGTCGCGCGTATTCGCGCGCGCTTGCGGGGGACGCGCACCGTGGTGCAAGCCGGGAACACCGCTGAATTCAACGGCTGGACCGCCCATTTTGACCGCTATGTGTTAGAAGATGGCACCGGGTCGGAGACAACATTCAGCCATGCCGAAAGCGAAGTGCTGCGGTTGTTTTTGGAAAGTCCCAAGCGCCTGATCAGCCGAGCCCAGATGCAGGAAATGTTGGGCGGGGCCGCCGGTGAAAGCTTTGACCGGGCGATGGATGTTAGGATTTCCCGCCTGCGGACCAAGTTGAAGGAAGATCCGAAAAACCCTCGCCTGATCAAAACGATCTATGGTGCGGGCTATATCTTTTTGGGCGATGTAGTTTGGCGGTAAAGGCGTGATGATCTAAGTTTTTGGTGCACCATTTAATGCGCGTTCGACGGTGATCTGGTTGGAAGGCGTCAGATTGGTTCGCCCAATCGCTAAGGATTGAAGTGAAACACGCGATCCGGGTCTAAGTCCATGTCACGCCACGAAACTGGCGCGGTTTGCTTTGAACCCTTGCACCAGCTCTTGGCGAAAGGCTTTGACCTTGGCCGCGTGCCAGAGGTCACGATGGGCCACGACCCAGATATCTGCATAAGATTGTGGCGGCAGGACGGGCACTTGAACCAGCCCCACAGTGGCGCGCCCAAGAAACATTGGAGTTCTGAGCACTCCCAATCCGGCCTGCGCCGCACCAATCATCGCCGCCATATCATCAAAGACCAGACGCACGCGTGAATTCGGGTAGGCATCTGACACGCCCTTAGGCACTGTTGGGGCCTGTTCATAGACGATCCAGTCAATCGGGGCCTGCGGATCATTCGCTATCCGGTCTGCCACCTCTGGCGCGGCAAAGCTGGCGATGTGTTGTTCGCATAGGCGCACTCCCATCAGGCTATCACCCGGCGTGCGACTGATGCGAATGGCCAGATCAGCCTGCCGTTTCGAGAGATCTAGCAGTTCATTGCTGGCGCGCAGATGCAGCGAAACATCAGGGTGCATTTGGGTAAATCGATCCAGCACCGGAGAGATATGCGGCCCGATCAACAATTGCGGGGCGGTGATCACAAGCGGCCCAGTTAGAGACTGATCCTGCCCTTGCAGGCTGCGCAGCAAGGCGTTCTGTTCCACCTCCATCCGGGCGGCGTGATCGGCCACGATCTGGCAGGCGTCGGTGGGATGATACCCATCTGGCAGCCGATCAAACAACCGTTCACCCAACGCCGTTTCAATCCGGCTGATCCGGCGGGCGACGGTGGTATAGTTGACGCCCAGCGTTTCGCTGGCCCCCGCCAATGTCCCGGCCCGCACCACGGCAAGGACCATTTTAAGATCACCCCACTCCATGACATGCACAATTGCATGAGGCACATGCAAAGACACGCGTTTTTCTTCTGCGCCGCTCTGCTTAGATCCTGTTCATAACAAAACACGGAGACTTGAGATGATTTATGCCCTGTTCAAAGCCAATGTCACCAACCCCGAGGCGCTTGGCCAATATCGCGAAGGCGCAGGTGCCGCATTGGCGCGCCATGGGGGTAAGGTGGAAACCGCAACCCCAAGCGCAAGCGCCTTGGACGGCACCCCCCGCATTCCAAACGTGGCGGCGTTGCTGTCCTTTCCCGATGCGGATGCGGCGCGGGCTTGGATCAACGACCCGGAATTAGCCGATCTGCATGCCCTGCGCCGCAGCGCCGGTGAGACAGAAATCCTGTTACTCGGATAAAATGACTGGGCGTTCAGGATCACTGGACGCCCTTTCTTTGTCCTTGGCATCAAAATCACGGATGATCCGAGACAAGCGTTCACCAATCAGGCGGCTGGTTTTGCGTGCGGGGTGGATCAGGTCCGGCGCGAAATAGGTCAACCCGCCCGGCGGCACGATATGCGCCATCGAGGCAAAAACAATGCCTTCTTCCTGACCGGCAAGCCGCGCAATTCGGGCCTCCATCTCGTCGCCATCATCTTTGCAGTGTTCAATCGGGGTCAACAGATTGGGGCTGCGCAGGTAGCCGCTGTACAGCACCCGTGCCCCATCCGCGCGAATGCGGCGGAATAGGTCGGGGATCTGACCGCTGAGCCCATCTTTGGATATCATCTGATCCATCACCTTGTCGCAGCGTCCGCAGCCGCACCCGAACAACAGATCATTGCCGCCGCCGGTCACGACCACCCAGTCCCACGGGCCTTTTTCGTATTGATAAGGCACGGCAAAGCCCTTTTTGTCGGGGCTATAGTCACGGGTTAGCATTCTGGCGCCGCTAACCGAATGGTCAATGACAGGTTCGTTCAGCTCTTCGGCGATCACTTTGGGAATGGAGCTGCCAAGAACAGAGTTCCACGCCATCAGCGAATCCCCAATAGCCAGAATACGCACTTGGCTGTCTTTGGACACGGCGCCCTGACAGGTGGCGAGCCCCAACAACAGACCAACAAAAAGAACAGATTTCTTGAGCATCAGGCGCCACGCCCTTCTAACAAATTTGCCGTAAATTTTTCACACAGCCCGACACCTGCCAGACAAAGCGGGCAACATCATGGCAAAGGCAAAAAAATGCGCAGACTGAAACACTATCTCATACCCTGCACCGCTTGTGACAGAACCCTGAGCCCAGCCACCAAATCGACCTCGGCGGTATCCTCGGCGAAATCATGGCTAATCCCATTGATTGAGGGGACAAACAACATGGCCACAGGCATCAGGCGCGATACATTGGTGGCGTCGTGCAAGGCACCCGAGGGCATCCGCCGCCATTTGCCCGGTGCAACGATTTCAGCGCCGGTTTCCAACGCGTCCCGCATCCGCCGGTCCATCGCCACCGGCTCGAGACCGAGGAGCGGGCCATGAGACAGCTCCATGCCCATTTGATCGGCCACCTCTTGGGCGGTGGTGTGAATAATCTCTTCCATCCTGGCCAAACGATCAGATTCACCATCCCGCCATTGCATCGAAAAGGTCACCCGCCCGGGCACGATCGAAGATGCATTGGGATGCAGGCTCACATGGCCGATGGTCCAGACCGTGCGCGGGGTAACCACGTTGCGAAAGCGGTCATTCAGCAGAGTGTTGAATCGTGACAGGGCCTGAAACGCGTCCTGTCGCATGTGCATGGGCGTGGTGCCGGCGTGATTTTGCTGCCCGTCAAAGGTGATCTTCATGTCGCGAATGCCGACAATATCTGTCACCACGCCGATCTGTTCGCTCTCGCGATCTAGAGTTGGTCCCTGTTCGATGTGCATTTCGACATAGCCGGTGAACTGCGCCGGATCGACGAAGTCGCCAGTCAGATGGGCAATCTCGGCACGGGCTTGGGCCAATGTCACACCACTGTGGTCGGTGAACGCGTCCGCCACATCCAGTGCCAAGCCGCCAGACCAGATTTCAGAGCCCGTGGTGACGCCGAACCGCCCCTCTTCATCCTGAAAGCTGACGACAGAGATGGGCACATCACTGCTGCGAGCCACTTCGAGCGCGGCAATCACACCTAGGGCGCCATCGAGCCAGCCGCCTTCGGGTTGGCTGTCGGAATGCGATCCCATCAAAAGCGACGCCCCTTCGGCCAGTCCAAACAGGTTGCCGACGGGATCAAAATACGGGCGCAGACCTGCATCCGCCATGCGGTCAGCCAACCATTGACGGGCTGCGATGTCTGCGGGGGAAAATGCCGGACGTACCACGCCTTTACCAACACCCGAGGCGCCGAATTGCCGCAAATCATGCAGATCTTTGAGAAACCGTTGTGCATTCACCGTCATGGCGATCTTCCCTTTTGGTTCGGACGTCTTAGGGTTCAAGGTATCGTCGCGCGGGACTCTCGCAAGGGGCAACAGATCCCGCCCCAACGTTTTTCACAAATACCCTCAAATACCCTGTGTCTGGCTCTGGTTCCTCGCTCACCCGTCCCCTAAGACTTGGGCGTAACGAGGAGCGCCCTACAATGTCTCATATCACTCTTATCCGTCATGGTCAGGCCAACACCGAAGCCCGCGACGAAGAAAGCTACGACAAGTTGAGCCCATTGGGTCATCAACAGGCCCAATGGCTGGGTGCCCATCTGCGTGACAGCCACGCCCATCACCCGCGGGTTTTCTCGGGCACGTTGACGCGTCATCTGGAAACGGCAGCGGGCATGGAGTTGGATGCACCAACACAAGACGCGCGCCTGAATGAGATCGAGTATTTCAACCTCGCCTCGTTGCTGGAACAACAGCATGGGCTTGCAATCCCGAGCGAACGTGAGGGGTTCATCGAACATTTGCCGCGTGTTTTCACAGCTTGGCAAAAGGGTGAGATCGAAAACCCACCCGAAAGTTTCGAGAATTTTGAGACGCGTGTGACCGAGGCGTTGACCGAGATTTCCGCCGGGGCGGGTCCGGCGATAGTTGTGACATCGGGTGGGTTGATTTCGATGGTGATGCGTCAGGCGATGGGGTTGGATATTCCATCTATGGCGCGCGTGGCTCTTGCCATCATGAACACGTCGATGCATCGTCTGTACCCGATTGGCACGCATCTTAGCCCGGTGCTGTTCAACGCCGTTCCGCATCTGGACTCCCCAGAGCGGCACTATGCACAAACACATCTCTGAACGGAGTCTCTGATGCAGCTATATTATGCGCCCGGAACTATTTCGATCGCCGTCGCCATTGCTTTGCAAGAAGCCGGGTTAGAGTACGAGGCGATCAGGTTGGACTTTGCAAACGGTGAACAGACCAAAGCCGGTTATGCCCAGATCAATCCCAAAGGCCGCGTGCCAGCGTTGATTGTGGACGGGGGCATTTTGACGGAAACCGGGGCGTTGCTAGATTATGTGGCGGCCGTGGCGCCAGAGGCCGGGTTGGTTCCAAGTGATCCGGTTATGGCCGCGCGGATGCGGGAGGTGATGTATTACCTCGCCTCGACCATGCACGTGAACCACGCCCACAAAATGCGCGGCAGCCGCTGGGCGGACAAAAAGGGCAGCTGGTCGGACATGAAGGCCAAGGTGCCCGCGACCATGACCGCATCTTGCGCCTATATCGAAACAAATGGTCTGCGTGGGCCGTTTGTTTTGGGGGGTCAGATCAGTCTGGCCGATTGCTATTTGTACGTTGTGTGCAGCTGGTTGGAGGGGGATGGCGTCGACGTGTCCCAATTCCCCAAAATCCTCGCGTTCCGCGACGCTATGGAGGCGCGCGCCTCGGTTCAGGCGGTCAAAGCCGCTGAAATGCTCTGAATAAAGGACGAGACATGACACATCTCTGGGTGCGGGCCGAACAACGCCCGAACGAAGACCGGGTGGGCCTGACCCCCGAAGGGGCCAAGGCGTTGCTGGACGCTGGCATTCGTGTGACCGTCGAAGAAAGCAGCGTGCGCGCCATCCCGATGCAGGGCTATCGCGATGCAGGTTGTGAGATCGCGGCTGAAAACACGTGGCCTGATGCGCCGTCGGATGCGATCATCTTTGGTCTGAAAGAACTGCCCGAAGATGGCACGCCCCTGCCCCACAAACACATCATGTTTGGACATGCCTTTAAGGGACAGCATTCCGGCAAAGCTTTGCTGGAGCGGTTCAAGGCAGGCGGTGGCACGCTGTATGATCTGGAATATCTGGTCGACGAAGCCGGGCGCCGGGTTGCGGCCTTTGGCTATTGGGCAGGCTATGCCGGTGCCGCTGTGACGCTAAAGGCTTGGGCTGCGCAGCAACGCCGCGACATCTGTGGCCCGGTCGGCGTGTATCCCGGCAAGGATACGCTGCTGAGCGAGCTGGGCGCTGAACTGGATGCAAGCGGGGCGGATCGGCCAACCGCGATTGTCATCGGGGCGCTGGGGCGCGTTGGAACCGGCGCTGCGGATTTGTGCGAAGCCATGGGCGTCACAGTCACCAAATGGGACATGGACGAGACCGCCAGCGGTGGTCCGTTTCCCGAAATCTTGAACCACGATCTGTTCCTGAACTGCATTTTTGCGCGTCCCGGCACGCCGGTCTTTGTGCCGCAATCTGCGCTGGACGCAGACCGTAAGCTGACGGCCATTGGCGATGTCGCCTGTGACCCGGACAGCGATTACAACCCAGTCGCGGTCTATGATCGGGCCACCACGTGGGACGCACCTGCATTGCGGGTTGCGGATGCCCCGGTGCTGGATGTCATGGCGATTGATAATCTGCCCTCGATGTTGCCGGTCGAAAGCTCGCACGATTATGCCGGGCAATTGCTCGCCTCGCTGTTGACCCTGACCGATCTGGATGCAGGGGTCTGGGGACGGGCCGATGCGACATTCCAACACCACATGCAGGACCTCTGAGATGGAGCAATACGTTGGTTTTCTGGCAGCGATCCTTGGAACGGTCTGCTGGGTACCACAAGCGTGGAAAGCATGGGCGACACGGGATACCTCGGGCCTGTCGTTGCCGTCGAACCTGATGTTTTTAATGACGGTTTCGCTATGGCTCGTCTATGGGCTGATGGTGGGTGATCTGCCGCTGATCTTGGCAAACGTTTGCGGCGTGTTGGCCGTTTTGAGCATTGTCAGCGCCAAATTGAAATTCGGATAAGGGAGAGAACACAATGACAATCCACTGGTGTGGCACCGGCCTGTCGGCCATCCCCGGTTTGCGTCGTCTGATTGAGGCGGGACATCCCGTGACGGTCTGGAACAGAACCGTTGAAAAGGCGCAAGAGGCGGTTGGTGATCTGACACAAGACATCCGCGCCTTTGATATCGACGCCTTGGGCGCGGTTTTGGCCAAAGACGATGTCGTGGTGTCGATGTTGCCCGGCGATTGGCATGTGCCAGTGGCTGAATTGGCCATTGCCAAGGGTGCCAACTTTGTCAGCTCATCCTACATCGCGCCGGAAATGCGCGCCTTGGACGACAAAGCCCGCGCCGCGGGTGTTGCACTGGTGAACGAGGTGGGGTTGGATCCCGGCATCGATCACCTGATGGCTCATTCCTTGGTCGAGCAATATCGTTCATCTGATGCCTATGACGGCGAAAACCATCTGAGCTTTATCTCTTACTGTGGCGGTATTCCGAAACACGAGAACCCGTTCCGATATAAATTCAGCTGGTCGCCTTTGGGTGTGCTCAAGGCGTTGCGCTCGCCCTCTAAGTCGATCCGCAACTACGAACCGTTTGATGTGGCGCGGCCATGGGATGCCATTTCGAGCTATGAGGCACCGCTGCCCACCCCCGAGAGCTTTGAAGTCTATCCGAACCGGGATTCGCTGCCATTCATGGCGCAGTATCATTTCGATGAAAAATGGCCGGTCAAAGAATTTGTGCGCGGCACCCTGCGTCTGAATGGCTGGACCGACGCATGGGACGGTGTGTTCAAAGAGGTCGAAAGCCTGTCAGGGCCCGAAGGGGATGCGCGTCTGGTTGAGATGTCCGATCAATTCTGGGCTGAAAATGCTTATGACGAGGGCGAACCAGACCGGGTTGTGATGTGCGTCAGCCTCAAGGCCGAAAAAGGCGATGCAGTGGCGTGGCACAAAACCTATGTGATGGATGCATGGGGCGATGAAAACGGCACCGCGATGGCTCGTTTGGTATCGATCCCAGTGTCACTGGCCATTGAGGCTGTGATGGGCGGCAAGATTTCTGCTGGTGTGCATGCCGCGCCGAACGATCCGAAACTGGTCGATGCTTGGATGTCTGAAATCGACACCTTGGCCCAGCACCTGCAGGTTGTGGATCACAACGCCTAGGCTAGGCGTTTGTTAAGACTGCCCTTTCCGAAAAATTCATTCGGAGAGGGCATCCCAAATCTGGCATTACATCAGATCGTTTTCGACATCCTCGGCAGAGATGCCAAGCGCGTCCAACCCGTTTTCCAGATGGTCCGAAAGATGCGGTGTCCCGATCAGATAGTCGGCGCAGGGTGTCGAGGCTTCGGCCCGTGCGGTTGCAACGGCTTCGGCCCAATCCTGTGCATCAAAGCTATCACGCCCGATCCACATGATGGCGACCAGTTCGGCCTGCCCATCGACGCTGATGCGATCAATGAACGCGCGTAATTCGCCCTCGGCCCGTTCCAATTCACGCGCCATGACCGCGACCTGCGCCACTTGTTGTGCAGAAATTTCCAACATTTTCGTATTTCCTTTCTGTTCGCATCCTTTGTTCTGCATCAGACAGGAACCTCCCCTTGCGCGTCTTTGACCTACCGCAAGTGCGCCGCCCCAAGATCATTTGTGAAAAATAACATTAACGCCCGAAAACCGGCGCCATCTGTTTTGGATTTGCTGCTATCGTGACGCCATGAAACACGACCTACCTGATGACCAAACTTTGTATTCTGCGCTTGTCGCCCGTGATCCCAGCTGGGATGGGCGCGCGTATGTCTGCGTAACGACGACCGGAATTTTCTGTCGGCTGAATTGCCCGGCACGCGATCCCAAACCAGAGAACTGCCAGTTCATGCCGACGATTTCGGCCTGTTTGGACGCCGGGTTTCGGGCCTGCAAACGCTGCCATCCGATGCATTCGGCGGCCGAGGCAGATCCGGCAGTCAAATCGCTGCTGTCTGCGCTTGAGGCGGATCCAATGCGGCGCTGGCGCGAGGGAGATCTGGTGGCGCTGGGGCATGACCCGTCGACCATACGGCGGGCGTTCAAGCGCGCCTTTGGCACCACCTTTCTGGACATGGCACGGCAAGCCCGCTTGCAGGCCGGGTTGACGACTTTGGCAAACGGTGGGCGGGTGATTGACGCGCAGCTTGATGCGGGGTTTGCTTCGCCGGCTGCGTTTCGGTCTGCAGTAGCAAAACATATCGGGTTGCCCCCGGGCGCTTTCAAAACACAGGCTTTGTTGCGGGCGGATTGGTTTGACACCCCGTTGGGCCCGATGATCGCGGTGAGTGACACATCACACCTGCACCTGCTTGAGTTTACCGATCGCAAGGCGCTGCCGACCGAGCTAAAGCGCGTCTACAAAGCCTGCAAAGGCGCGATGGGGTTTGGTCGTTTTGCCCCCACCGATCAGATCGAGGCGCAGTTGCATCGCTATTTCACGGGGGAGTCGGCGGAATTTGACGTGCCCCTCGCGCTGCATGGCACGCCGTTCACCTGTGCGGTCTGGGATATGCTACAAACATTGCCAGCGGGATCGACGCACAGCTATTCGCAGATCGCGCGCGCCATGGGCCGCCCTGAATCCACGCGCGCTGTTGCGCGGGCCAATGGGGCCAACCAGATTGCCATCGTCATCCCCTGCCATCGGGTCATGGGGGCGGATGGGTCCCTGACCGGATACGGGGGTGGGCTGTGGCGCAAACAGAAATTGATCGACCTGGAACGGCAATACGCCCCCAATGAAAGCGAACCGGCATGAGCCAGAACACCCAAGCGCAAGATTTTTCCTCCCTTCACGTGCCGGGTCGCCCGCTGGTGCTGTACAATGCCTGGGACGCCAGCAGCGCCAAAGCTGTGGCCAAAGCGGGCGCAACTGCCCTTGCAACAAGCAGCTGGTCGATGGCTCGGGCGCAGGGGTATGAGGACGGGGAAAACATTCCGCTGGAATTCGCCCTGTCATTGCTCGGGCGCATAACGGCGTCAAACACATTGCCCGTCACCCATGATTTCGAAGCCGGGTACGCCAGCGATACTGGGACATTGGCCACAAACACCGAACGGGTCATTGCCGCCGGGGCGGTCGGTGTGAACTTTGAGGATGGGTTGCCCGGCGGCTCTGGCTTGCAATCGGTGTCTTCTCAAACCTCGCGGATCTCTGCCATGCGCCGCGCCGCCGAAGCAACCGGCGTGCCTTTGTTCATAAACGCCCGCACGGATGTGTTTTTTCAGGGATCTAAACCGGACGATCATCCTGCCCTGATGGATGATGCCAAAGCCCGGCTGACGGCCTATGCCGCGGCAGGGGCGGACGGGATATTTTTTCCCGGTCTGATCACCCCGGATCTGATCGCTGAAATGTGCGACGCCTCGCCTTTGCCGGTGAACATCATGCAGATCGGCAAAGCGCCAGATACGCCAACGCTTGCGTCGCTTGGGGTAGCGCGGATCAGCTATGGGCCCGCGCCCTTTCTCAGCGCAAGCGCGTCACTCACAGAGGCGGCGCAGTCTGCGTTTGGAGGTTAGGTTTCGGGCTGACTGAGGGGAACCACGTTTGAGGGGGCGTCGGGTGCCAGCTCTTCGAAATCAAAGTTGTCCAACCGTTGGGCGCGTGTTCCCGCTTTTTCAGCGCTGATTTTGATATCTGCGATGTCTTTGGCCGCCTGATTGAAATGGCGGTCCAGATTACCAACGCGGTCCCCAAGGCGATCCACGTCTTTGTGCAACAAGCCCAGCTCTTTGCGGATCGCCCCGGCCTGTTCGCGCATCCGGGCGTCTTTCAGGATGGCGCGCATGGTGTTCAGGGTTGCCATGCAGGTGGTCGGGGACACGATCCAGACCTTTGCGGCGAACCCTTCGCGGACAACATCGGTAAAGTTGGCATGCAGTTCGGCATAGACTGCCTCGGACGGGAGGAACAGCAACGCGCCTTCGGCGGTTTCTCCGTCGATGATGTATTTCTCAGAAATCGCCCGGATGTGCACCCGGACCGCAGCCTTTAGCAGCCGCGCGGCCTCGGTCATTTCGGCCTGGGTTTTGGCGCGGCGCAGGGCCTCGTAGGGTTCTAGCGGGAATTTGCTGTCAATCACGATGGGGCCCGGCGGGTTGGGCAGGTGAATCAGGCAATCAGCCCGTTTGCCATTGCTCAGCGTGTGCTGAAGCGAATAGCTGTCCGTTGGCAGGGCTTTGGACACGATGTCATGCAACTGGATTTCGCCAAAGGCGCCCCGTGTTTGTTTGTTGGACAGGATATCCTGCAGCGACAGAACATCCCCCGACAGCTTGGTGATATTGTCCTGCGCCTTGTCGATTGTGGCCAGCCGTTCCTGCAACTGCGTGAGCGACGTCACGGTGCGTTTGGCATTGCCATGCAGGGTTTCACGCATCCGTTCCTGCATCTCGGCCAAAGAACGGTGCGAGCGTAGCGCGTTATCCGCCAGTCGGTCGTTCATCTGCTGCTGCACATCCGCCAGCCGGGTCTCCATGGTCTGAATCACTTGCACCTGTGCATTGGCCTGCGCGTCCGAGACATGCTGCAAGCCCCCCCGCAGGTGATCCTGTCCCTGTGCCAATTGCTGCACATTCTGCCCCAAAACAGCCAGATTGTGCGCCAGTGGCTCGACCATGCGCACAGACCGGTTTGACGCGCGCAGCGCCAAAAGCACCATCAGAAAGATCAGCAGAAGCCCCCCTGCACCAGCAAGGGCAGCAATCACCATAGGATCATTCAAAACATAGGTCTGGCCTGCAATTTCTATCATGTCGCCCTGCTCGTTCTTGTTTTGTTTTCACCTTTCTAGCGTGGGCCGCGCACAGGATCAACTGCGCCCGAACAGCCGCTCGATATCAGATAGCTTGAGTTCGACGTAGGTGGGCCGCCCGTGGTTGCATTGACCGGAATGGGGCGTCGCCTCCATTTCGCGCAACAGTGCGTTCATCTCTTCGCCGCGCATCCGGCGACCAGATCGGATTGAGCCGTGACAGGCAACTCGGCTGAGAATCGCTTCGATCTTGGCTTGCACCATTTGGCTGGATCCCTGATCGTCCAGCTCATCCAGAATATCCTTGATCATCGCCTCGGCGTTGACCTCACCCAGAATTGCAGGGGTTTCACGCACGGCTACAGCGCCGCCGCCAAAGGGTTCAATGGTCAGACCAAAGGACGACAGGTTCTCGGCGACCTCCATCAGACGGGCGCAGTCGCCTTCGGACAGTTCGACGATTTCCGGGATCAACAAGGCCTGCGCCGCGACGCCATTTTCGGCCATTTGGGTTTTCAGTTTTTCATAGACCAGCCGTTCATGCGCGGCGTGTTGATCGACAATGACCATGCCCGTTTCGGTCTGTGCGATGATATAATTTTCGTGCACCTGACCGCGCGCGGCACCCAAAGGCAAGTGTTCGCTAGGCACGGCGTCAGGTTGCGCCTGCTCAGCACCCGTTGCGTTTGCAACGACAGGTGTATCGACCAGTTGCCCTGAATAGCTGTTGGCGAGCTCGGCAAACCCGGACGCGGGCACCGGTTCTGGCGCTTGGGCGTGATACGCCATCGTGCATGCGCCTAGCGAGGGACGGTCCATCTGATAAACCCGCGCGGGGCCGGGTTGTGTTGGTTCGGCCCGCATCGCGCCAAGGGTGGCGTCGGCAACGGTGCTCGATGCGCGGTGCCCGGCTTCGGCCAAGGCATGGCGCAGGGCAGAGACGATCAAGCCACGTGGAATGCCGGGATCGCGAAAGCGGACCTCGGATTTGGCGGGGTGTACGTTCACATCCACAAGCGTGGGCTCGCAATCAATGAACAGGGCCGCCGCCGGATGGCGGTCACGGCTGAGGAAATCGAAATAAGCCGCCCGCAAAGCCCCGGTTAGCATCTTGTCCCGCACCGGACGGCCATTGACGAACAAATACTGTGCCACCGCAGCACCGCGCGAATAGGTTGGCAGGGCGGCATAGCCGAACAGGCGGATATCTTCGCGTGTGGCGTCGATCCGTAGGGCATTTTCCGCAAACTCACGTCCCAAAATGCGGCCTAAGCGTGCATGCAGCGCATCAAACAGATCCCCGTTTTCGCCATCGGCCCGGAACGTGATCCGCCCCTCACCGCCGCCCGAAACATCGCGCAGGGTGAATCCCAGCGCCGGTTCAGCCATAGCCAGCCGTTTGATCGTATCACTAATCGCCTGACTTTCGGCCCGATCCGTGCGCATGAATTTCAAGCGCGCCGGCGTGGCAAAAAACAGATCGCGCAATTCAACCACGGTGCCCGCCCGCAGGGCGGCAGGTTTGACCGGGTCCATTACTCCACCTGCCACACGGATCATTGCAGCCTCGCCCCCGGGAACCCGGCTGGTAATGTTCAGTCGACCCACGGCGCCCAGCGATGGCAGAGCCTCGCCGCGAAAGCCAAAGGTGTGGATGTTCAGCAAATCCGAGCCGTCAATTTTGGAAGTCGCATGCCGCGACAGTGCCAAAGGCAGATCCTCTGGCGCGATTCCGCAACCATCATCGCTAACCCGGATCAAGGTTTTACCGCCGTCGGCAATATCGATGGAGATGCGCGTCGCCCCCGCATCAATGGCGTTTTCCACAAGTTCCTTGACCGCAGAGGCGGGACGTTCAACCACCTCACCTGCAGCGATCCGGTTGATTGCGGAATCATCAAGTTGCCGGATAACCGGGCGATTTTGGCTGATATTGGGGTTAGAATGCGACATACCGCTAGACCTAGCACGTGCAGCGTCGATTCTGCCACTGGTTTGATCTGGTTTTGAAGGGTGAAAAACCGGCCCTGATACACGGAGCTGACAATAGAAAGTGCAGCTCGGACGAGGCATCAGGACCGGATAGTCGTGAGTGGCAGTCATTTTCAGGCTTTGTGGCCCGTCTTCTAATGAGCACTACATAGAAAGCGCCAGCAGAAATGGAATAGCCAAAATCCGATTTATCGCGTTTTGGCCGGACTTATGAATCGAGTGGCATGATCGCCGATCTTAAGCCTGAACCGGAGCTCCTGCGCGGGTGCGGCACGGGCCGAACACCGCAGTGAGCGCCAAGATCACCCCGGACATTGTCGCAATCATACCGGCGGCACTGACTGCATCCTGCGCGCCCAACCAGAGCGGACCGTAGCCGGCCAAAACATATCCAGACACAGCCGAGGCGATGGCAAACCCCACGCTCCATCCGATTTGATGCTCAAGCTGGTTGGTCATCATCCGGGCCGCAGCGGGCGGACAGATGAACATGGCGATCACGATAATCGATCCCACCGCATCAAAGGCGGCAACCGCTGCGATGGCGGCGATCACCACCAGAGCAAGGCCCAAGAGATTGGTCCGAATACCTACGGTGCGGGCAAACCCTTCGTCAAAGGTCGACAGTTTCAGCGGGCGCCAGAACAGCCAGGTAAAGGCAATGACGAAGACAAGCGTCAGTGCCATGCGGGGCAATTCCACGGGCAATCCAGCGAGCGCCTCAAGATCCAGAACCGAGGACCAGCCAGTGGCATCCAGCCAGATAAGGCTTTCGAGGTTGCCATAAAGCGCGTGTTCCACGTCCAAGTGCACGGTCGATGTATCGGTTTGCTCAAGCAGTAGAACACCCCCGGCGAACATGGTGGTAAAGACCACGCCCATGGCCGCGCCGGGTTCAATCTTGCCCAAACGACGGATTGCTTCGATCAGGATCACAGCAATGACCGCAGCGCCAGCCGCACCCAGCATCATCGGCCAAGCTGAAATCGCACCGGTCAGCAGGAACGCCACAACAATGCCGGGCAGAACCACATGGCTGATGGCATCCCCGATCAGCGCCTGACGGCGCAGCACCAGAAAGTTCCCTGGCAGCGCACAGGCCACTGCCGCAAAGATCCCAATCAAAAGCGGGGTCAGGGATAAGGGAACGAACTCTTCACCACTCATGCCGGTACTCCTTGTGGGCCACCAATCTGGTGATCAACTTCGACGATCTGATCTTTGGTCAGGACAGTTTCGATGTCGCGCAGCCCATCATAGAGCGCGGCAGCAGCCTCGTGCGTTTGATCAGACCGGATGACCTCCCACCGTTTTTCATCACGCAGGGCTTTGGCGGCGCGGGCTTTGCCTGCGTCTGTGGCCACTCCATCAGCGCGCGCCAGACCGGCACGGGTCAGCAAACGCAGGGTGAGACGTTCATAAATCGGCTGCCCTTGGGCCAGCGCCAACAACCCCTGACGCAGGTGCACACGACGTTGAAAGCGGAAATGACGCAGGATCGCGGCCAAAACACCGCGGTTCGGAGCGAGAAAGAGCGAAATGGCGAAGAAGCCAAAGCTGACAAGCACAATGATCGGACCCGTCGGCAGGTTGGGTGCAGAGGCGGAAAGTGCCGCGCCAAGATAGCCTGAAAGGCCACCTACAATACCGCCCAGCAGAACCACGCGATCCGATCGCTCGGTCCAGAACCGCGCCGTGACGGGCGGGATGATCAACAGGGCCACGATCAGGATCAGGCCGACGATTTTCAGACCAACAACGGTGACAGCCATCACAAGCCCCATCATCGCAAGGTCGATGCGATCCACCGGCAATCCGCGTGCGGCGGCATATTCCGGATCAAACGCCACCAGTGTCATCGGACGGCGCATCAACAGGATCAGCGCCAGCGTCGACGCCCCACCAATCGCGATCACAACCGCATCTGCCCAAAGCATTCCGGCAGTGGAGCCCAGCAGGAACCCTTCGAGACCGGCCTGCCGTCCCACACCCATGGTCTGAATCACGGTCAGCAAGACAATGCCAAGACCAAAGAACACCGACAGCACCGAACCAATGGCGGCATCTTCGGCAAGGCGCGTGTTGCGGGTGAGCCAGTTGAGGCACAGCAAACCGACCCATGCGGATACGGCTGAACCAAGCAGCAAGCCGACCAGATTGCGGCCATCGCCACCAAGCGCGACCATCAGCATGAACGCCAAACAGACACCGGGAAGGGTGGCGTGGCTGATCGCATCGCTGACCAAGGCGCGCTTGCGGAGGAAGAGAAACGTACCGGTCACCCCGGCAGACACCCCCAACAAGGTCGCACCAATAGCCACCAGCGAGGCGTTATAGCCAAGCTGCAATAGCAGAGCATCACTGAGCATTTGAGTTACCCCACAACCCGCGAGAGTTGATCAACCTGCGCTGTGGCAAGGCGCCCACCATAGGCTGCTTGCAACGTGTCGGCGGTAAAGGCCTCGGCCACCGAGCCTTCGGCGACTTTGCGGGTGTTGATCAGGAACACGTGGTCAAAATAGTCGGTCACAGTGGCCAGATCATGGTGCACCACAACAACCGTTTTACCCGCGTCTTTAAGCGATTTCAGAACGCCAATGATGGCTTTTTCGGTCGCAGCATCCACACCTGCAAAGGGTTCATCCAACAGGTACAGATCGGCGTCTTGTGCCAGCGAACGGGCAAGGAACACGCGCTGTTGTTGGCCGCCTGACAGCTGACCAATCTGGCGATCTGCAAAGTCACGCATACCAACGCGATGCAGACAATCCATCGCTTTGGCTTTGTGCCGCGACCGGACACGGCCCAACAGGCCCAATTCACGATAGAGCCCCATCAGAACCACATCGATCACGCGGGTGGGGAAATCCCAATCGACGCTGGCGCGCTGCGGGACATAAGCAATACGGGCGCGTTGCTGTTCAAGCGGTTCGCCAAAGACGGTGACCTGCCCGGACAAGGGCTTCACAATCCCCAATGCCGCCTTGAGCATTGTGGATTTACCAGCACCATTAGGCCCGATGATTGCAGTCATGGCACCGGGTTGCACCGTCATGTCGACAGAGAACACAGCAGGCTTTTGACCGTATGAGACGGTCAGGCCCCGGATTGCCAGTGGGCTGTCGCCCAGAGTGTCGGTCGGGGAGGTGCCCTGATTGCTTACCAGATCTAGCATTGTTCAGAATCCCGCCGACAGTTTGCCGTCCATGCCGCGTGCGGGCGCATCTGCCCCCAACGCATTGGCAATCACGGTGATATTGTGATCGAGCATCCCCAAATAGGTGCCCTCGTAGGTGCCGTCTTCGCCCATGGCGTCACTGAACAACTCGCCACCAACCTGCACCACGTGCCCTTTGGCCGCAGCCCCTTCGATCAACGCGCGGATCGAGCGATCCGAGACCGAGCTTTCGACAAATACAGCCGTAATTTTGCGATCCACCAGCAGGTCAACCAGTTCACCAATGCGGTTCAATCCGGCCTCAGACTGGGTTGAAATGCCCTGAATACCCAGAACGTCAAAGCCAAAGCTGTGCCCAAAGTAGCCAAAGGCATCATGGGCCGTGACCAGCACCTTGTTGTTGTCAGGAACGGTCGCCAGCGTTGTTTCAGCGTAAGCGGTCAAGCGATCCACATCCGCCAGATGCGCCTTGGCGTTGGCTTCAAAGATTGGGGCCGCTTCGGGGCGGGCGGCGGTCAGTGCTTTTTGCACTTCGATCACCACATCGCGCCACAACACCGGGGTCATCCAGACGTGCGGGTCGTATTTGTTGTCGTAGGTATCATGGGCACGCAGTTTCGATTTATCGATCCCTTCGGCAACAGCAACGACGGTGCGTTTGCGTTCCAGATCGTGAAAGAATTCGCCCATCTGCGCCTCAAGGTAGAGACCATGCCACAGCACCAGATCCGCGCGGGTCATCGCCACGATATCGGTCCGGGTCTGACGATAGGCATGCGGATCAACACCCGGCCCCATCAATCCTTTGACCTCAACCTGATCACCGCCGATTTGGCGCGCCGCATCCGCTATCATGCCAGTGGTTGCAACCACTTTAAGCGGTGTGTCTGCCCACGCCATCAGCGGGAGAGCAGTCACCAGCCCAAGAGCCAAAAGAAAGCTGCGACGAATCATGGAATACCCCAGTTTGGTCAGTTCTTGAGAATGTATATGAGAGTCATTCGCAAGTATGTCAACGCAATTGCGAATTATTCGCAAAAAAGGGAATGCTTTTTGTCCAAACGGTCAAATATTCCCCACAGTCACCCCCTGCTTAACCTTGCCAATCTGTCGCAGGTCGTGCGATTTTGGCGCTGAACCTGTCTAAAGGACGTGACTATGGAAACGCAGAGCCCTGAACGGACCGCGCAGTTGCCGCAACTGACCGAACCCAGAAACCCCGGCACCGCGCTGGATCTGGATTGGGTCCGCTCAGTGCAGGCCAATAGGTCAGCCATTGAACGCCGCGCCGCGACCCTGTCCGGGCGCCGGTCGGTGAAAAAGGACTATCAGGCGGCGTGGTTGCTTAAGGCGATCACACTGATTGATCTGACCACCTTGTCGGGCGATGACACTGTGGGCCGGGTGCGCCGACTGTGTTCCAAGGCGCGCCAACCGGTTTCGCCTGCCCTGCTGGATGCGATGGAGATGCCAGCGATCACCACGGGTGCTGTTTGCGTGTACCACGACATGATCGAAACCGCCGTGACCGCGTTGAAGGGCACCGGCATTCCGGTGGCCGCTGTTTCGACCGGTTTCCCGGCGGGTCTGTCCCCGTTTCACCTGCGCCTTGCTGAGATCGAAGAAAGCGTAAAGGCCGGGGCCGAAGAGATCGACATCGTCATTTCACGTCGCCATGTGCTGTCTGGCAACTGGCAAGCGCTCTATGACGAAATGAAGGCATTTCGGGCCGCCTGTGGCGATGCCCACGTCAAAGCCATTCTGGCGACCGGTGAATTGGGCAGCCTGCGCAATGTCGCGCGTGCGTCGCTGATCTGCATGATGGCAGGGGCGGATTTCATCAAAACCTCGACCGGGAAAGAAAGCGTCAATGCCACCCTGCCCGTCACGTTGGTGATGATCCGCGCCATTCGCGACTATTACGACCGCACCGGATATCGCGTCGGGTACAAACCCGCTGGTGGCATCAGCAAGGCCAAGGACGCGCTGGTGTATCTCGCGCTGATCAAGGACGAGCTGGGCGACCGTTGGTTGCAACCCGACCTGTTCCGGTTTGGCGCATCTTCCCTGTTGGGGGATATCGAACGCCAGCTGGAACACCATGTCACCGGGGCATACTCCGCCGGTTACCGCCATTCGATGGGTTGAGGAAGAACAATGTCTGTAAAAGAAATCTTTGAAACCATGGATTATGGCCCTGCCCCCGAAAGCGCAGCCGAGGCGTTGGCCTGGCTTGTAGATCAAGGCGACCGCTTTGGGCATTTCATCAATGGTGCCTTTACCACCCCCGGCGAAGGCTTCGACAGCCGCAACCCCGCCACGGGCGAGGTGCTGGCAACGCTAAGCCAAGCCACGCAAGGCGATGTGGATGCGGCCGTTGCCGCAGCACGCAGCGCGCAACCCAAGTGGGAACAATTGGGCGGCGCTGGCCGCGCGCGATATCTCTATGCCATTGCGCGCTTGTTGCAGAAACACTCGCGTCTGTTTGCGGTGCTTGAGAGTCTGGATAACGGTAAGCCGATCCGCGAGAGTCGCGATATCGACATTCCTTTGGCACAGCGCCATTTCTATTACCACGCCGGCATGGCGCAGCTGAAAGACAGCGAACTGCCAGAGGCGCAGGCCTTGGGCGTCTGTGGTCAGATCATTCCGTGGAACTTCCCGCTGTTGATGCTCGCGTGGAAAATTGCGCCTGCACTGGCGATGGGCAACACGGTGGTCTTGAAACCCGCCGAATACACATCGCTCACCGCGATGTTGTTTGCCGACATCTGCCAACAGGCCGGGGTGCCCAAAGGGGTGGTGAACATCGTCACCGGTGACGGTGCAGTTGGCGAAATGATTGTTGCGGCGGAGGTCGACAAGATTGCCTTTACCGGATCAACAGCCGTCGGGCGGCGCATCCGCGAAGCCACGGCAGGCTCTGGCAAAGAGCTGACGCTCGAACTGGGCGGCAAGTCGGCCTATGTGGTCTTTGACGATGCCGATATCGATTCCGCCATCGAAGGTCTGGTTGATGCGATCTGGTTCAATCAGGGTCAGGTGTGCTGCGCCGGGTCGCGCCTGTTGGTGCAAGAAGGCATTACAGATCGGTTCTATGACAAGTTGCGCGCCCGCATGGACGGTCTGCGCATTGGCAACCCATTGGACAAATGCATCGACGTGGGTGCGGTTGTGGATCCAGTACAATTGCAAACTATCCAGACCATGGTAGAAAACAATACGGCTGGTGAGATGCATCAGGTGTCCTGTGTTCTGCCCGAAAACGGCTGCTATTACCCGCCGACCCTGATCACTGGTTTGGAAACCAGCGATCCCTTGATGCAGGAAGAAATCTTTGGCCCGGTTCTGGTGGCGTCCACCTTCCGCACCCCTGCCGAGGCGGTCGAACTGGCCAACAACACGCGTTATGGGCTGGCTGCAACCGTCTGGACCGAGAACGTGAACCTTGCGCTGGATATCGCGCCCAAGCTGGTTGCTGGTGTGGTCTGGATCAATGCCACCAACCTGTTTGATGCAGCCGCCGGTTTTGGCGGTGTGCGCGAAAGCGGCTTTGGTCGCGAAGGGGGCTGGGAAGGGCTGACTGCCTATACCAAACCCAAAGGCACACCCAAAGCTTTGGCCCCGGTCGAAGCCGTGTCCGGCGAAGGTGCGCCACACGATCCGCTGGATCGGACAGCCAAGATGTATGTTGGCGGAAAACAGGCACGCCCAGACAGTGGCTATTCCCGCGCGATCTGGGGCAAATCAGGTCTGTTGGGTCACGTGGGCCTTGGCAGCCGCAAAGACGTGCGCAACGCGGTCGAGGCTGCAGCAGGCGCCAAAGGCTGGGCAAAGGCAACCGGACACCTGCGGGCACAAATCCTGTATTACATCGGTGAAAACCTGTCAGCGCGCGCGGATGAATTCGCCCACCGCATCGACGCCATGACCGGGAAAAAGGGCGGCGCGAAAGAGGTTGAAACCTCCATCCAGCGGCTGTTCTCGGCGGCGGCTTGGGCTGACAAGTACGATGGTCAGGTGCACGGCGTTCCGATCCGGGGTGTCGCTTTGGCGATGAAGGAACCCAACGGTGTTATCGGTGCGCTCTGCGCCGATGAGGCGCCACTGTTGGGGTTGGTTTCAGTCATGGCCCCTGCGATTGCGATGGGGAACCGGGTGGTGCTGGCCGCCTCAGAGCCTTATCCGCTGGCCGCCACTGATTTCTATCAAATCTTGGAAACCTCGGATGTGCCAGCTGGCGTTGTGAACATTCTGACGGGTGTGCATGCGGATCTGGCCAAACCGCTGGCTTCGCATCTGAACGTGGATGCGGTTTGGTCTTTCTCATCCACCGACCTGTCCGCCCAGATCGAAAAGGCTGCCGCTGGCAATCTGAAACGGACCTGGGTGAATAACGCCACGGCAACCGATTGGAGCGTGGACCACAGCAAGCGGTTCCTGCAGGCTGCGACAGAAATCAAAAACATCTGGGTCCCCTACGGCGAGTAGGGTCCCCAGACCTAGCGGGGAGAAAACAAGATGGATTTCAAGGGAAAAGCAGTTGTTGTCGTCGGTGGAACCAGCGGCATCAACCGTGGCATTGCCGAGGCCTTTGCTGCGGCAGGGGCCAAGGTTGCCGTTGCCAGCCGGTCACAGGACAAAGTGGATGACACCGTCGCGGCCTTGAAAGAGGCGGGCGCGCTGGAGGCTATGGGCGCCGCCTTTGACGTGCGAGACCCAGAAGCGGTTGCAGCGGGTCTTGCGGGTTTCCATGCCGCATTTGGTGACATTGACGTGCTGGTATCGGGGGCTGCGGGCAATTTCCCTGCCTTGGCGGCTGAGATGTCAATCAACGCCTTTAAAACCGTGATTGATATCGACCTGATGGGCACGATCCACGTGATGAAAGCCGCGCATCCGTTCCTGAAACGCCCCGGTGCGAGCATCATCAATATCTCTGCGCCGCAAGCGTATCTGCCCTACGAAGGACAGTCACACGTCTGCGCCGCTAAAGCAGGCGTTGACCAGATCACCCGCACCTTGTCGATGGAATGGGGGGTCGAAGGCATCCGCATCAATTCGGTTGTGCCCGGCTTCATTGATGGAACCGAGGGCGTGGAACGTCTTGCCCCGAATGAAGCGACCCGCAAACTGGCGATGGACGCGGTCCCTGTTGGCCGGTTTGGCACGCCACAAGATGTGGCCAACACCTGCCTGTTCCTCAGCTCTGATATGGCGACCTATGTCAGCGGTCAGGTGATCGCAGTCGACGGTGCGCTGTACCATCGCGGTTCTGGCCAGCACGGCCAGATGATGGGCCAGATGCTGCGTGCAGCGGCCGCCAAGAAAGCGTGAATTCCAGCGATTTAGTATAAGGGGGTATCCTCACTTGGGTGCCCCTGTTTCCTGACAAAAGTCAGGCGCGTGTATTGGAAGTTGCACGCGCCCTAATTGAATGGCGGCTCTGAGCCTGTTGCCGCCATTCCTAGAGCACCTCAGATTGAGTGAATAAACTGAAAAGCGCTGGCCATGGAGAAGCCAAAACCCCGAGGTTTACAGTTTAAGCTTTGATCTCGTGTAAACCCATGGAAGCGAGTTCGGCATCCTCATTCAAAACGGGTTGACGGCGTGCTGAACAGGCGCTCGCATGCATCATCGTTGAGCAAGCATCCAATAGCTGGGTTCTCTACACCTGCACCGCGATATATCGCATGCAGGAAGAGATGGGCCGTTGCTGGATCGCTCATGAAGGGGGATTGCCTTAGCTTGGCGTCCTGTTCTCCATCTTTTGCTTTGTAGATGACCTCGTCTTCTTTGATCGTCGCTGTCACACGAAGCTGATCTAAATTTTCAATATCAACCGCGGTCGGGTCGTCCGACAGGATTACGAAGTCCGCCAGTTTCCCGACTTCGATGCTGCCTTTCTGGTCAGCCTCAAAGTGTTGCCATGCCGGCCAGATCGTCATCGATTTAAGGGCTGTTAACACATCCACCCGCTGAGACGGGCCCAGGATGTCACCAGACCTTGTCCGCCGGGTAACCGTCGCATCGAGAACACGCATGCTATCAGGAAATGCCACTGGCGCATCGTGGTGCGAGCCAAACATCATGCCGCGCTCGCGGGCCCAACCAGTTGGGGAAATATTATCCGCAAGGACTGGCCCAACTGTGTGGTCGCGGTGCCAATCTCCCCAATAAAAAGTGTGCATAGGGAACAAAGAAGGAAACACATTAAGCCTTTGTAGCGCATCAACCTGGTCTTCGCGCAGGAATTGACCATGGATCAGAACGGGGCGCCGGTCTGCTGGCCCATACTTGGTCTCTGCGCTATCAATGGACGCCAGAAAAAGGTCAGATGCGGCCTCTCCGTTGGAGTGCACAAGGATCTGGATATTGTTTTCAAACGCCCAATCGACGGCGTCGATCACCTGCTCATTGCTAACAGCAGAGTAACCAAGATAGCCGGGTGCATATTCGCCCACCGGGTTAATATAGGGCCGGTCACGCCATGCCGTAAACCCTTGGGGAGAGCCATCAATGGTCAATTTTGCCCCACCGACGCGCATCCGGTTTACATACGAGTCCGAGACATTTTCCGCGATATAGTTTCGATCGACCATAATGTCGGGATAGGTAACGACGTCAATTTTGAACCCACCTTCGGACGCGACACTCTTCATGACTTCGACAATTGGCGGAGCTGCACGCCCTTCTTGAGCAGTTGTGTAACCGAACCTCGCCCAAAGCTCTGGGCCCGCGTTGGCAAAAGCGCGCAAGCCCTCTTCGCCAAGGCCACCGAGCAGGTTGGTTAAAACCATAAAAAATGCATTTTCCTCGAGTACACCGTTGGGGGCACCATCAGTTTCCCGACGGATGATACCACCCGCAGGATCGGACGTATCAGCATCGACATCTGTTAGTTCGAGCGCCTTAGAGTTGGCGACACCGAAATGGCCTGATTGGTGGACAATTATGATCGGAACATCTTTTGATACCTCATCAAGATCTTCGCGGGTTGGGTGGCGTAATTCTGTCAACTGAGATTGGTCATACCCAAAGCCTACGATCAGTTGCACTTTGTCCACGATTTCTGTGTTCTCAGCTATCCAACTGCGCAAAGTATCCTGAAGGCTCGGAATATCTGTGACATCGCCGTCCGGTGCGGCCAGAAGATTGGCGGAAAGCGCTTGTAGTCCGCCCATGACCGCATGCCCGTGACTATCAACGAACCCGGGCAGCATCGCGCGCCCCTTCAGATCGTACAATTCTGTCGTTTCACCTTGATGTGACTTAATATCAGAGAGCGTGCCAACCGCGAGAATTCGACCATTCTTAACCGCAACCGCCTCAACCGTTGGTTCTGCGTCGTTGATTGTGAGGATCGGGCCGTTCGAGTAGATCGTGTCGGCAATGGATTGAGCGAAAGCCGGACTTGCAAAAACCACCGCCCCCGCAACAAGTGCCAAACAACTGTTTCTAGCGGTCATAATCGATTTCCCCCACATCCAATAATATTCATCTCTATTAACAAACTAGATCACTGGTTCAGTCCGGCAACTCTTTAACGACCAGACAGCAAAGACTGGCCCAAACTTCCAACAAAATGAAATGCAATTGAAGCCGCTTCGCCGAGGTTGATGGATATTAGGGTCTATTTTCGTATCTGACCTAGGGCTGCAGCTGCCCGGCACTATCGCTATCACTTAACAGCGCGCGGGGTCTCAAACACCCGATAATTCCGCCCAAACAAAAATCCTGTCCAAGGGTTGATCTGGTCGCGATCAGAGGGGCAAGACTGACCTGCCCCTCTGGTTATATTCAGTTGGTTGTTTCCAAGCCTACAGGTTTACCCACAACAGTAAAATGCAACTGATCTGGGTTCAGCAATTCGCCGGCCACGCGCTTGATATCCTCTAGCGTGACAGCGTTCACCTTGTCGTTACGGGTCGCGATGTAATCGATCGGCAGGTCCTGCATTTGCATCCCCACCATGATCCCGGCGATTTGGCCGTTGCCGTCAAAACGCAACGGATAGGCCCCGGTGAGATAGGTTTGTGCATCCTTGAGCTCTTCGGCAGTTACGCCATCAGACGCCACCTTGGCCCATTCCTCCTGGATCACTTCAATCGCTTCGGCGACGCGGTCATTGCCCGACGCGACGCTGCCCATGTAAAGCGAGGCCAGATCCTTGGGCAGAAGATAGGAATAGACACCATAGGTCAGACCTCGTTTGACACGCACTTCCTCCATCAGACGGCTCTCAAACGAGCCACCGCCCAGAATGTGGTTCATCACATAGGCGGCGAAGAAGTCCTCGTCGTCGCGATCAATGCCGCCCTGACTGAACAGAACCTGCGATTGTGGCGTGTCGAAATCCACCACAGTAACGCCGCCGGTCAGGTTCAGATCAGCCTTACTGGGTATCGCGCGACCTGTTTCGGGCAAATCGGCAAGCAGCTCATCCAAAAGGGCGCCCAGCTCCTCGGCGGTGATGTCGCCCACGGCACCAACGTAAAGCTGATCGCGCACCAGAACCCCAGCATGGGCATCTACGATATCGTCGCGGGTCAGGGCCGAAACGCTTTCTATCGTGCCCTGTCCATCGGTGGCATATGGGTGATCCCCGTAGATCATCTCCCGCACGGATTTACTTGCAATCGAATTGGGATCCTTGGCGTTTGATTTCAGGCTGGAGATCACCTGCGCCCGGACGCGATCCACAGCATCCTGATCGAACCGGGGTTCGAGCAGTGTTGTCCGCAACAAATCAATGACCTCGTCACGGTTTTCAGTCAGGAACCGGGCCGAGATCGACAGCGTGTCGTCGCCGACATCATAGCCAAACGACGCGGCAAGGGATTCCAATTTACGAGCATAGGCGCGGGCATCTAAATCCCCGGCCCCTTCCTCGATCAGACCCGTCATCAAGTTAATCGCGCCGCGTTTGCCCGGCGCATCCAAAGACGTGCCGCCGCGAAACCGGAGTTCCAGCGCGGTAAAGGGGATCGAGTGTTCTTCGACCAGCCAGGCCTTGATGCCTTTGGGTGAGGTGACATCCTGTATTTCAACTTCGGCCCAAGCAGGAAGTGCCAGAACCACTGTGAATAGAGTTGCTATCAGAGCCTTCATTGCGTCACCTCCTGTGTGTCCCGCATCAACCATCCGGTGACCGAGGTTTCCGGCTGGAGGACCTCTTTGGCCGCAGCGATGATCTGTTCGCCCGTAACGGCTTGCAGCACGTCAGGCCACGCCTGCACATCCTCGATTGTCAGGCCACTGGTCAGAGCGCGGCCATACCGGTTGGCGATGCCATCCACGTTGTCGCGCGCATAAATCTGCGAGGCACGGAGTTGCATCTTGATCCGGTCCAGATCCGCCTCATCTACGCCTTCGGCGATGAATTCAGCAACGGCCACGTCCATCGCATCCTCGGCCTCTTGTAGGCTGACGCCTTCACTCGGCACGATAAGCAGATCAAAGGTTGTGTCATCCAACGACAAACCGCCATAAAACGCGCCAGTATAGACGGCGGTTTGTGTGTCAAATTGCAGTTTCTCGTTTAGGTAAGACGTCGTACCGCCCCCCAGCAATTCAGCGAACAGAAACAGGGCTGCGGCCTTTTCCTGTTCACCGGGGTCCCGTTCCGGAGCCAGATAGGATCGCTGCACATAAGGCTGCGCCACTCTGGCATCTTTGAACGTCAACCGACGCGCGGCGGTTTGTGGAGGTTCCTGCGTGCGCAGGCGTTCGGGTAGATCGACGGTCGCGGGGATAACACCATAGTATTCTTCAGCAAGCCGCTTGACCTCGTCCGGGTCGACATCACCCGACACCACAAGGATGGCGTTGTTTGGGGAATAATAGGTTTGGTAGAAAGAGAGCGCGTCCTCCATATCCAGCGTTTCCATCTCATGACGCCACCCAATCACGGGCACGCCATAGCGATGATTGTGGTATTGGACCGCGCTCATTTGTTCCCCAAACAGTGCGCGGGGGTTATTTTCCGTGCGCTGATTGCGCTCTTCGAGGATCACATCACGTTCGGTTTCGATGTCTTTTTCGGTCAGGCGAATGTTGCGCATGCGGTCCGCCTCCATCCGCATCATCAGCTCTAACCTGTCAGCCGCAACGCGCTGGTAGTAGGCGGTGTAGTCATAAGAGGTGAAAGCATTGTCTCGCCCGCCGTTGGCCGCAACGGTGGCTGACAGTTCCCCGGATTCAAGCGTGTCTGTTGCTTTGAACAGCAAGTGTTCCAAGAAATGCGCAACGCCTGACGACCCTTTGGGTTCGTCCGCTGATCCGGCACGGTACCAAACCATGTGTTGCAACACCGGTGCACGGTGATCTTCGACAACAACGACTTCCATGCCGTTGTCGAGTGTAAATGTTGTTACTTCTTCTTGCTTTTGCTGCGCCCAGACTGGGGCGACAGCGGTGCTCAATAAGGCAGCGGCAAGAGCAAACGCTCGTCTTCGGGCCATCCGGCTTCCTCCGTTCGTGTTGATAGACAACCTACGGCAAGCTGGCGGGTGTTCAAGAAGAGCTAGCGTTAAATTTACTTAATCCTTTTGCCGCGTCGTTGGCGGCGCGGCAGGCGTAGGCACCCCGGCGCGACGGTATCCGTCGGCCTGTTGGCTCGCATTCAAGGTCTGTTTTTTATAGACCTGCTTATAGCGATCCACTGGGAACAGGCGAATTCGGGTCATGCGGCCCTGTTTCTTACGAAACTCTGCATCTTCTTGTGCCAGTGCCTGACGGGTATTTGACGGGACACCATATCGGCTGCTGGCGGTAACCAAGGCAGCATCTGACGATGGAACCGCATTGCCATCATAGGCAGAGCCACGGCCGCCCAGCGCAACGGCGGCTTCCGCAACCGGGTTCGGGTCAACAAGGTTCACACCACCCGGTGTCGGTGCAGGCAAAACAGCATAATCTCTGGGTGCGGTCAGAGGCTTTGACGGCAAGACTGAGAATTCATCGGGCCCCGGTCCGGGAGCACGAATATCTCTGAGCCCCTTATTAGAACACCCAGACACCGCCAATGCAGCAGCTACTATCATAATCCCCAGCGGCGTCCGCATGGTCTTCTCCTGCCAGTTTGAAAGGCTTTTAGCGTATTTCCAAAGGCCCGTCACGTGGGCTTTTTCGTATCCAGCAATATCAGGCCTGCCGCGCCAGCAAAAATAAATATGTCAGCGACGTTGAAAACATAAGGGTTATCAAAGCCACAACAGGACATGTTCAGGAAATCAAGCACATAGCCATAAAGCAAACGGTCAACCACATTTCCCAACGCGCCGCCGATCAGAAAGCCACCACTGATAAGCATCCAGCGCGAGGCACGGGTTCGATACAGCCATCCAATCACGATGACACAGATCAACACCGACAAGCCGATCAAGATCCAACGCGCGATATCGGTATCACCCTGAAGCAGGCCAAAATTAATACCGCGATTTTCACCATACCGGAATGTCAGCAGCGGTGGCAGCACATCAATGCTGCCACGCTGAGCCACGCCCATCCAATGCACGACCAGATACTTGCTGACCTGATCGCACAAGAAGGCCCAGAAGGTGGCCCAAAAGAGCAGGCTCAGTCGCATCAGTGACGGAAGTGGCGCATGCCGGTAAACACCATGGCCAGTCCTGCTTCGTCTGCGGCCGCGATGACTTCGTTATCACGCATGGAACCGCCGGGTTGAATAACGCATGTGCCGCCCGCTGCTGCGGCCTCCAACAGACCATCCGCAAAGGGGAAAAACGCATCAGAAGCCACCGCACTGCCCTTGGCCAGGCTTTCATCCAAGCCCAGTTCAGCGGCCATACGACCGGCTTTGGCCGCTGCCACATTGGCACTGTCGAGACGGCTCATCTGCCCCGCACCTACGCCAACAGTTGCGCTATCTTTCACGTAGACGATGGCGTTTGATTTAACGTGTTTGGCGACTTTCCAGGCAAACAACAAATCCTGCAACTGTGCATCGGTCGGTGCTTTTTTCGTCACGACCTTCAGGTCTGCCATTTCGACATAGCCGACGTCTTTGTCCTGAACCAACATCCCACCTGCGACCTGTTTGTAGGCAGTGATCGCCTTGCGGGGATCAGGCAGAGCGTCTGTCAGCAGCAAGCGCAGGTTCTTCTTGGCGGCAAAGATTTCTTTCGCCTCGTCAGAGGCACCCGGCGCGATGACAACTTCGGTAAAGATCTCAACAATCTTAGCGGCGGTTTCGGCATCCAGCGGCTGGTTCAACGCAACGATACCGCCAAACGCAGAGGTCCGGTCACAATCGAACGCTTTTTGATAGGCTTCCGACAAGGTCGCGCCAGTCGCAACACCACAGGGGTTGGCGTGCTTAATGATCGCCACGGCCGCGCTGTCGGCGGGTGAGAATTCCGCAACCAGCTCATAGGCGGCGTCAGTGTCGTTGATGTTGTTATAGCTAAGCTCTTTGCCCTGAAGCTGCACCGCCGTTGCCACACCGGGGCGCGCGGAGCCGTCTGTATAGAACGACGCATTTTGGTGGCTGTTCTCACCATAGCGCAGAGTCTGCTTCAGCTCACCTGCAAAGGCGCGGCGGCGGGGGGCTTCCAATTCAAGCTGACCAGCCATCCAGTTCGACACAGAGGCATCATAGGCGGCAGTGCGGGCATAAGCCGTATGAGCCAGCTTCTGGCGGAAGGTGTAAGAAGTCTGGCCATCGTTGGCTTCGAGCTCGGCCAGCAGCGCATCATAATCCTGTACATCGACCACAACATTCACGAACGAATGGTTCTTGGATGCCGCACGGATCATCGCAGGGCCACCAATGTCGATGTTTTCGATCATCTCGTCATATTCCGCACCGCGCGCCAGCGCGGCCTCGAACGGATAGAGGTTCACAACCAACAGATCGATGGCGGCAATACCGTGCTCTTCCATCGCGGCCACATGGGTGTCGTTGTCCCGCAGGGCCAGCAGACCGCCATGCACCATCGGGTGCAGTGTTTTAACGCGACCGTCCATCATTTCAGGAAAACCAGTCACATCGGCTACGTCGCGCACATCTAGGCCGGCGTCTCGCAATGCTTTGGCGGACCCGCCAGTGGACAGAAGTTCAACGCCACGCGCAGCGAGAGCCTTGCCCAGGTCAATCAATCCGGTCTTGTCGGAAACGGAAAGTAGCGCGCGGCGCACGGGATGAAGGTCGGTCATGGCTCTGGGTCCTCTTGCGGATCAGTCGAATTCGGGTTCGTCCCGGTTCAGATCGCGAATAGCAACCGCAGTGTCCTGCGCTTTGCTGAGCGACCACCGGATGCGCGTCGCATACTCCATTGCCCGCCCAGATAGAACAATCTGTTTAGTCGCACGTGGCTTTAATCGTGTTTTTTCTAAGTAAACACTTGGCTCAAGGGACAATTTAAATTGTCCATCATGGCGAAACACCCAGATTTCCCCGGATTTAAGCGCCATCGACACCGCCGCGCCCCCCAAATCCACGGCTGCATCGACTTCTGGGTGCAGGTGCAATCGTACATCGAATCCCACTCCGGTCAGAACAGTGGCATCCATAACCTTGCTGAAACGCCGTTTTGCTGTGTCGTCCATTGCCAGCAACATATCTTCGCCCGCAAGGCCCCGTCCATCCAACGTCAGCTCAAGCGTTCGGGCGTGGGTCAGGCCAAACACCTTGGAATAGCCATCGTGCCCCCCCTGAAACCGATGCCCGTCGGTCACGTCGGACATTTCAACAGGAACATGGGTCGGCCCCTCAACAAGGGCCTCCAACCCCGACAGGCCTGTCGGCTCAGACAGGCGTGCGCTGGAATACCCATCCAAACACAGGGTCGAATGCGATGGGGTGGCACGCCCGGCACGCCGCCAATCCACTCCAAAGCTTTCGCCGGAGCCACAGCTCACGATCAAGGGGCGGCGCCCGGAGGTAAGCTCGAAGGACAATGTCGAGGCATGGGCATTAAACGATGCGTCGCCTTCTGGGGGCAGGCTGGCATCGACAATGACGCTCGTCCGTCCGCCAAACAAACGCGCATATCCCATTGCCAAGCCATCAGATCGCGTGGCTTTGACATGGCTCAGCGCAAGCGCGTGATCCAATCGCCCCTCTAGCCCGCGGCCCCCGCCATGAAAGCGCGCAAGCCCGCCTTCGGCGTGGCGCAAAGCCCGCAATGTCGGTGCAATTCGGTTGATAGCCGCAGAATGCGCCGGGCTGATGCCGCGACCCGCTTCGTTCAAGGCAGATGCCGCCCAAGTCAAAAGCGTGAACACATCGAGCAGCTCTTCGGGGTTGCGCGTCGAAATCCCCCCCTGCGCATCTATTTCACGCTCACATTCTTGAGCCAAAGCGCGCACCGCCGGGTCTGCTAATTCTTCTAACCCCTCAAGGGCGAGGCCGGCATAAATTAACCCGGTCAGCGCCTCGAACCGGGGCAATCCGGGTTGTGCGCTCTGCCATCTTTTTGAAAGAAACCATGTCTGCTGCGCCAATGAGCGGAAAAACGCTTCACTTTGGGCACTGTCGGCACCGCGCAATAAAAACAGCGCGTGATTAATCCATCGGATGATTCGACGGCCCGTCAGTTCCGGGGTCCAACCCGAGCCGCGGCCATTGCCGTGCTTCTCAAGCCAACTCCAAAGCCAGGTTTGCGCTTTTTCGCGGGCCCGCACGTCACCCACAGCGGCCAAATCATCCAACCACACGAATCCCTGTCGTTCGACCTCAAACGCGATATTCGGCGCTTCGACATCCCACAGAATGCTATCCCAAGATTCAACAAGATACCCAGCGAACATCAGATTGCCCGCCACCAACTGCCGCCCTCGTGCAAACGACCCCACAGTTCGAGGTTCGGGTTGAGACACAAATGCGGTCACCGTTTTTTGGCGCTGGCTCAGACGCGCATAGAGACGGTTCTGGAACCGCGACCACGTATTGGAAACTCTTTCAAAACGGGACATGCTATCTGCCTCATACGCTCTTTGGCGTTTGAGACAGACGATAGCCCGACTTGGGCACTGAGTCACCGATGAATAATTGGCTAGGTCTCTTTATGCAGCCGCGCCATGTAAAAGCCGTCCATTCCGCCCTTTTCAGCCCAGTAATCGGGCCGCAAGCGCAGGCCGCCTTCTTCGGTGATCCAAGTGGGGTCAATGCCGGGCAAATCAACAGCGGTGCGATCTACACGCATGTCCGGGAACATATCCAAAGCTTCTTCAACCTGCACTTCGCCCTCGTCTGGCAACAGTGAACAGGTGCAGAAAACCAAACGCCCGCCCGGCTTTAGCAAATCCCACGCATGGGCCAGCATCCGCGTCTGCAGCTCGATCAACTCACCAAATTCAGATCCATCCTTGGCCTGTGGCAAATCCGGGTGACGGCGGATGGTTCCAGTCGCGGAACAGGGCGCATCCAGCAAGATCGCATCGTATTGGCCCTGATGTTCCAGCGCATCTCCCACAACAACGGTGGCGGTCAGTCCCGTGCGATCCAAATTTTCCTGAACGCGTTTCATCCGATTTTTGGAAACATCCAGCGCGGTGACCTTGGCTCCAGCGGCAGCCATTTGCATGGTTTTGCCCCCGGGTGCGGCACAGAGGTCCAAAATTTCTTCGCCCGCTTTTGGCGCCAAAACCTGCACCGGCAAGGCAGCCGCCGCATCCTGCACCCACCAATCACCAGACGCATAGCCCGGCAATGCCGACACCTGACCGGCATCCCGCAATCGCACGGATCCGGTTGGCAACACTTCGCCCCCCAACGCCGTTGCATCCGCACCGGGTTTAAGCGACACATCCAACGGCGCGCCTGCAAACTGGACCTGCTCAATCGCCAGCATCGCCTCGTTCCCCCAAGCCTGAGCCAGCGGTTGACGCAGCCATTTGGGCAATCGGGGCGCGCGCAAAGCCGCCCAAGCAGCAGGCCCATCGGCCGCGATCTTGCGCAGAACCGCATTCACCAGCCCTTTGAGCTTGCCGTAGCGTTTGTTTTTCGAGGTGATCTCGACCATGGAATTGACCACGCCATGCGCAGCCGCCCCTTGGCAGAGTTCAACCGTACCAACCCGCAAGGTGTTGTGAACCGTCAGAGGTGTTCCCTTTTTCAGGTGCTTTTGCAGCAGGCGGTCCGCCCGCTCCAAACCCCGCAGAGTCTCCACAGCCAATCGCTGAGCGCGAGCCCGATCTTCGGGTTCCAGACGGTCCAGCGCCCCTGCGGCCAGACATTCGGACAACAACCGCCCTTCGCCCAGAACCTGATCCAGCAGGTAGATCGCACTGCGGCGCGCGTTGGTTGCACTGTCTGACATTGGGTCGGCTCCTGACCTGTGGCTATTGCCCACCTTGTCTAAGGGGGACGCGGGCGTATATCACGGTTCAGCGATAAAGGAACCCAAACCATGACCGACTCGGCCAAAGATCTGCCCCCCGCCGCCCAGCGCGCTCTAGACGAAGCCGCCGCCCGCCGCGCCGAAGCCCGCGTTGCCGCCATGCCGAAAGAGCTGGGTGGCCGTGAGGGGCCAGAGCCGGTCCGCTATGGCGATTGGGAGAAAAAGGGCCTCGCTATCGACTTCTAAGTTGATAGCTGCGCGGGGTTGCCTCTTGCGCGACTGGTCGCCAAAGTCCCGATATTATTGAGGGGCAACCAATCCCGTTTGATTGGGCGACAAAGGAATTTCCCATGCGCAGCAATGGACCAGATGTTCAAACGATATCGACCGGGCTTGTGGTTGCAATCGTTGGATTTTTCAGCTCCTTTCCTATTGTTTTGCAAGGGCTCGTTGGCGTAGGTGCAACTGACCTTCAAGCGGCATCCGGCCTTATGGCGGCGTCAATTGCAATGGGGGTATCAGGCATCGTTCTGTCCCTCTGGAAGAAGCAGCCAGTCAGCGTCGCATGGTCGACACCCGGCGTTGCCCTGCTTGCCGTATCGCAAACGCCCGAGGGTGGGTTTGCTGTGGCCGTGGCCGGTTTTATTCTTGCTGGCGTCTTTACCGTTCTCGCCGGGTATTGGCGCCCTCTGGCCCGCTTGATTGCAGCGATCCCAGCCCCCTTGGCCCAAGCCATGTTGGCTGGCGTTTTGCTATCGCTGTGTATTCAGCCATTTCAGGCGTTGGCCGATTTTCCGGCGCTGGCATTGCCGATCATCCTGACTTGGTTTGTCGTGTCACAATTCCACAAACTTTTCGCGGTGCCTGCAGCGGTTGTTGTCGCTGCATTGGTCATCGTTGTGCATTCGGATTTTGTGATCCCGCTGAATGATCCACTATTCGCTGCCCCAGTCTGGATCATGCCCATCTTTACTTGGGAGGCCGTGACCAATATCGCACTGCCGCTGTTTGTTGTAACGATGGCCACCCAAAACATTCCGGGCCTCGCAGTGTTGCGCAGTTTTGGATACCAGCCCGCCCCCGGTCAATTGGTCGCCTCAGTCGGCGGGGCAAGCATCCTGTCTGCACCATTTGGGTCTGCGGCCACCTGCCTTGCCGCAATCACCGCAGCGATGTGCGCCAACGAGGCGTCGCATCCAGATCCGGCGCAGCGGTATTGGTCTGCTGTCATGGGTGGCGTATTTTATTGTGTCTTGGGTGTGTTTGCAGGCGTGATCACCAGCTTTGCAGCCCTTGCTCCGCAGGCCGTTTTGGGCACCGTCGCCGGGATCGCCTTGATCGGAGTATTTGCGAACGCGACCTTTGCCACGCTCGAAGACCCCACCTATCGCCAATCTGCCGCAATCACATTTCTTGTGACCGCCTCTGGCATTTCGATGTTCGGGCTCAGCGCTGCGGTGTGGGGCTTGGCAATCGGTGGCGTGGTTCAGATTGTGACAAACCGGTTAGGACATAAGCCCTGATAGGGCAGCGTGGAAATCCATCACAAGCTTGCGCTGCTTCTTGGAATGCAGCCGATCATCGGGCCACGTTAACCAATAGCCATCGCGGGTCTTGAGCACTGGCAGATCCAGTTTCCGCAATGTACCTCTGGCCAAGTCATCATGCGCCAGTGGCAAAGAACCCAATACAACACCACTGCCCGAGGCGGCGCAGCTGAGCGCATGTTCCATCGAATCGACACTCAGCCGCGCGCCTTCAGGGACGAGGTGACCAGTCCGGCGCGCCCATTCCTGCCAGCCCGGTCGCTCGCCGCGCAGGTCAATAACCGGTGCCCCCCATTCGACGGTTGGCGCCGCCAAGACCGCCAGTGTCTCAGGCGCGATCAACTTGGCCTCGCGTCCCGGCCACGATCCACGCCCATATCGAATTTGCAGCCATGTGCGTTCCTCATCCAGCGCAGACCGTTTGGCCACGGAATCTGTCACCACTCGCACCTTGGGATGATCGCTTAGAAAGCCGCCCATCCCCTTCATCACCAACGCGTTGAGGTGAGAGCTCATCCCCGCCACACGCAGTTCGCGGGGGGCTTTGCCAAACAGATCTTCGGTGTTGCGCTCCAGTGCGATTAGACTTTCCTGCACCAAGGGGAGGTAACTTTCCCCCTCAATCGTCAGGGACACCCCGCGCGCCTCGCGTACAAACAGCGTCCGGCCCAGCCATGTTTCCAAATTGCCGATCCGCTGGCTTACGGCGGCTTGAGACAGGCCAAATTCACGCGCTGCGGCGGAAAATCCACCCAGCCGACCCGCCGCTTCAAACACCCGCAACCAATCCAGCGGCGGCAAGCCTACCTTTTTCTTAGCCATAGGATTTTCTTAGCCTCAGATGAAATAAGGATTGATTGTCGTAATGCCACGGGTTGCCTATTTTCGCAACCAAAGCCGCGCCCTCACAGGAGAATCCCCCATGTTGCGCTCAGCCACCCAGACAGGGTCCGTTGTTTCAGTCGAATTTAGCGACGGGTCACTAGCCCGTTTCCACGCCATCTGGCTGCGCGACAACGCGCTGGACCCCGAAACCCGCGCGCCCGGCAACGGTCAGCGTTTGATCACCATCGGGGATATTCCCACAGATATCTCGGTCAGCGCTGCCGAGATCGTGAACGGCGATCTGTCGGTGACGTTCCAGCCCGAGAATAAGACCGTGACATTTCCCAGCGGGTGGTTGGCCGATCACACCTATGACCGCGCTGTTGAGCAGGAAATGGGCCGTGTCGCCCTCGGCATCACCACCTGGGAACGGGGCATTGCTGCCCCCAGCGGCGATTGGGCCGAGGTTCACGCCACGCCTATAGCCAAGCGCAACTGGCTGGCAGACGTAGCCGAATATGGCTTTGCCAAACTGACCAATGGCCCGACTGAGCCAGAATCGCTGCTCAAAGTTGCGGCTCTGTTTGGCTATGTACGCGAAACCAATTATGGCCCTTATTTTGAGGTCCGCACCGAGGTGAACCCAACAAACCTTGCCTATACCGGCTTGGGTTTGCAGGCCCACACCGACAACCCCTATCGCGATCCGGTGCCCACGCTGCAGATTCTGTATTGTCTGGAAAACTCAGCCGAAGGTGGCGAATCCATCGTTGTGGATGGCTTTCGTGCGGCTGAACGTTTGCGCAGCGATAATCCCGAAGGGTTCGCCCTGCTCGCAGGGTACCCCGCCCGGTTTGAATATGTCGGATCAGATGGCGTTTGCCTGCGCTCGCGCCGCCCGATGATTGAACTGTCCCCGGATGGTGAAATGGTTGGCATTCGCTTTAACAACCGCTCATCCGCGCCGTTTATCGATGTGCCCTTTGACCAGATGGAAGCGTATTATGCCGCCTATCGACAATTGGGCGATTACATCGACGACCCGGCCATGGGTGTGGCGTTCAAACTGGAACCGGGCGAAAGCTTTATCGTAGATAACACACGCGTGTTGCACGCACGTCTGGGCTATTCTGGCGCAGGAACCCGCTGGTTGCAGGGATGTTATGCCGACAAGGACGGCCTGTTATCGACGCTGGCCGCAATGGATATGGCCAAGTTGGAGGCAGCGGAATGAAACCCGATTTCTCCACCTTGGATCAAACCAACATCGTGGCCTTTCTGGGTGATATTTTCACCCGTCGCGGTGGTGAGGAATATCTGGGCGAACCCGTCACCATGGCCGAACACATGCTGCAAGGGGCCACCATCGCCGAACAAAACGGCATGCCCGAGGAAATCATCGTCGGCGCTTTGCTGCATGACGTTGGCCACTTTACCTCGGAATTCGGCACCTATCACCCCGACGACACCGAAGACCGCCACCACGAAGACGCAGGCGAGTTGGTGCTTGCGCCGTTTTTCCCAACGGTGATCACCGATTGCGTGAAATACCATGTCGCGGCCAAGCGGTATTTGTGCGCCACCAAGACCGAATATTTCAACCGGCTGTCCCCTGCCTCGGTCCATACGCTGGAACTTCAAGGGGGGCCGATGAGCCCCGATGAAGTAGCCGAGTTTGAACAAAACCCCAATCTAAAAGAAATCATTCAGGTGCGGTATCTGGATGAGGCCGGCAAGCGCGACGACATGGATACCCCGGATTTCGAACATTTCGCCCCAATGGTGCAGCGCATGGTTGATCGCCACATGGGTCCCGCATGAGCGCGCCCGAGTATATCTTCGAGGCCAGTTCCAAACCCTCTCTGCCGTGGCACGAGGTTCCCCTAATCCGGGCCACCGAGGCGTCAGTCAAAGGCTACGGTTGTCTGGTTGATGATCCCGACACGTTTGAAATAGAAATCGCGCGCTGGCCTCAGCAAGGCTGGCGCCCGATCGACGAAGGCACCGGGGACGAGGCCGGTTGGGTCGAGGGCACGTTCAAATGTGATTGGCGCGGCGATGTGCTCTATGGGGAAAACGAAGCGGTTAATGGCAACTATGTGCTGGGTTGGTCCGCAGATCCGCAACAGGCGCAGATCGCCGACCAAACCGCGCCGCGTGATCAGGTGCTATTGTGGCACATGAATTATCACCCCGATGGCGGGCAGATGTTCTGGCCACTGGACAACAAGCCGTTCATCGTTCCGGCAGCCTTGCCCGGTGACAATCTGACGCCCGATAAGGTCGTCGCGTTTTGGTGTGACGGCACGAGGGGCCTCTATATTCATCCCGGCATCTGGCACGAGGGGATTTTCCCTGTCGAAGATCAACAACGGTTTCTGGACCGGCAAGGCAAGGTGCACGCCCGCGTCAGCGCCGATATCGGCCGCGAATTCGGCGTCTACCTGTCCTGCCCCCTGCGCGCAGACAAGATCAAAGACCTCTGAAACCAAAACGCCCGGACATTTGCCCGGGCGACTCGTTTCTCAGCTATCGGCAGGCTTTAGCCTTCGGACAGGCCCAAGACATCCAGCATGTCATAGGCACCTGGGGCTTTGCCCTGCCCCCACAACGCCGCCTTAAGCGCACCGCGCGCAAAAATGGCCCGATCTGTCGCCATATGGCGCAGCACGATCCGTTCGCCAGCAGCGGCAAAAAGCACGTCGTGTTCGCCCACGATGTCACCGCCCCGAATGGCCGTGAACCCAATGTCGCCGCGCTTGCGTGCGCCGGTGATACCGTCGCGCCCACGATCAGACACATCGTTTAGATCGACACCGCGCCCTTCGGCGGCGGCTTCGCCCAACATCAGCGCCGTGCCGGAGGGGGCATCGACCTTGTGGTGATGGTGCGCTTCGATCACTTCGATGTCGAAATCTTCGTCCAACGCGGCGGCGACCTTCTTGGTCAACTGCACCAGCAGATTTACGCCAAGGCTCATGTTGCCCGCCCGCACGATGGCCGCATGGCGCGACGCCGGTTCCAACGCTGCGATTTCGTCATCGCTCATGCCGGTCGTGCCGATCACGTGGACACACCGTGCTTGCGCTGCAAGGGCGGCAAATTCCAGCGTTGCTTTGGGGGCCGTAAAATCAATCACCGCCTGCGCCTTGGCGAATGCCTCAAGCGGGTCATCGCTCACCAACACACCAATCGGCGCGCCGCCCATGGCAACACCAACATCCTGACCCACCCATTCGTGGCCGGTCCGTTCAATCGCGCCAACCAACTGGGCCTTGTCGCTTTCCAATACTGTCTTGATCAACATCTGCCCCATACGGCCCGATGCTCCGGTAATGACGATCCCTGGGGTGTGGGTCATGGTGATCTTCCTATTCGTTTTCGGCGTCTTTGCCGTCTACCTCGTTCAGAGCCGCTTGGCAAAGCCCGCCTTTGGGCTTAGATCGGGAATATGGCCAAGAACAAATTCCATGATGGACCCGGCCCCTCGCAACGTCAGTTGCGTGTAGGGGAATTGATCCGACGCTCTCTGTCCGAGGTGTTGGCACGCGGTGACGTGCACGACCCAGACTTGAACCGTATGTCGATCACCGTGGGCGAGGTGCGCACCTCGCCTGATTTGAAAATCGCGACTGCCTATGTGCTCCCATTGGGCGGCAAGGGGAAGGACGAAGTGCTCAAGGTACTCGCGCGCAACAAGGGCGAACTGCGCCGCTTGATGGGCAAAAAGCTGGGCTTAAAATACGCCCCGGACCTTCGGTTTCAACTGGATCAGACGTTTGACCAGATGGACGACACCCGCCGCATGCTGAATCAGGACGCGGTGCGCCGCGATACCGAAGAATGATCCGGGCGCTGCTGGCGTTGTTGGCGGCCTGTGTCGCTGCCCCGCTGGCGGCGTTAGACTGCCGTGACCTCAAACATGACGGCAATACCTACACCGTGTGCGAGGTCGACACCGCGACGGAAGAGTTGCGCCTGTTTCTGAACGATTCCGAAGGCGATCTGTTGGGGCAATTTTCTGCGGTGAACGCAGAGTTGGAACAAGACGGCATGCGCCTTGGATTCGCGATGAATGCGGGCATGTATCATGCGAACCGTGCGCCCGTCGGGCATTACCTTGAAAACGGGGTCGAGCAGATGCGCGTGATCCCGAACGCGGGTCCCGGCAACTTTGGCCTGCTGCCCAACGGTGTCTTTTGCATCGCGGACAAGTCCGCCCAAGTGTACGAGACGCTCGCTTTTATCGACTCTAACCCCACCTGCAGATTTGCCACTCAATCCGGCCCAATGCTGGTGATCAATGGCGCGCTGCATCCCCGGTTTTTACCCGACAGCACGTCGCGCTATATCCGAAATGGTGTCGGCACCAGCGCCGACGGCAAACGCGCTGTGTTTGCGATTTCGAAAAATTCGGTGACCTTTCACGAATTCGGCCGCCTGTTTCGGGATGCCCTGAAAACACCCAACGCGCTGTATTTCGACGGCAATATCTCACGCATTTACGCGCCACAGATCAATCGGAACGACATTGGCTTTGCCCTTGGCCCGATTGTTGGCGTGGTAGAGCCAGACAAAGACTAAACTGTGTCTGGCTCATCGCACGTTTAGATCAAAACTTGTACGACGCCTTCAGAAACACCGAATCCGCTTCGGTATCTGCCCCACCCGAACTGTATGTGTCGTGCAGGTACTCAAGTCCCAGTATCACCTGTGGCGTCAGCCGATAACTGACACCAATGCCCGCTGAAATCCCGTCTTCGTTTGTTCCGCCGATATCCAAACCCGCATAGCCAACGACGCCATAAAGCAGCGTATCGCCAAAGCTATGGCCCCCTTTGATCTTAATCCGAGTGGTCTTGGCTGACTTTTTCACACCGCCAACGGTATATTTGGCTGCAGCATCATGAGAAATCTCTCCCCCAAACACGTAACCCCCGAAGTCATGAAGATATCCGATATGAACCCCCAATGTCGGGTTTGATTCACCTGTTCCTTTGGCCTTGATATGTTGATTTCCAACCTGAAGACCCACTTGGTACCCAGTCCAGCTTTCATCAGCAAAGACATGACCCGGTGCGGCCAGAGCGATCAAGATTGCCAGCGCCTTTTTCATTTTTTTAGTCCAGTTCTTAGAGTTCTGGAATCAGCAGCAAGGGGCCATGAACACCCCGTTCAAAGCTGAATCCGATATGAGAGAAGATGTGTTTTGTTTACGTGTGCGTGTTGAGTTCGTAAGGTGAATCGACAAAACCGACCACTGGTCTGAAATAGTAAACCGACCGTCGGTCTGTAAAGGTAAGGAATTCATGACCAGAGAAAAACGCAAGAACATGAAGCCCGAAGACCGTCGCAATCAACTGCTGGATTGCGCCTATGAGCTTTTTTTCACGAAGGGTTTCGAAGACACCACGATGGCGGACATACTCGCCAGTTCTGGTGTTTCTAAGGGCGGTTTTTATCATCACTTCGAATCGAAAGATGAACTGGTGTTCGGAATCTTCGTCCGGATGACGGCCCAAATCGCCGCCGCGATGCAAACGATTGTCGATGACACCTCAAAATCTGCCGTCGCTCGGCTCCAAGCGATATACGATCTGCAAGCCCAAGCGATTTCCGCGATGGGGCCAGAAGCGGTGATTTATACCCACGGTGCTTTGACACAAGTCGCGAACCTCGGCCTACAGGCGCTCTTGCACCGGACAATCGCACAGGCCTCCATGCCGTTTTTGACCCAACTTATCGAAGACGGAAAAACCAGCGGCGAATTTTCGGTTGAAGATGCAAACACAACGGCAACGTTCATCACCTTCATAAACAACTCTTACGATGGGCCCCTTTCCGCAGCCTTAGAGGCCCGCGGATCAGATCAGGAAGGCGAAGCCAAACGCGCATTGTTCGCGGCGTATGAAATCCAATTCGACACGATCAATTTGTGCCTTGGGCTTTCCAAAGGTACAATCAAACACAATTGGTCTGAATTTGTAGACGCCCTGTTGGCGGTTCCTAGGACCAAGAGATAGGCCCGTATTCACCCGCGAAATCACAGCCTCTCTTGACCCGCACAGAACGACCCCTATAAGGCCCCTCTGCAGCAAAAGGACGGACGCCTCACATGGCACGCAAACGCAAAGGACGCGACATTTCAGGATGGTTGGTGGTGGACAAGCCTGCGGGCATCACATCCACATCAGTCGTGAACAAGGTCCGCTGGGCACTTGACGCTAAAAAGGCCGGGCATGCAGGGACATTGGATCCCGAAGCAACGGGCGTTCTGGCCGTCGCTTTGGGCGAAGCCACCAAGACGGTGCCCTATATCACTGATGCGCTCAAGGCGTATACCTTTACCGTCCGTTTGGGTCAGGCAACCAACACCGATGACACCGAAGGCGAAGTGATCGCAGAAAGTGACATCCGTCCAACGGATGCACAAATCAAAGAGGCCCTGTTGCCCTTCATTGGCGACATCCAGCAGGTTCCACCCAAGTTTTCTGCGGTCAAAATTGACGGCCAACGCGCCTACAAACTGGCTCGCGATGGCGAAGACGTCGAAATCGCACCCCGAGCGCTGTGGGTCGAAGAACTCTTATTAGTGGATCGCCCTGACCAAGACCACGTGACGCTGGAAATGACCTGTGGCAAGGGTGGCTATGTCCGCTCTATCGCGCGGGATCTGGGGGCCGCACTTGGCTGTCATGGTCATGTGCGTGAACTGCGTCGAATCTGGTCAGGCCCATTCGAGGTTCAAGACGGGTTGACGGTTGAGCAAATCGACGCGATGGCCAAAACGCCTGATCTAGACGGCTATGTGCGTCCGCTTGAACAAGGTCTGTCGGAATTGCCCGAACTGAAATGCACACCCGAGGGCGCTGTGCGCCTGCGCAATGGCAATCCCGGTATGGTTCTGGCCAGCGATGTGGAATATGGCGACGACGCCTGGGCTTCACTCAACGGAGAAGCCGTTGCTGTTGGCGTCTACAAAGCAGGCGAATTGCATCCCAACCGCGTGTTCGTCAAAGCCTAAGAAATCAAAGCGCCAAATCCAGCCTGTTTGGGTTTGGCCTTTTTTAACGCACCCTGGCGCATATGCTTGAGGTCTGCGTGGAAATTCATCACAACTGACACATGATCACACGCACCCATACAAAGGGCGATGCGCCCTCGACCGCAGTGTATTCGGATTGCGAAAAATACCGCTATAGCCTGACCCGAGTCTGGGATACCGCAGGGCGCAAAGCCCTGTTTGTCATGCTCAACCCATCAACCGCGACCGAGTCAGTCTTCTATACACTAAAAAATGTTTTCTTACTTTAGATACATATAGATGAAAGAAAAACAGCGTGCTGTTAACTGTTTTCCTGCGTTGGAGAGAAAGATGACGAATGTGAAGGAAAATTACCTTGGCGACGCCGCACACAGGCTGCACGATCCCGGTGGCAAGGTTCGAATCAATCTTCCGGACGGTGTGAGAGGCGGCGCAACGTTCTCCCCATGCGGTCGATACCGGCAGGTCTTGACGCGTGACTGGACACCGGAGGAAGCAAAGCCGCGAACCATCATGTTCGTTGGCCAAAATCCCTCCATCGCCACGGCAGACGTTTCGGATCCGACCTGTGACAGGGAGCTTGGCTTTGCCAGACGGTGGGGCTTCACTCGTTATGTGAAGACCAACATGCTGGACTGGCGCGCGACCGAACCTAAGAACGTCCCGCAGGATCCCGAATTGGCATGCAGCTCAGAGAATCTCCCAGCTATTCTGCGAGAAGCCGAGGGCGTCGAAGAAGTTTTGCTGGCCTATGGGAAGCTACATAAGCGCTTCGCACCAATCGTCGATGAGACCCTGCGCGCGCTCAGAAAGGCCGGAAAACCGCTCTACTGCTTAAAACTGAATAAGGACGGGTCAGCAGGCCATCCTCTTTACATCAGCAGCACGACAGATCGCTTTCCATTTCCCGAAGCCTGACGCGCCGACCTTAAACTGGTCTAATCAAAGATGTTGCTGCTGGGTTGCGTTCGAGGGCGTGTGTAGGTTCGGGCATAGCTTTTCATTCGGGCGACCCGCTTCATCCAATTTGGCCGAGCGTGCCTGAAGTGGCTCTCTGCCGCTTGAGCAGTGTTTCGAATAGGTGAAAATAGCTGACTGTCCATTCTGTAGTCTGGGCGGCAAGCTGGCATTCTCCAGGTGCCAAAAACAACAAATTATACTCTTAAGACTCCAGGCCGTTCTGATGAGGTCTGATCTTGTCTCATCCGCAGAACACGTCGAGCCCGGCGTTGCAGAGATGATGATAGAAGATTACACACAACTGAACGGTAATGAATTGGGCTGACAAAACAGCGCCATAATATTTTGACGGGGCGAATCTGTGGTAGAGCAAAGGAGAGGCATTAAGGCAAGCAACGACCTCAAGAGTTTCGAGTATAGACCGGGCACAGGTTTTGACCTGCTAATGCAGAACTCATCTGGCTCGAGGAGTTTGTACACGAGATGAGTGCTGCAACAACGATGAGCAAGGCAGAGCGCGATCTCGAAGAGGATTTCATCGCTAAGCTGCGCGATCTCAAATACGAGTATCGCCCCGATATTCGTGATCGAGCTAAGCTGGAAGAGAACTTCAGGAGGAAGTTCGAACAACTTAATCGTGTCACGCTCACCGATGGCGAGTTTCAGCGGTTGCTTGATGAAATCGTCAAGCCAGATGTTTTCACTGCGGCACGAATCTTGCGTGAGCGGAATAATTTCACCCGCGATGACGGCACGCCTCTGAATTATACGCTCGTCAATATCAAGGACTGGTGCAAAAACTCCTTCGAGGTGGTCAATCAGCTCCGCATCAATACAGACAACAGTCACCATCGCTATGACGTCATCCTCCTGATCAACGGTGTGCCGGTCGTTCAGATTGAATTGAAAACCCTCGGCGTAAACCCGCGTCGTGCCATGGAGCAGATCGTCGAATATAAGAACGATCCTGGGAACGGTTATACCAAGACCATCCTGTGCTTTCTTCAGCTTTTCATTGTCAGCAATCGAGATCGAACGTTTTATTTCGCCAACAATAATGCGACGCATTTCGCCTTCAATGCCGAAGAGCGCTTTCTGCCGTTCTATGAGTTCGCGGACGTAGGCAATAAAAAGATTGTCCATCTCGAGAGCTTCGCCGAGACGTTCCTCGCCAAATGCACCCTCGGCCAGACGATCAGCCGCTATATGGTGCTGGTGGCAGGTGAGCAGAAGCTTCTAATGATGCGGCCTTATCAAGTCTACGCTGTGAAGGCGATCGTTGATTCCATCACTCAGGACTGTGGCAACGGCTACATCTGGCACACGACTGGTAGCGGCAAGACGCTCACGTCGTTCAAGGCGTCAACCCTTCTCAAAGACAATCCCAACATCGAGAAGTGCCTCTTCGTTGTGGACCGAAAGGACCTTGATCGGCAGACGCGCGAGGAGTTCAACAAGTTCCAAGAAGGCTGCGTCGAGGAAAACACCAACACCGCCTCTCTCGTTCGCCGCCTACTGTCGGATGACTACGCCGACAAAGTCATCGTCTGCACGATTCAGAAGCTGGGGCTTGCGTTGGACGAAAACAGTAAGAGGAATAAACAGCAGAAGAAGGGCGGTAAGAAGAGCTTCAAGGAACAGCTGGAACCCCTGCGTGACAAGCGCATCGTCTTTATCTTCGACGAATGTCACCGGTCCCAGTTTGGCGAAAATCACAAGGCCATCAAGTCATTCTTCCCCCGAGCCCAGCTCTTCGGCTTCACAGGAACCCCGATCTTCGATCAGAACTCGGCCCAGCAGAAGATCGAGGACACGCAGGCCAGCATGAAAACGACGGAAGATCTCTTCCAAAAGCGTCTTCATACCTACACGATCACCCACGCCATCGAAGACGGAAACGTCCTTCGTTTCCATGTGGACTATTTCAAGCCAGAGGGAAAAATTCTGCCGAAGCCGGGCGAACCTCTCGCCAAGCGGGCGGTCATCGAGGCCATCCTGGCCAAGCACGACGCGGCCACCGGCCACCGACGCTTCAATGCCTTGCTCGCTACATCGTCGATCAATGATGCCATCGAGTATCATTCCCTCTTCAAATCCATGCAGGCCGAGAAGCTGGCGACCGATCCCGGCTTTCAGCCGCTAAACATCGCCTGCGTTTTCTCGCCGCCCGTTGAGGGCAATCCTGATGTGAAGCAGATCCAAGAAGACCTGCCGCAGGAGAAGGAAGACAACGCGGTCGAGCCGGAAAAGAAAAAGGCGGCACTGAAGACGATCCTCGCCGACTACAACGCCCACTACGGCACCAATCACAAGATCAGCGAATTCGATCTGTATTACCAGGACGTGCAGAAGCGTATCAAAGACCAGCAATGGCCGGGTGCCGACCTGCGGAAAGCCTACCCCAATCAACCGCACCATAAGATCGACATCACGATTGTCGTCGACATGCTGCTGACCGGATTTGACTCAAAATTTCTGAACACGCTCTACGTTGACAAGAACCTGAAGAACCACAACCTGATCCAGGCCTTCTCGCGCACCAACCGGGTGCTGAACGCCACCAAGCCCTATGGCAATATCCTCGACTTCCGTCAGCAGCAGGGCGCAGTCGATGCCGCAATTGCCCTCTTCTCGGGTGAGGCTGCAGCGGAAAAAGTCCGAGAAATTTGGCTGGTCGACAAGGCCCCCGTGGTTATCCAGAAACTGGAAAGCGCAGTGCGGAGGCTTGACACCTTCATGAAGTCGCAGAGTCTCGTTTCCGCTCCTGAAGAGGTGCCCAACCTTAAAGGCGATGCGGCCCGCGCGGCGTTCGTCGAACACTTCAAAGAAGTCCAGCGGCTCAAGACCCAGCTTGACCAGTACACCGACCTGACGGATGAAAACCGCAACACCATCGAACAGGTCTTGCCCCGCGACAACTTGCTTGGCTTCCGCGGGGCCTACCTTGAAACCGCTCAGCGTCTTCGGGCCCAGCAGGGCAAGGGGCAGGACGATGGCAAGCCAACACCTGAAGCAGACCAACTGGATTTCGAATTTGTTCTCTTCGCCTCGACTGTCATTGATTATGACTACATCATGGGCCTAATCGCCCGCTATTCCGAAGCGACACCGGGCAAGCAGAAGATGAGCCGTGAAGAGCTGATCGGCCTGATACAGTCCGACGCCAAATTCATGGACGAGCGCGAGGATATCGCGGCTTATATCAACACCCTCACGGCGGGTGATGGGCTGAGCGAAAAGGCCATCCACGAGGGTTACAGCCGCTTCAAGACGGAAAAGAACGCAGGCCAACTGGCGGACATCGCAGGCAAGTACGGGCTGGAGACCGAGGCCCTGCAAGCCTTTGTCGACACCATCCTGCAACGCATGATCTTTGATGGCGAGCAGCTCACCGACTTGATGGAACCCCTTGGCCTGAACTGGAAGGCGCGACGGGTGAAGGAATTGGACCTGATGGCCGACTTGATGCCGTTGCTGCTTAAGCGCGCCGGTGGACGCGAAATTTCGGGGCTCAGCGCATATGAGCAGTAAAGTGAAATCGTCCATCGCGGCGGGCAGTGGGTCTGCCTTGGTACCTGAGCGGCGCTTCCCAGAGGTTCAGGACACAGCTGTTTGGGAAACCGCTCCCGGCAATGAGCTATTTCAACAAGTAAGCAATCGTAAAGCCCCGCCCGGCCTTCCTATCCTTGCTATCACGCAAGAACATGGCGCGATTCCAAGGGACATGATTGATTACAATGTTTCAGTAACTGAAAAGAGCCTTGAAACCTACAAGGAAGTGCGGCCCGGCGACTTCATAATCAGCCTCCGTTCGTTCCAAGGCGGCATCGAATTCTCTGAATATCACGGTATCTGCAGCCCGGCTTACGTCATACTTCGCAAACGCGGGCGATTGTGTGGTGCCTTCTACAGGCAGTATTTCAAATCGCATGCTTTCATCCAACAGCTGACCCGGAACCTTGAGGGTTTGCGCGACGGGAAAATGATCAGCTACAAGCAGTTTTCCGAACTGCAACTGTTGAAACCAGCTTTCCCCGAACAACAAAAGATCGCCACCTGTCTGGAATCACTGGATACGCTGATTGCCGCGCAGAGGCGGAAGTTAGAGGCGCTCAGTGCCCACAAGGAGGGCCTGATGCAGCAGCTTTTCCCCCAAGAAGGCAAAACCCAACCCCGCCTACGGTTCCCCGAGTTTGAAGGAGCGGAGAAGTGGGAAGAGAAGCATCTGGAAGGTCTGGCAAAGAGGGGGTCCGGGCACACCCCCAAAAAGAGCATGCCGGAATACTATGATGGTGGGATCAAGTGGGTTTCGCTCGCTGACTCAAAGCGCCTTGACCAAGGGCTAATTTCTAAGACGGCAATTGAAATCTCCGACAAAGGTATCAAAAACTCATCCGCCGTTCTACACAAAGCAGGCTCGGTATTGATTAGCCGTGATGCTGGTGTTGGGAAAAGTGCCATAATGGCTTCGCCCATGGCTGTTAGTCAGCACTTCATTGTTTGGACGTGCGACGACCGCAGGCTAAGCAACTGGTTTCTGTATCATTTGCTTCAGCATTCAAAACCACTCTTTGAGCGCATGGCGACTGGAAGCACCATTAAGACGATCGGCCTGCAGTTCTTTATTAACCTACGCTTCAGAATCCCATCGCGCCCTGAACAACAACGCATCGCTGACTGCCTCACCTCCCTCGACGACCTCATCGCCGCTGAGACCCAAAAATCCGAGACGCTCAAGATCCACAAGAAGGGGCTGATGCAGCAGCTTTTCCCCCGGATTGGGGAGGATTGACGCATGAAAACCTATAAGAACCTGAAAACTCTGGTCACAAGACTCCGTGACGATCTGAACAATCCCACGAAGGCGACATCGCTCGTCCTGATTTACGCGTACAACCGCACTGGCAAGACACGCCTGTCGATGGAATTCAAGGACGCAGGGAAGCGCAAGAACAAGAAGAACCCGACCGGCACGCCCGACACCCTCTATTTCAACGCCTTCACCGAGGATCTCTTCGTCTGGGAAAACGACCTTGAAGGCGACAGCGTACGCCGCTTGCAACTGAATGAAAAGTCATCTTTCTTCGACGCAATGACGGAACTCGCGCTCGACGAGACCATCGCCCGTTACCTTTCCCGCTATGCCGATTTCGAGTTCGACTTCACCTACAAAGATGTTCAACAGGGTAAGGATACCATCTCCAAGCCGGATTTCGTGAGCTTCCGAAAGGGGGACGAGACCAACATAAAGGTGTCGCGGGGCGAACAGAACATCTTCATCTGGTGCATCTTCATGGCGATTTGCGAACGGATGCTGGACGGGCATGAATCCTATCAGGGGAAGAAGTATCTTTATATCGACGACCCGATCTCGTCGCTTGATGACAACAATGCGATTTCCGTTGCCTGCGACCTGGCAAAGCTGCTGCGTCGAGCAACCACGCGGCGGAATGCCGAAGGTGCGCCCGCTCCGATCAAAGTGATTTTCTCCTCACATCACGCCCTATTCTTCAACGTCATGTGCAATGAAGTTGGTCGGAAGATTGATGATGCCCCTTCGGTTGTCCATCGGCGCTATTTCCTGCATCGTCCGAGCAGCGACGGCAGCTACACGCTTCAGGCTACGGAAGACACGCCATTCTTCCACCATGTGGCGACGCTTGCTGAACTGCAGCGAGCGGCTGATCCGAAGAAGGGTAAGCTATACACCTTTCACTTCAACGCTCTGCGGAGCGTTATGGAGAAGACGGCATCTTTCTTCGGGCACCCAAACATCGCCTTTTGCCTGAAGGCGCTCGACACAGAAGAAGATCGGGCGCTATTCAACCGAGCCCTCAACCTACTGAGCCACGGCCCATATGCCATCCATGAACCCACGGAGATGGGGGAGGACAACAAGGACCTTTTCCGCCGCATGCTGCGCGAGTTCATCGCCCGCTTCGAGTTCGCCCTACCGGGTGCCGTTCCGGCTCCGCCCCCAGCCCCGGCGCCCGCACCCGCCCCTGAGGAAGTACCTGCACAATGAACGACCAAATCCAAAAGCAATTGGGCAAGACGCTCTGGAACATCGCCGATACGTTGCGCGGGGCGATGAACCCGGACGACTTCCGCGACTACATGCTATCATTCCTGTTCCTGCGCTACCTCTCAGACAACTACGAGGCGGCGGCAAAGCGGGAACTGGGGCCGGACCTCCTTGATCTGCCGGATGTTCTTGAGAGCACCGGTGCCAGTACGCCGCTGCAAGCCTGGTACGAGGACAACCCAGGCGACGTTGTAGAGTTCGAAAAGCAGATGCGCCGCAAGGTACATTATGTGATCCAGCCGCCCTATCTGTGGAACAACATCGCAGATCTGGCGCGCAAACAAAGCGATGAGCTGCTGCTGACGCTGTATGAGGGCTTCAAGTATATCGAGAACGAGTCCTTCCAGAGCACGTTCGGCGGGCTGTTCTCGGAGATCAACCTTTATTCGGAAAAGTTGGGCAAGACGCAGGCGGAGAAGAACAAGAAGCTTTGTTCAATCATCGCCGAGATTGCCGGGGGGTTGGCCGAGTTCTCGTCTGAAGCGGATCATCTGGGCGATGCCTACGAGTATCTGATCGGCCAGTTCGCTGCCGGCTCCGGAAAGAAGGCTGGCGAGTTCTACACGCCGCAGCAGGCCTCTGACATCCTGTCCGCGATCGTAACCCTGGACAGCCAGGAGCCCGCCACCGGCCAGAAGAACCGTTTGGCGAGCGTGCTGGACTTTGCCTGCGGCTCGGGGTCGCTATTGCTCAACGTGCGCAAGCGCATGAGCCAGAGCGGAGGTAGTATCGGCAGAATTTTCGGGCAGGAAAGCAACATCACAACCTACAACCTCGCCCGCATGAACATGCTACTGCATGGGGTCAAGGATACCGAGTTTGAGATTTTCCACGGCGATACACTGGCCAATGATTGGGACATCCTACGCGAGTTGAACCCTGCCAAGAAGCCCGCCTTCGATGCAGTGGTAGCCAACCCGCCCTTCAGCTTACGCTGGGATCCGACCGAGGCGATGGGCGATGATGTTCGGTTCAAGAATTACGGGCTGGCACCAAAGTCTGCCGCCGACTTTGCCTTCCTCCTGCACGGCTTTCACTATCTGAAGGATGAGGGAGTTATGGCAATCATCCTGCCGCATGGGGTGTTATTCCGAGGTGGGGCAGAGGAGCGCATCCGCACGAAGTTACTAAAGGACGGTAACATCGATACTGTCATCGGCCTGCCTGCAAACCTGTTCTATTCGACCGGTATCCCTGTCTGCATTCTCGTACTCAAGAAATGCAAAAAGCCAGACGACGTTCTCTTTATCAATGCCGCCGACCACTTCGTAAAGGAAAAGCGGCAAAACCAGTTGGGAGATGGCAGGAATGGGACACCTGACCATATCGGGAAAATCATTTCGACCTACCAATTCAGGACGGAAGAGGACCGCTACTCCAAGCGTGTGAGCATGGAGCGAATTGCCGATGAAGGCTACAACCTCAACATCTCTCGATACATCAGCACTGCGGTTCCGGAAGAGGAGATCAAGCTGGCAGATGCACAGAAGCAGCTTGTCGAGATCGAAAAGCAGGTCCGAAAGGAGACCTCAAGGCACAACAGCTTTCTAAAGGAACTTGGTCTTTCTGTGCTCCCAGGGGGCGATTGATTTGAGGCTGATGTAAATCAGGGCAAAGAGCGTTTCGTGCAAGGGGCGATCGAAGAGCGCATTGACCAACTCGATTACCGATCGAATTAGCTGCTTGCGCAACCTCAGATTGCTATTCCGAACTTCTCTGCACAATGACAGACCGTACATCAGGTTGCAGGCCAAGATCACCTTCCTCGCACACAAGGTATTGGAAACAGGCCGCTAATCGGGAGAATCCCAAATTTCAACACGACCTAATAATGATGGGTCTACCGACATTGGACGAGATGAACTGTTGCACCTCGTAGTAAACGGCCGATTGTGGAGACACAGCCCTACCTTAGATGAAGACATACTCCTGATTGAAAAGGTCTTGCTCCATACCTCAGGAGAAGAAAATACTCAGCGAGGGATTTCCTTGATGGGAAGAGATGCATGCAGACGCAATTGATCCAACGGATCAACGGAAAGTGCATGAGCCCATGCACAATACTCGAGCACATCAAGACGGCGCTCGCATAATTCAACCTTCGCAACAAAGGACGGTGGGCGCTTTAGTGTCTTCGCAAGTGTTGCCTGCGACAATCCTTGCGAGGAACGCTCCGCAACCAGCGCCTCAATCAGTCTTCTATATTGTTTTGTGTGAAGCGTGCCGGCCATAAAGTAACCCAAGGTATAGACACGCTGGATACCTCTGGTTACTGATACTCCCAAATTGGGAGTAAGATGTGCTGTTAGAATATGTATTGGTAGACCACCGGTGGCAGGAAGCTCACTGGCTTGAAGCCTTTAGAATACGTCTTTGTGGTTGGCTACCGGCAGATATCGCCGCAGATGCAATTTCGAATGGCCTGTTTCTTAGAGTGCATGATTCCTACGAGCCCAATGTGGTGTTGACTGGAAAAGCCTGTCGGCTAACAGACGTTGCGGCTGAAGTAGGGGAGAGTTCTCAAAACTGCCTGATGCTCGCAAATGTGTTGATTACAAAGGGGTTCAACAAAGGCTGGTTAACACCAGAGAAACATGCCGACGTTGCGCGCCTACAAACCAGGCAGATTTTCCCTAAGACCTTCAGAGACAAAATTCGATCTGAAATAGCCTCTATAGATCTTCTGAACAAGTAAACTATATAGCGCCTTGGTTCGCAGGCATTCGGCGCGCATTCTCTGAAGCTTTATCACTGCCCATTCTGTCTGCGACTTCCTGGGGAATACCATCTCCTTGAGTTCTTCGGTCATGCGCGGCCTGCCGTAGCTGCCAAGGTTGAGGCGGGATGCCGACAGAGACCACCAACCTCGCCAACGAGTCAGGATTTTTTTGCGCTTCCCTGAATCCCTCCAACCCATTTTCTCAAAAAACTCCTGAAGCTGACTTTGCTGATGCGCAAAATGTTCAGCCTTCCAGGTTTCCGAGGCTGGTTGGGCAGGTCCGTTAAGGTATCAGAGCTTCCAAAGACCTATGAGGCAAACTCAAAAGTGAGCAGTTCTTCGTGCCTGCTGTCCGATTTGCCAAGCCTGGCACAAGGCTGCGGCATATTCACCAGCCTGCTGGTCTGCTTTGCGCTCAGACAGGGCTGCGTTCACCGCTCCCAGTTGCCCAGCGTTGAAGCATCCCTCGTCCGAAAACGCTCTCCATGCAAGTTCATCGAAATCATGGATTATAAGCGTGCGCTTACCAAGCAAACCGCTCAACCACGGTCTGCCGATTTCTGGAGTGTCGGAAACCAAAGCTCGCCGCCCGACGATTTTTGACCACCATGTTGCTACACCTACAGCACTCTGGGTGCACTGACTGGGCCATGAAGTGCCGTTATCTTCTCTGGCTTCATTACTCGCGCCCGCTCTCTGCGGTTCAAGGGTGGGGTCGATTAACACGCTGTGTACGATGATTTTGTCAGTTTCCCACCAAGCAACTCCGACTTCGAGAGGACGCGCTTTTGATGAAAGAATTGAGGTTTTGAATGCAACAAAAGCATGACCACCGCCGATCACAATATGCCCATCCGGGTCAAGCCCAGCTCCCATCTGAAGCGTTCGGCGCAAGGCAAAGAATTCCTCTTCCCGAGGGCCCGGTTCTCCCATCAATCGCTCAAAATCGGCAAGTTTATCTTTGTCCATGAATTGATTATATCACGCAGTCTTCAGAACTCGAAGTGCTTAGGTTGAAATCGGTATCGGGAAAGCCTGTGAGTGGCCTATGCTTGAGACATAGGAGTTGTGAAATGACCACTTTCGAAATCGCATTTGATTGTGCCGCTCTCGTGATCACTTTGGTCTCGGTGCTCTACATGCGATATTTGGTCAAGACGTATGCTGACGACCCCGTCGATGACCCAGAGCTTGTTCAGCGGTTCATTGAGGCTGCACCTTATTCTGCAAAGGAGTAGCTTGCAGGGGTACACCCGATGATGGGTATCAAGGGTAGACGCAGATTCGAACTTTCTCCAACTGACTCAAATCGGCTCTGATCTGAAAGGCCAGTCTCTTCGGTCCACAACCTTGGAAGGTTGGTTCCAATTCCTCTTTCCCAAAGTAAAAGAATGTGGCTTGAAACACATAGGAAGTTTGGATCCCCGAGAGGCTCAAACCCTCAGTGTTCCCGTAATGGTATGGGTAAATTCCGCGATACTATGAGAAGACACTGCACAGCTCTTTGGGTTGCCACAGGTGAAAATTTCCTTGAGTTTCAATAAAGTCCACGAAGCACTTCGGGCGGCCCTACACCCCTCCTTGATCACCCGAAGACCAAGCGGCGTTGAAGAGAATGACAAACAAGCTTCCGTAAGGTCCCATAAGGCTGCTTGGCGACTTCCAGCAGCCGCTGCTTCGGCTCGATGATTAGATCCCGAATTCATCATTGATCGACACTCCATGCTTCCGCTCCAAAAGAGCAAAATCTCAGATCAAGTCGCGCATCCTACGACTTAGTCCTCGTCGTCCCACCGATCCGTATCGTCATCGTTGGTCAATTGAAGCGTTTTGCCGACTATGCTCTTCAATACCTCCATCTCCTTCTTCTTTACCAAAGTCTGACGCGTCGTTCGACATGCCAGGCGTCCGCCAACCATAGCCAGGCCGATGCGGCTCATGTCTTCCTCATCGTGTAAGCGATCAACTAATGGCGCCAGAACCTCTGCAGACCCGCTCTCTCTGCCCTGAACAATGCCCGCTCGACCTTCCAATATTGCGTCGATGTCTAAGGGTGCCATCTTGCGAAGGCCTGTTCTCAGGATCTCAAGTTCATTGCGGAGCCGGCGAAACCTTTCGACTTCCAATCGGACGAACTGCCGATCATCGGCATTTGGAATTGTTTCTATAGCCTCCTCCAATCGCCGCCGTGATGGAGATGCCCGCCGCGGGAGTGATGGCTTCTGCCGTTCGTCTTCGCGTGCGCGAACATAATTCAACAGGCCCTCGTCATTCTGAAGGAAAGCCCTCGTCGGCCCTGACCAGGATCTGTCCTTGATCCGGCGCGCCTTGATATAGCGATCTATAGAAGAAGGTGTGATCTTCGGGTTCAGCCCGAGCCCAAAATCCTTCCCGTATGCGGCCTTGACAGTCTGAGCGCCACGACCCGAGGCGATTTCGTCGCAAGCCTGGGCGAGACGATCTATGGTTGCCTGCCGGATCTCGGGTCGAGCCATGCCTTTTGCTTCCCGATAAAGGCGCGTTCGAATCTCGTCGGAGGCCCGACTGGTTGGGTCACTCATCCTGTGCATCCCTTTTCTTCAGTACCTGGCGACCCTCGCCATGACTGTGACGTTCATCGTTAGAATACCTGGCCGCCACCATCCGAAGTTCGGGGAGCTTTGCCTCACCATTTAGAAGGTGTTCAATAAAATCTGGATACACGTTCGCACGATTTCTCGAATGCCGCGTGATTAAATCCCCGAACGCCTCCATGGCCGCTCGTCTCTTTTCCCGGTCAAGACGATAGAAAAACTCGGCGGCATCGTTTTTGCGTGCGATCTCCATCAGGATTTCATCCCTGATCTCCCGCGTTCCTGCGGGAATTTCCATCGAACCGCCGGAAGTCGAGGACGCCGCCGAAACCACTTCATGCAACAACTCCAACGCGTGAACTTTGTCGAACTTTCCAGAAAGCTCGGCATCTCCGGTTGTCACTAAGGAACTTGCGCCTCCTTCTTCGAGTATCGCAGCCTCGGATCTTCGAATAGTAACGAGTTCTGCCGCCCATTCCGCCCATAGTTCATCCCTAAACCGACGATGTCGCCTGAGCCGTGCTTCTATCCGGGATCCGGATCGTCCCGCATCTTCCAAGCGTGCAACTTCATTTGCTAAGTCCTGGTCCACTTGGAAGGAGTTCGTAATCTCGACCATGAGAGCGTTGAGCCGAAGCACGAGACCGTTCAAAAACGCTGGCCCGGTCACCCGAAATCTGCACCTCGAACACGCTTGAGGGCGAAACACCGGCTTGATCCGGCTGCTACCATCATTAAGCCCAATCTCGCAGGAAGCGCCCGGGCAGATTCCATGGGAAAATACCTCGTAGGGGTTGGGTTCTCCATCGGTAATCCCAGTCTTCAAGAGGCCACTGCCGTCTTTTCCGACACTATCGGCCCCACCAAGGTAAGCGCGGAGCACATCGTCCACCTCTGCGTCTGTTTGGGCTATCTCGAGGGCACGTAGCGCCTTCTCTCGGCGTGCTTCCAGCCCCGCACGAATTTCTTTGTGCGTCACATCATTACGGATCGCATTGTAGTGCCAAGTCATGACAACACTCTTGTGCCCGACAAGAATTGCGACCACCTCTGGCGATACACCAGCTTCGATCAATGTGGTAACAACTGTAACGCGTAGACTGTGCAGGTCCCATCGAGGCTTCCCGTCAGGCCGGACAAGCGGCTCCCAACGGAACTCGGCCCCGATCTCCTCTAACTTAACTCGCCTCCGCTCGTTATAAATCGGTTCGCAGTGCTGGAGGAGTTGAAACCAATAGTCGTATAATGCTGAGCGCGTTAAGGGAGTTCCATGGGGCCGCCTCGGGTCGCGGAATACAGTGAACACCTCTCCAATTTCCTCCGGCGTCGAAAGATCCTCTTCAAGACGGTGGTGAGTTGCTACGACGGGAGTTCTGCGTGGGTTATGCTCAATTTGCCATTTTCGCATCATCTCGAAATATCCAGCGTTCACCTCATCTACCCAGGGCACCTCGTAGGGCGCCGTCTTGTTGACCGCGAGATACATGCCAACCGCTTCCTCCCCTGGCCCAAGCGAAACCAGTCGCAAATAACCATCTTGGAAACCTGGCGTTGCCGTCGCCAAAGGATTCGGAACTCGGCAAAGCTGTTCTCTATCGATCCAGAACTCGTCGCGCTCACCGCTGTCCATCCACAGTGCACTTCGGGACCTCATCCCTGTGGTGAGAATCATATCCAATGCGATCGGGGCTGCCGGAAAAAACACCTCCTGCCTCTCCAGGCTTCCCGGCACCGTAATCAACCGAAACTGAGTCGGAAGTCCTCGGGCAAATGCAAAAGGAAGGCCGCTTGCAGTCGACCTACGGTTTTCTTCAATCACCACCTCCAGTAGCTCTTCATGCAACGGCTTTCGATGCGTTCTACCTGCACGCACCCGTCCTTTCTTAGGTGGGCAATCCTGTGCAACATCCACTGGAAACACGAAGTCTACCCAACCTTCACGAATTGCTACCAAGCGCATCACTTGGTCAAAGGTTCGAAGAGTTTTCGGGACTGTTTCAGGTACTCGCTTAGCTTTGAGGAAATCCACAAACGTGGGGAAAGACGAATTTCCAGAACCGCTGATATGATCGTTTCTACTTATGTCTTGCCAAGTCTTAGGTGCATTTTCTTCACCAATTTCCCAAACATAAAAAAGCCAATTAGCCATTTCATGTGTCCGGACATACTTTGTTTTTGTGGGTAAGAGCGTCAATCCTTCACGCATTGCCTGCGCCCAGTCCACGACATACTGCGGCACTTTGCCGTCACGCTCAAGAAGGGGTTTACCAACTTCTGATCGCATACGCCTTGGATCATACACCCAGGCATAAACCTCAGTCGAGTTGTCCACTCCTAACTTCACGCCGTAGCCAAAGTAGCGCACCGCCCCCCGAACATTGGGGTGCTCCATGTCCAGTCCAGCGGCAGCGACCAATAGGCGGAAATACCGATTTGCGTGAGTTGAGAAACGCCCCTTCACTACCCCAGTGTATTGACGCCTTTGGATCTCAATATCCTCCTTGATCCTCGGCAGTATCCAGCCATTGAACTCCCGGATTTGAAAGAAATTCGTTCGAAGAAGGAGTTCTCTATGGAATGGCAAAATAGATGAAGATTGCTTGTCACCTTTGAATACTTCTGCGCAGATTACCCTCCATTCTGTAGGCAAAGCGAAACTCCAAAAGAGCGGCTCCAAGCTTTGCGGAAGAATCCATGACCCTTCTGAAGCACTGATGTGAGGCCAGAAAAGCACCCCTTCCCGCGCAAGGTACAGGGCAAAGAGCAGATCCGCACATCGACGAGGCTTCTTCTCCCCCTTCGCTTTGAGATAGTTTCCGACGCCAGAAGCCAAGATCGACAGAGCTTCGTGGCTGTTGTCCACCTTGCAGAACCGACGATTTAGCTCACCTAAACCAAATCGAACGCCGACTGACGGAAAGCGGTCACTGAAAATCTCATCAAAATCCTTCGCGTCCGCAAAAAGCTTCCCCATGGCTGCTCTTTGTACGTCGGTCTCGAGTTCAAATATTCGGTCTGTTAAGTTGCCCTTTCTTGGCGACAACACCATCCCCTTCGACCCTCGCGTATCAGATACGGGAATCACACCAGTATTTATGAATGCCGATAATACTGGTTCCCGACGCAGCCAGTTCAAGTTTGACTGTTCCGAGCCCGCCCTCTTGAAACCAACAAGTGCGTTGGGCGGGCATGTAAGATCATCAAAGATGAATCTTCGGTTCGGATTGAAAACCTTAAATTCTTTTGGTTTCATTGAAAATATTGAAAGAATTTCCGATGAAAATGCTTTTACAAAGGAAACGAATAGCCGGTGGAATTCATCCATACCAAGGTCACGGCGTAGAACGAAAGCCTGGGATTCTCGGCTCACGATGCCGTTGCCGTCCGGCTCAATGCTTAGATCTGCTTCGTCCACCGAAATGACTTTATAACGCAACTTCTTCTCCGATATTGAATTTTACCCGCCGCGCCCAGCCAGTGCATCGTACGCGCTACGCGATGACCTCCCGTAACTCTCCTGACTTTCGATGGATGCATGACCGAGGCAGATTTGGACATGCTCTTCACTAAGCCCGAGCTCGTTTCTGAGGAGCCACTTGTAGTAATGCCTCATGCCGTGAAGGTTGCGGCCGAACCTCCGCGGCTCCAGTCCTGCCCGCACACAGGCTCTCTCGAAGGCCGATTGCACAGCCGAAATCTTCATGGGTTCGCCCCTCCGTGATCCGGAGCGGTCACTCATGTTGACAATTAGGTAGGGATGCCTCAGCGAAGTACGTTCAATGTCATGGAAGTCGGCAATTTCATCATGACACTCTTCAAACATTCGGCGCGCGCGGGAATTTGCCCAGAATACCTGATGGGTGTCATGTTCCCCGGAGACGATCGTGCCTTTCCAGCCCGCCCGCAAAGGATCCTTCCCGGACAGATCGCACCTGGGGATAAGACCATAGGTCGCCTGGAGAAAACTTCTCCTACTGACAGATCTGGAGCCAACGACACCGGTGTAGGTCGAGGTGATAGGATGAGCTCTTAGGAACACTCTCTCCAGCAATTCTTGCTCACGAAACTCCGGAAAGAAGTAGGAGCGGTATGCTCCAGGTAGGATATCGCAGGACCAAGTATTGAGCTGTTCGCTGATTCTCAGCCCTCCGAAAGCAGCCGTCACCCAGAGAGCCCGATAGGCCGGATTCCTTTCGGCGTTAATAATGGCCCAGATTTCTTCGGTTGGTGGAAACGTCCTCATTTTCTTTGTGCTCTGGCCACGCCTTACGATTAACGGCCGATAGGAAGTACCGGGTGATCGGATATCATGCCACCTAAGCCGGGCTGCAGAGAGGTGGGCGAAGAAATCTCCTTCACGTAGGCGACGAAATTCCTTCATTCGGCTCAGCGCGTGAGAATCACCCGCCATCGACCAGCTACGTCCCAACTCGGCCCGACCAAAGCTTTTAGAGCAAAATTCGAAGTATCGAACGATTGCAGAATACTCCCTTCGAAGGGTCATCGTTCCGATCGGCTTCCAGTCCAGTTCAGAGATTGGGTCGGAGGAACTAAATACCTTTGTGCCTGAAGCTCTCGTCGCCAGATATGCGTAGACCAAGTAATCTTGGTCCTCGTCATCCATCCGCCTTCCCGTAAGGGCCACGGCTATGAAGTTGGCAAGCCGTGATAGCGTACTGACGTCCTTGTCGACCGATACCGGCGAATGCGTCACGCTTCGCGCCCTTGCATAGGCAAACGCGTCCACCACTGGGAGGACCTCTCCATCATCCATCGCACAAAAAATCATGGGGATGGACTTGACGTTGCCATGCTCAACGACAGGTATTTCGACGACTGTCGCCACGGGTAGCTTCACCTCTGTTGGGGCGAAATCCGTTTTGGGGATAGTTTCGGCCATGGCCGAAACTATCCCCAAAACGGATTGAAAGCACAATAGGCGACAGTATCTAATAAAACACTTTATTACAGTGCATGGAAGTCCAAAACGACCCCACGGTTGAACGCTGTGAACGCCGGGCACGCGCACTCGGGTTTGGTGCCTTTCAGGTGACCAATATTTTTGCATGGCGTGACACCGATCCCAAAAAGATGCGCGCGGCCCAAGCCCCCATTGGCCCAGAAAATGATGCGGTTATTCAGGACGGTGTTGCCTGGGCGGATCAGGTCATCGCTGCATGGGGCGCACATGGCGATCATCTGGAACGCGGCACGGCTGTTGAGCAGCTGCTGCGAAACACCGGTCTTCCGCTGTTTCACTTGGGATTGACAAAAGCCGGCCATCCTAAGCATCCTCTGTATATTGCCTATACCCAAAAGCCGCTTCCCTGGCTCGACGCGCGTTAACCATTTCGTCAAACTCACTTTGACGACACGGGGCAACCCATGAGAAAATAGGGGTGTGGGGTTACGCATGTTCGGAGTTGGGTAAATGTTTCTGATTGCAGGTTTGCTTAGTTTAGCCGCTGTTGGCAGTGTCGTCATGCTGGGTGATGAAACCCTTACTTCCGTTGACGACGAATCCCAGCCCGTTGAAGGTGCCGAAGAAGACCTTGGCCCAATCGAACCGATCACTTCGATACTGCCATCGACAGATTCAGACGGATCAGAAGACGATTCCAATGGCATTCCGACTAACCGCCAGATCGGAAAGACTATTCTGTTTGGTGATGCCGCAGACAACGACATGACAGGAACCGAAGAAAATGATCAGATCAACGGTTACGACGGGCAAGACACCTTAAGCGGTGGCTTTGGCAATGATGTCATGCACGGTGCCGACGGCAATGACATGGTGCGCGGTGGCGCAGATGATGACGAGCTCCACGGCGAAGCGGGCAATGACACATTGCAGGGAGACGAGGGCAACGACAGCCTGTTCGGGCACTTTGGCGCTGACCAAATGAACGGCGGCGAAGGTCAGGATTCCATGCATGGCGGTCAAGACAATGACACCTTGGATGGCGGCGCTGACAACGACGCATTGCATGGCAACCATGGGGATGACCTCTTACGCGGCGGGGCTGGTCAGGACACACTGTTTGGCGGCCAAGGCAATGATCTGATCATCGGTGCGGACGACGGCGAAACCGGGTCAGCAGCAACAGATTTCCTAAATGGCGGTGACGGTCTGGATACGATCATTGCTGGCGAAGGGGATATTGTCACCACAGGCGCCGGAGCAGATACCATCGTCCTTGGGGATTGGATCATTCAAGGAGAAGCCGCAGATGTGATGGATTTCGAATCCGGCGAGGACAAGCTTTTGATCGGGTGGGATACAGAAAATGACCCCGATCCTGCAATCGACATTGAACAAGATCCACAGAACCCCAACGTGACCCGCGTGTCGATCAATGGCGAAGAAATCGCGACGCTGCTTGGGGGCGGTGCTGTGCTTCCATCCGACATTGTGTTGATGAACGAAGCCGATATTCCTGCCCTTGCCATGGCCGGTTAAGGCCAAATACAGCGGAAAACAGGACTTAATCCTGATCCGACCTTACAAAACCTTTGCCATTTCGTACAAAACTTCCTATATGCGCCCATCCCGAATGGTTCAGTCAGTCATGGCCGAATCGCAAGGGATCTTCTCCACGGGCCTGTGCTGGACGACATCCCGGCCTGCGCCATCATTCTAACCTTTTTGCAAAGGAGACCCCGATGTCGATTACTGCTGAAGAAAAAGCACGCGTCATGAAAGAATTCGCAACCAAAGAAGGCGACACAGGTTCGCCCGAAGTACAGGTTGCTATCCTGAGCTCGCGCATCGCGACCTTGACCGAGCACTTCAAGACCCACAAAAAAGACAACCACGGTCGTCGTGGTCTGCTGAAAATGGTTGCTCAGCGTCGTAAGCTGCTGGACTACACCAAGGCAAAAGATGTGGCCCGTTACCAGGACCTGATCAAACGCCTCGGCCTGCGCCGCTAATCAGCGATCGCCCGAAATAGAAACGCCCGCCATTTCGGCGGGCGTTTTTTTTTGCGCACGTTCCTTAGTTTATTTGGCGGGAACATACCAAATTGGGGAGGTATACGCGCGTTCCTGCTGCGCAGTGGGCGCGCCCTCTGGCAGCGCGCTTCCGACACGGATATTGTCATAGAGGTACCAAGGCGGAGTCGGGATCTCCAAAACACGCACATAATAGAACGCGCGCTCTTTTGGATCGAACTCGGGGTCCGTCCAAACGGAAATCAACTCGGGCGAACCAATGGTATTGGTCCAAGTGGCGGATGCAACATCGACTGTGTTTCCGACGGCCGGAATGCTGCCAGATGCATCAGCGACTCGATCCCCAGACCACGCAACATCGTAAACCTTTTCATGCGTCTTACCGCCTTCACCAACCCAACCTTTGACAATCTGAACCCGATCCAGATTGGCCCCGATTGGGTCACGCAAGGCCGCAATCAAAAAGTTTGGGGATTTTCCTTCTGGGGCCGCGGTCAGATCTCCGCCCATTGGCACCCCTTTCAGATATCCGATTGCCGAAACCTCTCGACTGGACAGATCAGCTTCGGCGAAATCATACCCACCAAAAAACCGTACCGTCATCCTGGGGCCAGTGGTTCCGTACACTTCTTTGCGATCCATCGCATCGAACAGCGACTCTCTGGTATTGTCCTTGGCCCAAACGGCTGCCAAGCCCGATGCGACTTGCTGCCAAGAAAACAGTTCCCCATTATCATTCTTCATAAACGGGTGGCTTAACCGTTCTGCACTTGGCTCATAACCAGCATGTTTACCAAAAAAGTTCTCTTCTTCGGCGGTTGCCAAAGATGTGTGGCTATCCGTTGCCCCAATCATTCCAAATTTGTAAGGGTTGGTGCCAAACTTCTCTTCAAGAAGCATGCCGTTCTTTAAGGCTTCGCGCGCATATTCACCGGCCAACATGTCATCTGTTTTGGCAGCAGACAGATCAAGGTTCCCAACATCCCATGTGCCGTAATCAGCAAACTCGTCATCAGGGGACAAAAATGGGTGGGTTTCGCCGTCACCCTTAATTTGCGTTACCTCATACATGCGTTCCCATTTGGCGCGCTGTTCAACATAGAGTTTGTCGATCGCCCGACCTGTGTATTGCGCATCCATTGGGAACATGATGCCGTTTGACAAGTTGCCGTTATGGGCAAACGTCATTGTGGCTCCGTTGGTCTTGGCTTCGTAATTTTCCAAATATTTGTACAGATCCAACGGATCCGCGCTGCCGACTGGTTCCTGCGTCGTATACGGCACGACTTGACGCGCCCGATCTGGCCCATCTCGGAAAATAACGTTTCGATGCAAATTCGCCCCTGCATAGAGGGAGGTCCATTCAAACCCAATGAAAGCAGTGAAATCGCCGGGCTCGTTGTACCGTTCCGCCGCCTGAATAACCTCTTCCCAGATCGTGGCATAGCGTCGGGACCCAGGCGAATAATTGGCAAACATTTCAGGATCCATCTCACCTTGTGAGAATGTCCCAATCAAATCCAATGCGCCATCAACGGCCTCTTGTCCGCCAGCATTAAAGGCCTTGGACCATCGCGCACCCTGTTCGTATCGCGTGACCAATGGAGACGCGGCCAATACATCTTGGATCATCCCCATCCCGTCAGAGTGATCCGTGATCGCAAGCCAGTCCAATGGACGAGAAAGGCGAACCTTTTGTCCCGATGAAGAGGTAACCTGTTCCCCACGTGCAAACTTGTATGCTTCGTCCAAACCAAGCCGGTTCCCAAAACCGCCTGCATCCATCGACAAAGCGGTGTGTAAATGACTGTCTCCCCAAAGCGGGCGCTCTGGAAACTCACGCTCCGCATAAGGGGAATACGGCTTATCCTCGGGAAAGAGCGAATCAAGTTGCCCTTCACCTGCTTGATATTCCTGCGCAAAGGATAAACTTGTACTCAGCAACACTGCGGCTGTCGTACAATTCAAGAGCGTAAGCTTTGACATGTTCGGTTCCTCAAAAACTACAAGTAATTAATGACCTTAAGCGTACACGCAATTTTGATACGAACCAAATTTACTTTCCAATTCAGTGGCGCTTAGGATTTTCGCTTTTTTCGAAAAATGCATTTTCCATGCTCTACTCTTTCAATTTCCAATTGCGACGATGCTTAGAAGCCCAACTGATTGCCCAAACCCTTTCATTCTCCAGCGTTCTAGTGTAAGGCCGCAGAATCTGAAACGGTGTGCCCGGACCCCAGCACACCAACCGAAGATGATAGGGGTCGGCGGCAATGGGGCCGCTATGTAAACGGGAAACCCGGGAAGGGCCTGGGAGTGTTCCCTTTTAGGATACGCTAAATGTTTAACGTAACTACGAAATCGATGCAGTGGGGCGAAGAGACGCTGACACTGGAAACCGGCAAAGTTGCCCGTCAGGCCGATGGTTCGGTTATCGCCACTTTGGGCGAAACCTCTGTCATGGCCAACGTGACCTTTGCTCGGCAGCAAAAACCGGGTCAGGACTTTTTTCCGCTGACCGTTCACTATCAGGAAAAATATTATGCCGCCGGTAAAGTACCGGGTGGCTTCTTCAAGCGCGAAGCGCGTCCCACCGAAAAGGAAACACTGACTGCGCGCCTGATCGACCGTCCGATCCGTCCGCTGTTCGTTCCTGGCTTCAAAAACGAAGTTCTGGTGATGTGTACCGTTCTGAGCCACGATCTGGTCAACGACCCGGACATGGTTGCGATGATCGCTGCTTCTGCTGCACTGACCTTGTCGGGCGCACCATTCATGGGCCCAATCGCGGGTGCCCGTGTTGGTTTTGAGGATGGCGAATACGTCCTGAACCCAACAGTTGACGACATGCAGGACCTGCGCCTGAACCCTGAACAGCGTCTGGATCTGGTTGTTGCCGGCACCAAAGACGCCGTGATGATGGTTGAATCCGAAGCTTACGAACTGTCCGAAGCAGAAATGCTGGGCGCGGTTAAGTTTGCTCACGAGCAGATCCAGCCGGTTATCGACCTGATCATTTCGCTGGCCGAAGAAGCCGCGAAAGAGCCGTTTGATTTCCAACCTGCTGACTATTCAGAGCTGTATGAGGCCGTCAAAGCCGCTGGTGAAACCGCAATGCGCGCCGCATTTGCGATCAGCGACAAGCAAGAGCGCACCGCCGCTGTTGCAGCTGCCCGCACCACCATCAAAGAAGCGCTGACCGAAGAGCAGCTGGACGACGCCAACCTTGGCTCCGCCCTGAAAAAGCTCGAAGCTGGCATTCTGCGTGGCGACGTTGTGAAAACCGGTAAGCGGATCGACGGTCGTGCGACGGACGAAATCCGTGACATCGTTTCGGAAACCGGCATGCTGCCACGGACCCACGGTTCGGCTCTTTTCACCCGTGGTGAAACACAGGGTCTGGTTGTGACCACTCTGGGCACCGGCGACGACGAACAGTTCATCGACGCGCTGCACGGCAACTTCAAATCGAACTTCCTGCTGCACTATAACTTCCCTCCCTATTCGGTTGGTGAAGTTGGTCGTGTAGGTGGCCCCGGCCGTCGTGAAATCGGCCACGGTAAACTGGCATGGCGTGCCCTGCAGGCCGTTCTGCCCGCAAGCACCGATTTCCCCTACACCATCCGCGTTGTGTCTGAGATCACCGAATCCAATGGCTCAAGCTCGATGGCTTCTGTCTGCGGCGGCTCGCTGTCGATGATGGACGCAGGTGTTCCATTGAAAGCACCAGTTGCTGGTGTTGCCATGGGTCTGATCCTGGAAGAAGACGGTTCCTACGCGATCCTGTCCGACATCCTGGGTGACGAAGATCACCTCGGCGACATGGACTTCAAGGTGGCCGGTACCGAAGCAGGTATCACCTCGCTGCAGATGGACATCAAGATCGCAGGCATCACGCCCGAGATCATGGAAAAAGCTCTTGAGCAGGCCAAAGCAGGCCGTATCCACATCCTGGGTGAAATGTCCAAGGCCCTGACCGGCGCGGCTGAATTCTCGGTGCACGCACCGCGGATCGAAACCATGCAGGTTCCAACCGACAAGATCCGTGAAGTGATCGGCTCGGGCGGTAAGGTCATCCGTGAAATCGTTGAAGTGTCCGGCGCCAAAGTCGACATCAACGACGACGGCATCATCAAGATCGCATCGCCAAACGGTGAATCGATTAAGAAAGCCTACGACATGATCTATTCGATCGTGGCCGAGCCTGAAGAAGGTGCAGTTTACACCGGTAAGGTCGTGAAGATCGTCGATTTCGGCGCCTTTGTGAACTTCTTTGGTAAGCGCGACGGTCTGGTCCACGTGTCCCAGATCGAAAACCGCCGCCTGAACCACCCTTCAGATGTTCTGAAGGAAGGCCAGGAAGTGAAAGTCAAGCTGTTGGGCTTTGACGATCGCGGCAAGGTTCGCCTGTCGATGAAAATCGTTGATCAGGAAACCGGCGAAGAAATCGTCGCTGAGAAAAAAGGCGAAGGCGCAGAATAATCTGCCCTTTACCTTGATCCTAAGAGAGGCCTCGGCAATTTGCCGGGGCCTTTTTTGTTGGCAACAGCCGTGGTGCGATCTCTGGCTCATATTCCTCCCCCACAAAATCACGGTTGTAACGTGGGGTTTAAGATGCCGAGGCTCTGCCCCCGCTGCTAGCTTGTGAATATGCTTCAGAGTCCCCCAGAAACCTCCACCCAATCGACACGCTATACCGCGATATGCACGGATGGCACTCGCATCGCCTGCCACCGCTTTGGGCAGGGCAGCCGCACGCCGATCATCCTGACCCATGGGACCTTTTCCAGTCACCAAGGCTGCCAAGGGTTGGCGCAGCACCTTGCCCTGTGTGGATATGATGTGTGGGCCTTTGACTGGCGAGGCCATGGCGCAAGTGACACGCCAACAGCGCAGTATGATTTCGAGACAGTCGCTTTGCAGGATGTGCCTGCGGTCAAAGAGTTGGTGAAACGGGAAACTCAAACAGCCAAATCAATCTGGCTTGCACATTCCGGTGGCGGTTTGGTGATGGCAATGTGGATGGCCCGTCACCCCGATCAGGCCAATCAAGACGTGTTGGGGCTGGGCATGCTTGCCACGCAAGCAAATCAAGCAGCCGCCCTTACCGCACATCGCCAGAAGATCGAGAATATGGCGGGCTGGTTGGCAGACATGGACATCATCCCTGCCCGCGCCCTTGGGGTCGGGTCTGATCCCGAGAGCGCGCATTTGATGCGCCAATGGTGCCGTTGGAACCTATCCGGTGCGTTCCACGGTGCGCAGGGTTTTGATTACCTTGCGGCCTTGCCCAGTCTGCACATGCCAGTGTTGACCTTAGCAGGTGCCGGAGATCATTTCGTAGCCCCACCACAGGGGTGTTTTGGCTTTGCCAACGCCTTTGGCAGCACCGACAAGACGCTGGTGCAGTGCGGCAAATCCTATGGGTTTCTTGAAGACTACGAACACGGGCGGATTCTGGCCTCCTCCTCCGCAAGAAAAGAGATTTGGCCACGCGTTGCCGACTGGGTTTCGAAACACGTCTGAATCGCGCAATCGGACTTCTGCGCTCTGATTGCAACGAATGGAACGCCGCTAACGGATCATGAGCGAAATAGGGCGCCTCTTCCCTTTGTGATCCTCTGACAACCCATATTTTATGACATTCCAGATCGCCGGTTCGAGGCTCATCAAATTTGTCCAAAACAGCTGTGATCAGGCGTGAAGGCCCCATCTCTTTTCATTTTGCTTGGGACGCGCACATGGTCCGATATCACCCGAGCAACCAAAGGACCTCCGATGTCACTCCGTCTCCCCCTCAGCATCACCCTCCTTGCCCTGTCCGCCTCAGCGCTCAGCGCCCAATCCCTACCACAAGGGTATTACATCCAAGGTTACCTTGGCGCGACGCAGCTCCAGGATACGAACCTCTCTGGAACCATCGGCGGGTCATCACAATCCGTTTTCGGTGATTTCGACACCGGCTATGGCATTGGTCTGGCCGTAGGCCGCGAAATCCCGCAATGGAGCAACGGCAACATCGGCACACGGATCGAACTGGAACTGTCCTATCGTGACAATGACGTCGATAGTTTGAACTTTACTGGCAATGGCGGCGGATCCGAGGTCAATACAAGCGGCGACATCACCTCTGCTTCGATCTTTGCCAACATCCTGTTTGACTTCAAACAACAGGGCAAATTCACACCCTACGCCGGGTTTGGTGTGGGTGCGCAACGTACCGATTTTGGTCTGTCTTATGGGCCGGGCGTCACGATCCAAGACTCTGACACCAGCTTTGCCCTGCAAGCGATTGCCGGTGTCAGCTATGATCTGAACGACGCCACCGCCCTGACCTTTGACGCACGTTACGGGCGTGCCTTTAACGTCTCAAGCCCACGTCTGGCGCCCAATGGGGTCTCAACCGGCTCTGTCGAGGATGACCTCGATAACCTAAGCCTGAACTTCGGGGTGCGCTTCACCTTCTAAAGGGTCGCGGTTCCCCTTTCCTGCCATGCCCCGGCGCGGTATGCGTCGGGGCATGCGATCCTTTATCATTCATATGCCCGGTGACGCCAAACGCGCCCCCAATGCCCAAAAGCTGCTACAGCTTTTGCCAAACGCCGAGATTGTGGACGCCGTCATTGGCAAAGACATCATCGCAAAGGGACAGATCACACCACAGCCCGGCAACATTCACGCGCCCCACTATCCGTTTCCCTTAGGTGCCGGCGAAGTTGGGTGTTTCCTGAGCCATCGCGCCTGTTGGCAACGCATTGTTGATTTGGATCTCGACTATGCACTTATCACCGAAGATGATCTGTCTCTTGATCTGGATCTTTGGAATGAAGCGCTAGATTTGATTGCGAACCATGCCAGCGTTGACAGTTTCTTCCGGCTTCCGGCCAAACGGCGCGAAACACCCGCGGCCACGATTGATCGCGGCCCCCATGCGGAATTATTTCTCCCGCGCGTGATAGGGTTGCAGACTGTCTGTCAGGTGGTTGGGAAAACCGCAGCCCGTAGGTTGCTGGGCGCGTCTGAAAGACTCGATCGCCCCGTAGATACCTTTTTGCAAATGCATTGGATCACCCAACAACAGATCAACACGATTCTGCCGAACGGGGTCTCAGAAATTACAGATCAAGTGGGGGGATCAACGATCCAAAAAAAGAACCGCTCGGGGTCTAAACTGGCGCGCGAATTCAAGCGAGCCTTGTACCGGGCCAAAGTTTCAAGCCAACCACAGCGGCCCTGATCTGGCGAAACTCACACGAGTATCCACCAGCAAATCGATGGGGGGAAACGCCCCCCATCAAAAGCTTTGCCTTACTCGGGCGCTTTGGTTTTGCGCAGGTAAGGGAAGATTGTTTCAAACTCACCAAACTTGGCTGTCGCATCTTCGTTACTGACCGCAGGTGGAATGATCACGTCTTCGCCCGGCATCCAGTTTGCAGGTGTCGCGACACCCTTGCCTGACATCTGCAAACCGTCCAGCGCACGCAAAATCTCAGCAAAGTTGCGGCCAACGGTCATCGGATAGGTCATCGACAGTTTCAACTGCTTATCGGGGCCAATGATGAACACCGAACGCACCGTGGCACTGTCTGCTGGGGTACGGCCATCGGGCATATATGCCTCGGCAGGCAGCATGTCGAACGCCTTGGAAACCGCCAAACCCTCGTCTGCAATGATCGGAAATCCTGCGGCAGCATTGCCGTATTTCTCAATGTCGCCTTTCCACTTTTTGTGGTCTTCGACGCCATCAACCGACACACCAATCACTTTACAGCCCCGTGCGGCCCATTCATCGGACAGCTGTGCGACGGCAGAAAACTCGGTGGTGCAAACCGGTGTGAAATCTTTCGGGTGTGAAAACAGAATGGCCCAGTTGTCACCGATCCAATCATGGAACTGAATCGTCCCCTGATCCGTCTCGGCAGTAAAATTAGGAACAGTATCGTTGATGCGCAAACCCATGTTGGCCTCCTGTCAATTCATGAAACGACTCGTCGTCGAAGACAACCTAATGACTTCGCGGCATTGTTACACCCCCTCTCCCGTGTCACTTTGCGCCGCAACGGAAATTGATGCGCGACCCGATGCCTCTTGCAAGCGGCGTCAACCTGCGCCTAGGTCTTGCACAGCGTTGCTCTGTTCGCCCCCGACTGAGGTATTTGGATCTGTCCCGACCTCGGTGCGCAAGCCACTACGGACAACACACGACACTCAAACCGGCCATGGTCCGGTCCACAGGATTTGGGAGAACCTGACATGATTGAAAAACGCGATTTCTATATCAACGGCCAATGGGTCGCCCCCGCCGCCGCCAATGACTTTCAGGTCATCAACCCCTCGACCGAGGAACCCTGTGCAGTCATCTCTTTGGGAGACGCAGCGGACACCAACGCAGCCGTCGCTGCAGCCAAAGCAGCCCTGCCGGGTTGGATGGCAACACCGCCTGCCGAGCGGATTGCGATGGTTGAAAAGCTGATCGAAGTTTACAAAACCCGCACCGAGGATCTTGCGCAGGCGATGTCGGCTGAAATGGGTGCCCCCATCGACATGGCCCGCACACAGCAGGTTGGCGCGGGTATCTTTCACCTGATCAATTTCGTCAAAGCAGCTAAGAATTTCGACTTTGAAGCCCCACTTGGGGATCACGCCCCCAACGACCGTATCATTCGCGAAGCCGTTGGCGTTGCTGGATTGATCACGCCGTGGAACTGGCCCATGAACCAGATCACGCTCAAAGTTGGGGCCGCAGCCGTTGCCGGGTGTACCATGGTTCTGAAACCGTCCGAGCAGAGCCCCCTGAATGCGATGATCTTTGCCGAAATGATGGACGAGGCCGGTTTCCCAGCCGGTGTCTTTAACTTGGTGAACGGTGATGGTGTTGGTGTTGGCTCACAGCTTTCGGGTCACCCGGACGTGGACATGATCAGCTTTACTGGATCGACCCGCGCCGGGACTGCAATCTCGAAAAACGCGGCTGACACCCTGAAAAAGGTTCACTTGGAACTAGGTGGCAAAGGCGCGAACGTGATCTTTGACGATGCCGATGAAAAGGCTGTCAAACGGGGTGTTCTGCATATGATGAACAACACCGGTCAAAGCTGTAACGCGCCATCGCGGATGCTGGTTCAAAAGGGCATCTATGATCAGGCCGTTGAAACCGCCGCCGCTGTTGCCAGCGCCGTCACCGTTGGCGTCGCGTCAGAAGAAGGCCGCCACATCGGTCCGGTTGTGAACGAGTTGCAGTTCAACAAGATTCAGGACCTGATCCAAAAGGGAATCGACGAAGGCGCCAAATTGGTTGCCGGCGGCACAGGTCGTCCCGATGGCGTCAATCAGGGCTTCTTCGTCAAGCCGACCGTCTTTGCGGATGTGAACAACCAGATGATCGTCGCCCGCGAAGAAATCTTTGGCCCGGTTCTGACAATGATCCCGTTTGAAACCGAAGAAGAAGCGATCGAGATTGCCAACGATACGCCCTACGGCCTGACCAACTACGTTCAGACCCAGGACCCGGCCCGTGCCAATCGTCTGGCGCGCAAACTACGGTCCGGAATGGTTGAAATGAACGGCCAATCCCGCGGCGCAGGTGCGCCATTTGGTGGCATGAAGCAGTCCGGCAACGGTCGCGAAGGTGGTCTGTTTGGTCTGGAGGATTTCCTCGAAATCAAAGCCGTTGGTGGTTGGGCTGCTGAATAAAGCCCCCTGAGTTTAACGCAGAAAGCCGCCCCATTGGGCGGCTTTCTTGTTTTTGGGATCAAGGGCATGATGCTATTCCGGCATCACGACCAGTTGCGGTTCCCCGTCCGAGGTTTTGCGCGTTGATCGGCCATCCCAGCCGATTTCACCGCTCACCCGTTGGCGGAACGACGAAAAGCTATCAAACTTTACCACGTCCACCGGTTTGTCAAAGTGCAGCGTAATACGGCGGTGCGATCCATCGGCAATGTTCGACAACGCGCGAACTTCACCCACAAACGGTTGACCCAGATAGCGCCCGCGCACCCGGTCCCCCACCCGCAACAACAGCTTGTTCCCAGCCATCGCGTGCAACGTGTTCCAGTCCCGCACACCGTGCTGGGTCGCAACTAGTTCTAGCGATTCACTGTGACTCAGCTGAACGCCAGTGCCACGCAGTTTGTCCCGCAGACGTTTTGCCTGCGCTTTCAGCTCCGTCACCGGAGCGATGTTTTGAATAGTCATCATCCTTTGCCTCGTTTCTTTCAAACGGACACGCGAATAAAATGGACGGGGCTCGCATTGCCACCCGGGCGCGCCGTGAAAGGGGCGTCAGATGTATCAAACAGGGTTTCACCAAAGCCAAATGGCCGCGAGCGGCAGGGGACCCAAACCTGAACCCGTGATTTAGGAACCCGTATGGCGTCTGTCAACCACCTGCGCTGGTCATGCTGGGTCAGAGCGCCTAAACAGACACAGCGACCACATCACAAGGATTGCCAGCAATGATCATCACCCGCCTGCATGGCCGTCTCGGCAATCAGATGTTCCAATACGCCGCCGCCGCTGGTCTTGCGGCCCGTCGCAACACGCAGGTCGCGTTGGACTCCCGTGGCGCCATTGCCCGAGGCGAAGGCGTTTTGACCCGCGTGTTTGATCTACCGCTCGTGGACCCGGCCCCCCTGCCCCCACTCAAATCCGAAGCCCCGGTGCGCTATGCCCTGTGGCGCAGCAGCGGCAAGGCTCCCAAGTTTCGCCGCGAACAGGGTTTGGGCTATAACCCCGACATCGCTGGATACGCCGACGGCAGCTATCTGCATGGCTATTGGCAATCCGAACAGTACTTCACCCAGATCGCCGACCAGATCCGCAGCGATTTTACCTTTCCCGACTTCACCAACACCCAGAATGCTGAAATGGCGGACCGCATCGCCAACAGCACCGCAATCTCATTGCATGTGCGGCGTGGCGATTACCTGACGCTGGGCGCGCATGTCCTGTGTGATCAGGCGTATTATGAGGCGGCGCTGGCACAGGTTCTTGACGGGTTGCCGGGAACGCCAACGGTCTATGTCTTTTCCGATGATCCACAATGGGCCAAGGACAATCTGCCTCTGCCCGTGGAAAAGGTGGTGGTTGATTTCAACGGGGCCGACACTGATTTCGAAGACATGCGCCTGATGACCCTGTGCCAGCACAACATCATCGGCAATTCTTCGTTTTCGTGGTGGGCCGCATGGCTGAACCAAAACGCGCAGAAACGCGTCGCAGGACCGGCCAAGTGGTTCGGAGATCCAAAGCTGGTGAACCCCGACATTCTACCGCCCAGCTGGCTGTCGGTCAGCGTTTAAAAATCAGCAGGGGCGCGAAATTTGAGCGCTGCACCACCGTCGGGGTGCTTCAGTCGCAATTCTTCTGAATGCAACATCAGACGGGGAAAGTCCCGCGCCGGACCTTCGGCATAAAACGGGTCGCCCAGAATCGGGTGCCCCAACGCCAGCATATGCACGCGCAATTGATGGGATCGCCCGGTTTTTGGCATCAATCGTACACGCGTTGACACTTCATCACTGCGGATCACCCGCCAATCGGTCACCGCTTGTTTGCCGGTATCGTGACATACCATCTGACGCGGACGATTGGGCCAATCGACGATCAGAGGTAAATCCACAGTGCCCGTTTTGGGTTCTAACTTGCCCCAAACGCGCGCAAGATAGATCTTTTTGGTCTGACGCTTTTCAAATTGCAGACCCAGATGCCGCTGCGCATGTGGGGTCTGGGCAAACACCATCACCCCCGATGTATCCCGGTCCAGCCGATGTACCAGCAATGCGCCGGGAAACGCCGCCGCCACACGGGCCATCAGACAATCCGCCAGATGCTCCCCCTTGCCCGGAACCGACAACAAACCAGCAGGCTTGTTCACGATAATCAACTGCGCATCTTCGTGCAGCACGTCCAGTGGGGTTTGGGGCGGGTTATAATCATCACTCATGCGCGCCTGCCTACAGCGCTTGCGCGGTTCCCGCAACGTCGTCCTTGCCGCGCTGGCACGCAACAGCAAAGCTGCGGTCAAGTTGAGACTAAGGGAGAGAAAGACACATGCACCCCACGATCACCAAAATGCAGGAAGTTGTTGCCAAAGGCGACGAAACCCTCATTCACGAACTGCTGGCCGAAGATGTGAAATTCATGCCACCGACCTATTACAAAACATGGACTGGTCGCGACCCTGTAGCCGCTGTTCTGGGCCACGTGGGCAAGGTGTTCAGCGATTTCAAATATCGCCGGGTCATGGGCGACGGCAAAGATTGGGCGTTGGAATTTCAATGCAAGGTTGGTGATCTGGATGCCGTCGGTGTCGATTTGATTACCCTGAATGACGACGGGCTGATCGAAACGTTTGAGGTTGTGATGCGCCCCTATAAAACCATTGGTGCGCTGCGCGATGCCATGAACGCCCGGGTGATGACAGATGCGCGGTTCCTCAAGTTCCGCGAAGCACTGTCCTGACCTCAGATGATAGCCGTTGATCAAATCCTGCGCGTGCCATTGCTGCCTGTATTGGCCGCGCAGGGTTTGTTGGTCCGTCGCAAGGCGCAACTGCTGCCGGAACCCACCGGCGCACGTCGTGGGCAATCGGGCAGCGGGCCAAAATTGCGACTGCTGATTGCGGGTGACAGCTCGGCCGCGGGTGTTGGTGCGCAAACACAAGACACCGCGCTCAGCGGGCAGTTGGTGACCCATCTGGCCCCGCATTTTTCCGTTGATTGGCGGGTAGAGGCCACAACCGGGCATATCACCCCCGACACCATCGCCCGACTAAAGGATCTGCCAAAGCAACGGTTTGACGTGGTGGTCTTTGCGCTTGGCGTCAACGATGTCACCCGCGCCACCACATCGGGACAATTCTATCAGCGGCAGGCCAAGTTGATGGCCCTCTTACGGGCTCGGTTTACCCCAAGGTTAATCCTGACATCAGGTGTCCCCAAGATGGAGTTGTTCCCCGCCCTGCCACAGCCGCTGGCTTGGGTTCTGGGGCAGCAGGCGGCGCGGTTGGACAGGGCTCAGGCGCAGCTTGCAGAAACTGTACCTGAATTACACCGCCTGCCTCTGGACATCCCCGTTGAACCCCGCTTTGCGGCCACAGACGGCTATCACCCCAGCCCGGCGTTTTATCAACTCTGGGCGCGGTCACTGGGCGATCAGATCATCGCACATCACACCTAGGCAGTGCGGCGCATCCCTCGGACCAACGGGATCGAATAAATCACCAGCGCAGCCCAGATCATCGGGAATGCGATCATGCGGCCCGTGTCAAATTCTTCGCCAAAAACCAACACCGCGACCAGAAAGATCAGGGTCGGTGCGATGTATTGCAAAATGCCAACGGTCGACAGTCGCAGCAGCTTAGCCCCATTCGCATAGAGGATCAGGGGAATCGCCGTCACCAAACCACAGCCAACCAACAGCGCCGTGTTGTCGAAAGAGGTGGAAAAGTGGCTGTTCCCTGTCATCGTCAGATAGACCAGATATCCCAATGCCGGTGGCGTCAGGATCAACACTTCTAACAAGAACCCCTGATTTGGCCCGATCGGCAGCGACTTTTTGAAAAACGCGTAAAAGCCCCACGTCAACGTCATCCCTAGGGCGGCCCAAGGCAGTTTACCCGCCTGCAGGATCAAGATGATCACGGCCAATGCGGCCAATCCAATCGCCACCAGTTGCGTCCGGTTTAGCTTTTCTCGCAACAGAAGCGCACCCAGGGCCACGCTGAACAGCGGGTTGATGTAATACCCAAGGGCTGCATCCAACGCGTGGCCGGAAGCAATCGACCAAACGTAAATCCCCCAGTTCACTGAAATCAACGCAGCCGTCACACAGGCCATGCCCAGCATCCGGGGGTTCACCAGTGCCGCGCGCAACTCTTTAGTGCGTCCCAAAGCGATGAGCAGAGCACCAGCGATTGGCACTGACCAGATCACCCGATGCACCACAATTTCAGCGGCGGGAATATGCGCCAGCGCCTTCATATAGAGCGGCAAGAAGCCCCACAGCAGATAGGCACTGACCGCAAAGGCTAGGCCGCGCGGTGTATCAACGTTGTCTGTTGTCTGTACCATACTGTGCTCTCTGGTGATGTGTTTCGCATGTATGGCAGGTTCCCAACCAAAGGAAATTCGATTTCTGTGCTCTGGGGCATCACGAATCGTGATGAAACCTCACGACGCTTCCTTTTCTGACGCCCGCGGCTCAAGCAATTCGACCTCGATAAAAGAACACTCAAAATCATTTCCGTTGATGACATCATGCTCTGTTCCGATCTCGCGGCTATACGGCACGCCGGTCTTCAATTCGGCGATCATCCGTTCCCCACCGGGCAGGTCAATTTCCAAAACCCCATCAAACATCGGGATCACCACGTAATCGTACTCGTGTCGATGCCAGCCCGTATTGTCCCCCCGCTTTGGGAACCGCCATTCGGTCACACGAACCCGGTCGTTTTCCAATTTCTGAGTTCCGATTGCTGTCCCTGTCGAAGTGCACATAGCGGCCCTTTTCTGAATACACTGGTGTCCAATTCCGACGAACCAGATCAAGGTTTTGGGAAAAAGAAAAGAGCCGCTTAGCTAAAAGCGGCTCTTTCAGATGTTGTTATTCGTTCCGCTCTATTTCTGGGGCGTATACCAGATTGGCGAAGAATAGGCGCGTTCCTGATGGATCAGCTGCGCCTCTTCCGGGAGTTCAATGCCAAAACGAACCTTGTCATAAACCACCCATCGCGGCGTCGGAATTTCCAACACCCGCACGTAATAGAATGCGCGTTCAGCCGCATCGAAATCAGGATCCACCCAAACGCTCAACAGCTCGGAACTGCCGATGGTGTTGGTCCAGCTCGCTTTTTCCAGATCAACAGTGTTGCCAACATCACCGACGTTTCCATCAGCATCAGCTTCGCGATCCCCAGACCAGGCCACGTTGTAGACCTTTTCCTGCAACGCGCCTTCGGCATCCATCCAGCCTTTGACGACCTGAACCCGGTCCAGATTGGCGCCAATCGGATCACGCAACGCAAAGATCAGGAAACTCGGCGCGGCGTCGTCGGTGCGTGGACGCATGTCACTGCCCATTGGCACACCTTTAGCATATCCTGCTTCAGCCAACGCCCGTGATCGCAGATCCTCGTCCGTAAATGACCAGCCACCAAAGAACCGCAACCCAATGCGGGTGCCTGTTGTGGCATAGGTTTCGCGCCGTTTGAACGCATCAAAAATCGCTTTGCGGGTATTGTCCTCAGCCCAGACCGCTGTGTACCCGGACGCGACCAATTCATACCCTTCGACACGACCTAAATCGCTCGCGATAAAGGGATGTTCGATCCGTGTTGGCGAGGGTTCAACACTGACCGACTTGCCAAAAAAGTTATCCTCTTCAGCAGTTGCCAATGACGTATGGCTATCTGTCGCCCCGCCAAAACCAAACTTGTAGGGGTTGATGCCGAATTCTTCTTCTAACGCCAAGCCTTGCTTCAAGGCTTCGCGCGCGTACTCCCCTTTCAGCATCTCATCGGTCTTAAGCTGAGTCAGGTCCAGATTGCCCTTATCCCAGTTTTCATAGTCAGCAAAAGAATCCTCGGGGCTTAAAAACGGATGCGCCTCGCCATCTCCTTTGATCTGGGTAACTTCGTAATGGGGCTCCCACTTGGCCCGTTGGCGCACGTAATCCTCATCCACAACGCCGCCGTGATAGGTATCTTTGGTCGGGAACATCCAGCCATTCGACAGGTTTCCATTGTGAGAAAAGGCCACGGCCCGCCCACCAGTCTTTTCCTGATACGCCTCTAGCCACTTATACAGTTCCAGCGGATCAGTTGATCCGTATGGCGGTTGCGTTACGGGTGGAACAACCTGCAAGGCCCGTGACGAACCATCGCGCAGCATCACGTTTCGGTGTAAATTGAACCCTTTGGGAACCGAGGTCCATTCGAAACCGATAAAGGCTGTAAACACCCCTGGATCATTGGCGCGTTCCGCAGCTTCGACAATTTCTTCCCACACAAATGCGAATTCATCCGATCCTGGGCTATAGGCCTTAAGCAACGATTCAGGCAGTGTCATTTGTGCGAAGTTAGTGATCAGATCAAACGCAGATTTACCAGCAGCCTCGCCGCCCTTTTTATACCCTTCGTGCCATTCCCGTCCTTTCGGATCAGCAAGAACTCCGGGCGCACCGGCCTGCAGATCAGGTGCAAACCCCATCAAATCGGTGTGGTCTGTCAACACCATCCAGTCCAAAGGACGGCTGAGTTTGACCGGCAGTCCCGAGGACGAGGTCACCTTTTTCCCCTTGGCGAAATCCCATGCCGTATCCGGCCCTAAGATATTGCCAAAAGCACCCGCATCCAACGACAAGCTGGTGTGCAGATGGGTTTCCCCCCACAAAGGCCGGATCGGGATGGATCGATTTGCATAGGGTGAATACGCCTCGGCAGGAAAGGCGCTGGCGGCGGATTCTTCGGTCGTCACGATCTGACTGACGGAAATGGATGGGTATAATATGGCTGCGACTGGTAATGCCCACAGGGCTGACTTGGATAGATAACTTGAGTTGCGTTTAGCCTTCATCGTTTATTCTCCCCGTTCGAATTATTAGCAAATTCAAATAATTACGAGTTATTTTCCCCCGTATTTTCTACGGAATGACGAACCTGAAAATGCTATAACACATGCGTAGTTTCGGATTTGTAACTCTGCCTTGTCAACATTGTTGTAATTTGGCCCAACGCACACTGCGTATCGGATGGCACTCCGAAAAACAGGAAACCCTCTAAAACCTAAGATTTACCTCTCCTCTTCAGCGTTCCCGCTATTGGCGACCCTGACTACAAATGAAAAAAGCGAGGTCGGTTTCCCGACCCCGCTTTTCGATCTTTTCAATACAGGTTCTAAAAAGCTGTTTAGACCTTCACACGCTCGGACTTGGGATCATACATCGGCTTTAGCGACGCTTCGGCTTTCACCCGTGTGCCCATGACGTCAATCTCATAGGTCGATCCCAATACATCGGCAGGCTTTTCACCCGGACAAGGCACATAGCCCAAGCCCATCGCACCACCCAGATGGTGACCATAGGCCCCCGAGCTCAGGAAGCCGACAATCTCTCCATCCCGCAAAATCGGCTCGTTGTGATACAACAGCGGTTCGGGATCGGTCAGCTTGAATTGCACCAGACGGTTTTGCAGACCTGTTTCTTTCTTGCGCAACACCGCATCACGACCAATAAAGTCCGCCTTATCGGTCTTAACGGCAAAGCCCAGACCCGCCTCTAGCACATGATCCTCAGAGGTAATGTCGTGACCAAAGTGGCGGAACCCCTTTTCGATCCGGCAGGTGTCCATCATGTGCATGCCGCACAGCTTCATACCCAAGTCCTGACCCGCAGCATGCAGCGCTTCAAACGCGTGACCAGCCATGTCGGAAGAGACGTAGATTTCCCAGCCCAATTCGCCCACGTAAGTCACCCGGTGAACGCGGGCCAGCCCCATGCCCAGCTCGATCTCTTGCGCTGTGCCGAATGGGTTCGCCTCGTTTGAGAAATCATTGGGCGACACGAGATTCATCAGCTCGCGCGCCTTGGGGCCCATCACGGCCAATACGCCCTCACCTGCGGTCACGTCCGTAATCACAACATTGAAATTGCCCTGATTGCGGCGCATCCAGGTTTCATCGGCCAAACGGGTCGCCGCCGGGGTCACAACCAGATAGGCGGTTTCCGACATGCGGGTCACAGTCACATCCGCCTCGATCCCGGCGCGCGAATTCAGGAACTGCGTGTAGACGATCTTGCCCACAGGCACATCATACTGACCGCCACCGACAAAGTTCATAAACGCGCAGGCATCTGGCCCTTCGACGCGGATCTTACCAAAGGACGACATGTCGTACATGCCCACATTGGTCCGAACCGCGTTATGCTCATCGGCAACGTTGTCAAAGAAGTTCTGGCGTTTCCAGCTGTATTCATACTCGGCTTTTTGACCGTCCCGCGCGAACCAATTCGCCCGTTCCCAGCCTGCCAATTCACCAAACACACCACCCTGACCTTTCAGGTGTTCGTGGAATGGCGTCCGACGCACCCCGCGTGACGTGGCTTTTTGGCGATACGGGAAGTGATCCGCATAGAGCAGCCCCAACGTTTCCGAGGCGCGTTCGACCAGATAAGATTTGTTGCCCTGGAATGGCTGCATCCGGCTGATGTCAACATCGCCCAGATCGAATGGTTTTTCGCCATCATCCATCCATTCAGCAAGCGCCATGCCTGCGCCACCCGCCGATTGAATCCCGATCGAGTTAAACCCGGCAGCGACCCAGACATTGTCCATCTCGGGCGCAAGTCCCAAGTGATACGCATCATCCGGCGTGAACGATTCAGGACCGTTAAAAAAGGTGTGAATGCCCGCTTCGCCCAACATCGGAACCCGGTTACAGGCGGCCTCCAAAATGGGTTCAAAGTGATCGAAATCTTCGGGCAGTTGATCAAATTCAAAGCTGTCCGAAATACCGTTCATGCCCCATGGCTTGGATTTCGGCTCAAACGCGCCCAACAGGATCTTACCCGCGTCTTCTTTGTAATACGCGCATTCATCAGGCACCCGCAGCACAGGCATCTGGGTCAGACCCTGAATTGCCTCGGTCACGATATAGAAATGTTCGCAGGCCTGCAGCGGCACGTTCACACCGGCCATCTTGCCAACTTCGTGGCCCCACATGCCGGCGCAATTCACGATCATATCGCATTCGATGTGACCCTGTTCCGCCCCATCATCGCTGATCCAATCAACGCCGGTCACCTTGCGACCTTGCTTGGCGATGTTTGTGACCTTGATCCGCTCTTTGACAACCGCGCCACGCTGACGGGCACCTTTGGCCAAAGCCAGCGCAATGTTCGCCGGATCACCCTGACCATCCAACGGCAGATACACACCGGCGGTGACATCATCGATATTCAAATGCTCGTATTTGGCTTTGACTTCCGCAGGCGAAATCTCTTCAACCTCAACGCCAAATGCGCGCGCCATGGCGGCTTGGCGGAAAATCTCTTCCTTACGCTCTTCGGTCAAAGCGACTGTGATCGATCCACACCGCTTGAAGCCCGTGGCAACACCTGTTTCCGCCTCAAGATCCCCGTACAATTCTTGGGAATACTTGGCCAGTTTGGTCATGTTTGCGGTTGCGCGCAGCTGCGCGATCAATCCCGCTGCGTGCCAAGTTGTGCCCGACGTCAGCTGCTTGCGCTCCAGCAGCACAACGTCTTTCCAGCCCTTTTTAGTCAGGTGGTAAGCCACCGAACACCCAACCACACCACCACCGATAATGACCACGCGGGCCTTGTTGGGTAGATCAGCCATCATCTTGTCTCCGAATCTTGCAAATTTGCGTGATCTTGCCACGGAGAGGCGTCAGAAAAAGCATCAAAAACGCCAGAAAAAGCTTGGTAATCACCCCTGCGCAACTCGCCTTTGGCGGCGCAAAGCAAACGGCGTCACACCATAGAAGCTCTTGTAAACAGAAGAAAACCCATTCGGAAATCCGCATGCCATCCCAATTTCCCGCACACTCATTGTGGTGTTCAACAGCAGGTTATTGGCCTTGGCCAGTCGCATTTCCCGGTAAAAGGTGTTGGGGGTCGCGCCAAGAAAGGTTTTGAACTTGCGTTCTAACGACCGGTTTGACAGCTCAAGTGCCGCGACAATCTCATTGATCGGCACCGGATCTTCGACATTGGCCTGCATGATCTTGATGCACTGATCCAACTTGTCGTCGCCCGTGGTCGTCGTTTTGACCCCCGAAAAAGGTTGCTGAGAGCCGAAATCGCGGATGTTTTCGTGCAGCAGAATGTCCGCAACCGTCATACGAGCGGCACCTGAAATATGGCGACCAATAACGGCCAAGATCACATCAACAGTCGCGCCCATGCCGGCACAGGTGACAACAGGTCCGTTTTCGGTCGCTATCGCAAAGTTGGCATCAAACACGCCAGTGCGCTCTCGCAAAAACGCCGAGTTCTCCCAATGAGTGGTATGCGAGGAGTCCTCGTTGTTTTCGTTGATATACCGGCTCGCGGCTTCGGCAAGCAGGAACACCTGTGCGCCTCGAAAGGTATAGTCAGAGATCTTGCGCCCAAGCGCCAATTCCGCGCAATCCGGGTCGGCGTTGCCAATCACAAAAGCATAATCCGCCGTCGGCTGATCGCTCAGCCGTTCGGTCGATACCACTGCCCCGGCGCTGCTCTCCACCATACCGCCCGTCACGGACCGGTAGGTCCAGGTGAACGGCGGACTGGGACAGACGCGATTGGCCAGACGGATAACATCGACCACGCCCGCCAACTCGGTCAGAACAAACCCATCAGCCACAATGATATCAAACTGCCACTGCCTGTCGCTGTTTATGACAAGATGCAGTTTGCTCTTTCCACCCATAGTGCCGCCTCCTCAGACGATCTCATGCCCTGCCGTTTTCAGCTGGCTCGCCAACTCTGCAATATGTTCGGGGCCAACTTCACAACAACCACCGACAATTGAAGCGCCTTGCGCGACCCATTGCATCGCATGCGCCGCATATGCCTCGGGTCCCAGGTCCTGTCGTTGCTCTAATGCGTCTACCGTTGGGGCGTCTTTCAAAAACCCTTCGGAGATGCGCGTGAACCCATTTGCATAGGCGCCAAAGGGACGGCCAAACCCTTTCAAGATGTCCAGCGCCGCCGGAATCGCCTCGGGGCGCGAGCAATTGATCAATACGGCTTGTGGGGCAAACCGATCCAACACAGGTGCGATGTCGGCCAACGCCTCGCCAGATCGCAAGCGTGTTCCATCATCATCCATAACCGAAAGGGCCAGCCAAACCGGTTTCGTGGTTTCCTTGCAACCAAGCAGCGCCCCTTCGGCCTCTTGCAGAGACGAGACCGTTTCGATCAAGAACAGGTCGACATGATCCTGCATTAGACCAACCAGCTCACCAAACTTTTCAGCTGCATCAACGGGATCGGGATTCAGGTCTGGGCGATAGGATGCCAACAAAGGCCCCAATGCCCCCGCAATGCGCCCCTCTTTAGATTGGGCGCGGGCGGCCTCTGCTTGTTCCAAAGCCGTCGCGATAAGCGCAGGCATTTGCGAATCCATACCCACCCGGTTCAGACGTGAACGGTGCACCGCATATGTGTTGGTCGTGGCAACTGTGGCCCCTGCATCAAAATACGACTGATGGACCTGCCCCACCAAATCGGGGTAATCAATCATCACACGGGTCGACCACAAAGGCGTCGCCCGGTCACCGCTACGTTTGACCAATTCCTGCCCGATCGAGCCGTCCAAAAGGGTGATCTGTGCCATCTCTATTCTCCTATGGGATTAAGACCAGTTTGCCAGCAAAGGCTTTAGCCTCAAAATCCGCTTGCGCCACTTTTATGTCGCCAAGAGGATAAGTTTTCGAAATCAGAGGGCGAATGCGCCCGGCGTTCATCAACGCAACGAGACGTCCGAAAACTTCGGGCGTCTGATGCGTGCAGCCATGGATAGTAATGTCGCGCAGGTAGATCTCGCGCAAATCAGCCTGCACCATCGGTCCGGCAATCGCCCCTGAGACGGCATAATGCCCCCCGGGCTTCAACGCGAGGATCAGATCCGCCCAAGCCGGACCACCCACCACGTCAATCACACAGTCATAGGTATCCTTGGGCAACGGCGCACCGCGATCCAGCGTTTCAACCGCGCCTTGCCCCTGAACGATCACGGCTTTGGTTGAACTCGTCACGCCCGTCACTGTCGCGCCTCGCATGGTCGCGAGCTGTACCGCCGCAAGACCGACACCGCCAGATGCGCCAGTGATCAGCACACGATGACCCGCCTTGACGCCTGCGCGGGTCAGCAGATTTTCTGCCGTTGCAAAGGCGCAAGGGATCGCGGCGATTTCTTCGTCTGACAGGGGGGAGGTCGTGACGTCGTACAAATCATCAGCCTGCACCAAACAATATTGGGCGAATGCCCCATCCATCTCCGACCCCAAGGCAATGAAACCCTGTGGGTGACCCGGACGGGAACGCGGCAAATTGATCGGACAGGTCACTCTTTGTCCGGGCTCAAACCCCACACCCTCGCCAACCTCTTCGACGATACCGCACAGATCACCGCCCTGAATACGTGGAAAAGCCAACGCCCCGCCCCAGCCGCCAGCTTCAACGTCTTGGTCAACGGAATCCGTCGCACCAGTAACCTCCGAGGAATACCACCCAATACGCGTGTTGATGTCGGTGTTGTTCACACCGGCTGCGGCCACGCGGACCAACACCTGCCCCGGTCCAGGGACCGGAACAGGAATATCATCGCGCCATTCCAGCGCCTCCGGCCCGCCGTGCTTGGTGAGATAGACGCCTTGCATCGTGCGGCTCATGGGTCTCTCCTTCATTAGCGGGTCGAATTTAGCACATCATGCGCGCAGGCGTTCGTTTGCAGAGTCCCAAAGCGGCTGATCTTCCTGAACCACAGCGCGGCATTTCACGCCATAGATCTCAACCTCCAACTCAGTCCCTGGAACCGCCAGATCAGACCGCACCATGCCCAGCGCGATCGACTTGTTGATCCGGTGACCCCACCCACCCGAGGTGGTTTCGCCAACGATCTGATCCCCGCTGTGGATGCACGACATATAGGGCGCATCCGCATCCCCAGCCTCAACCACCAAGGTTACAAAGCTCTTCTTCACACCCTGCTGCTTTTCGTTTTGAATGGCAGCCTTGCCTGGAAAATCCTGTGGCTTGTCCAGCTTGACGAAACGGCCCAGCCCCCCTTCGAGCAAGGAGTAATCGGTGCTCAGATCGCCTTTCCACGCACGATATCCTTTTTCCAGACGCAAGCTATTCAGCGCATACATGCCAAACGGCTTGGCGCCCGCATCCAGAATAGCGCTATAAATAGCAGGCATGTCCTCGTTCAAGGCATGCACTTCCCAACCCAACTCCCCAGCAAAGGACACCCGAACCAGATGCGCCGGATGGCCCGCAACAGTGGCAGCCTGATGAGTCAACCAGCCCGTCGTCAGATCGGCATCAGACATTCCAGCCAGCAACTCGCGCGATTTCGGGCCGGTTACAATCAGTGTGTCGCGTGTGGTTGTCACATCAACAACAGACACACCCGCAGGCATTGCGTTTACCAGCAAGTCGCGGTCATGCCATTGCGCTGTAGCGGCAGTAATCATCACGAACTCATCATCACCCAGACGCATACACGACATTTCCGTCAAAATGCGACCGCGGCTGTCTGCAACGTAGACCAGATTGATCCGGCCGACTTTAGGTAGACCTCCAGTGACGAGACCGCGCAGCGCCTCAGCCGTGCCCTCACCGCTGACAAAAAACCGCGAGAAACCTGGCAGGTCGAGTACACCAACGCCATCACGCACAGCTTCGCACTCTTCCTTTACACGCTGCTCCCATGGTCCAGTGCGGCCCCAAGTATGCGTCGCTTCGAGCGAAGTGTCGTCACCATCCTGCGCAAACCAATTGGCACGTTCCCAACCGTTATAAGCACCCATAACGCCGCCCAGTTCTTTGACCTTGGCATGCACCGGCGACAGTTTCTTGTCGCGTGCAGCAGGCCATTCGTGCTGAGGAAAATGCATGGCGTATTCGTTGCCGTAAACTTCCATGCCCTTTTGATTGCAGTAATCCTGATCGGTATAATCGGTGTAACGACGTGGATCGACGGCCCACATGTCCCATTCGGTCTGACCATCCACGATCCATTCCGCCAGCACCTTACCTGCGCCACCACCCTGAGCGATGCCAAAGGTGAACACACATGCCTCAAACGCGTTTTTCACTCCGGGCATTGGGCCAATCAACGGCAGACCATCTGGCGCATAGGGGATCGGTCCGTTGATAACACTGGACACGCCCGAGGTTTCCATCAGCGGCACACGCGCCATTGCGTCGACCACGATATCTTCGATCCGGTCCAGATCCTCTTGCCACAGCTGAAAGCTGAAATCTTCGGGCATCTGATCGTTGCTCTCGACCCAGTGCGCCTTACAGTTTGGCTCATACGGGCCAAGGTTGTAGCCATTCTTTTCCTGCCGCAGGTAATAGGACACGTCCACGTCGCGGATCAGTGGCAGCTTGCCACCATGTTCCTTGGACCAGGCTTCGATCTCGGGGATTTGCTCGGTCAGCAGGTACTGGTGCTCCATTACCATCATTGGAACAGTGCGCCCACCATATGGCTTGAACCATTCGCCAATACGCTGCGCGTAATAGCCAGCGGCATTCACGACATAATCGCAATCGATGTCGCCCTTTTCGGTGTGCACGGTCCAAGTACCATCGTCATGCTGCGTCACGCCGGATGCTGGGCAGAAGCGGATGATCTTTTGGCCCATGTCACGGGCACCTTTGGCCAGCGCTTGTGTGACCTGTGCCGGATCGATGTCGCCATCAGACGGGTCCCAAAGAACGCCAGCCAGATCGTGCGTTTCCAGAAACGGGTAGCGCTCTTTGGCTTCTTCCGGTGTCCACATCTCCATCTCGATGCCCTGATACCGGCCCATGGACAGGGCGCGCTCAAATTCCTGCATCCGCTCTTTGGTATGCGCCAGACGGATCGACCCCGACTGGTGATAGTTCATCGGGTAATCGACTTCTTCAGCCAACCCGGAATACAGCTCGGTTGAATAGCGCTGCATGTTCATGATCGCCCATGACGTCGAGAACGTTGGTACGTTACCCGCCGCGTGCCATGTCGACCCGGCGGTCAGCTCGTTCTTTTCCAGCAAAACGCAATCGGTCCAGCCCTTTTTAGCCAGATGATACAGCGCCGAGCAGCCAACAACGCCGCCGCCAATGACGACCACACGGGCCTTGGTTGGGAAATCAGACATGACTAATCCTCTTCAGTCCTTTTGCGGCACAGTGTCCGCGATGTCGTAGTAATCGCCCTTGTCGGCGACAAAGATGTGTTTCTGCAGGGTCAGCCCGGTGGGGCCATCGACGGCTCCGAGGGCAAAACTGGTGGTGTCTTCGTCATGCGCTTTCCAGAACAGGAAAGACCCACAACGGGGACAGCTGCCGCGTTTGGCGGTCTGGCTGGTGCTGAACCAACGGACCGCGCCGTTGATGCTCAGGTCGGTGTCTTTGACATAGGCCGACGACCAGATGCCCCCCGATTGCTTGCGACATTGGCTGCAATGGCACATCGAGGGGCCTTGAGGCGCAGCCTCGGTACTGAACGTGATATCGCCGCACAGGCAGGATCCTTTGAGCATCAGTTACCCTCTTGGCTGTGGAGTACTGCTGGCACCCAGCAACACGCCATAAATAATGAAACAGATCGCCATGACCCGCCGAACCCATGTGTTGAACACAGCGCCCAGCGCCGCCTTGCCCATCACCGCCCCCAAAGTCGTGAAGCCGGTGTAGCTAAGGGCTGTAAGCGTCAAGGCGGTTGGCATGATGACACTCATCTGCGCCCAGATCGAAACGTCTGGTTGTACGAACTGCGAGAACGCAGCCAAATAGCCCGCGACGCTTTTGGGATTGATCGTCGCGATAGCCAAGGCGTGCAAATAGACATGACGCGCAGGCCGAACCTCGGTCGGGGCGGGTTTGCTGGCATTTATCCAGCCCCGCACACCCAGATAGACAAGAAACCCCGCGCCAATCAGTTTGGCCACAAAGAACGCGGTCGGGGATGCCGTGATCAAAGCCGTCACACCCAATGCGGACAGGATTAGGAATGCGGTGGCCTGTGTCAAAATCGCCAACACCCCAATCATCGCTCGGGAAAAAGGCAGGCTCATCCCGTTTGAGATGCAGTTGACCGCGTTGGGCCCCGGTGTGGTGACAAACACCACCCAGAACAGCGCAAATATGATCCAGGCCTCGAAACTCATCAATACACCGGCGGCGCGATGACCCAGATGGCCACAGCAGGCACATCATAGGGGTTGGACCATTGATACTGCTCGTGCTTGATGCGGAAACTGTCACCCGGCCCGACAGAAAAAGATCGTCCACCAATCACAAGGTCTAGCTGACCTGAAATCATGTACCCCACTTCTTGGGTTGGACGGTTCGCGGGTTTCTGCATCTTTGAGAGCGGTTGAAACGTAGAATGCACCATCTCAAAATCATCGGTCAGATCAGGCGAGAGCAGTTCCTCGATCAGCCCCTCTTCGCCCGACCCCATGGGACGGCGCGCACTGGCCCGGACGATGTACCCTTGTTCATCCGAGGGCGCGGCCGAATGGGTAAACAACATCGACATCGGAACCTCAAGGCACCCTGCGATCTGACGCAGATCCGAGATCGACGGCTCGGACATATCGCGCTCGACCTGACTCAGCCAGCCAACCGAACGATCCAGACGCGTCGCGATCTCAGACAGCGTCAACCCGCGCGCCTTTCGCAGCGCACGAATATCCGCGCCCAGCGTGGCGCTTTGGGGGGCTTGGGCATTCACCAGCGACTCTCCTCAGGTCTCGTGAAATTTTGTCCTCTTTTTTCACGATGCCTTATGTTCGTGAAAAATCAAAGCGTTTTTTCACGGGGGTTGAACATTTCTGCTCGCTGACACAGGAGAGACCCCGAAAGGCATGAGGTCGAACAATGTGGTATGCGGTAATTTATCTGTGGGTCATCAATGCCCTGACCGTCGTGCTGTTCGGCTGGGACAAGATCTGCGCCAAGCGACGCTGGTGGCGCATACCCGAGCATTTTTTGCTGTGGCTATCTGTTTTGGGAGGGACACCGGGGGCCTATCTGGCCCGAATCCTGTTTCAGCACAAAACACGAAAGCAGCCATTTTCACGATGGCTGCTGTCAATATTGTTGTTTCAACTTTCCGCTGGCATTGTCCTAGCGGGCAAATACCTGTGACAGGATCGCGCCCAGCGCTTCGGCATCCGTTTCAGTAAATGCATCGGGTTGATTGCTGTCGATATCAAACACCGCAATTACCTCGTTCTGGGCATTCATTACCGGCAAGACCAGTTCAGACCGTGTCGATGATGCGCACGCGATATGGCCTGGAAACGCATCCACGTCGGCAACCAACTGGGTTTCCCCTGTCCGCGCTGCGGCCCCGCACACGCCACGTGAAAACGGGATGACAAGGCAGCCGTGCCCACCTTGATACGGGCCAATCTTCAAAACCTCTGGTTCAGTCACGCGATAAAACCCGGTCCAATCGAACCGGTCATCCGCATGATGCACCTCACAAGTGACCGTTGCCATCAAAGCCACCGCATCTGTTTCACCTTCGGTGAGCGCAGAAATGGTTTTTGCCAGTGTCTCATAATCTACAGTCATTACTTCGCCCTTGGTTGGAGGGAGGGGGGCACCCCCCTCAGGATCTTCTGATCCTCTTTCCTCCGCAGTATTCATGAAAGAACCCGAGGTCAAACCCGCTCAATCGCAATGGCCGTACCTTCACCACCGCCAATGCAAATGGCAGCAACACCGCGTTTAAGGCCGCGCTTTTCCAGTGCGTTCAGCAAGGTCACCATGATCCGGGCACCAGACGCGCCAATCGGGTGGCCCAAAGCACAGGCCCCACCATTGACGTTCACGATGTCACGGGACAGACCCATTTCCTGCATGAACGCCATGGGAACCACGGCAAAAGCCTCGTTCACCTCCCACAGATCAACGTCTTCTGCGCTCCAACCCAAGGTATCCAACAGCTTCTTTGCCGCTGGAACCGGGGCCGTCGCAAACAGGCCCGGCGCTTGGGCATGACTTGCATGACCCATCACGCGCGCCCGCACGGTCATCCCCTGCGCTTGTGCCACCTCTTCCGAGGCAAGCACCAAGGCCGCCGCCCCATCCGAGATCGACGACGCATTGGCTGCTGTCACGGTGCCGTCTTTACGAAAGGCAGGTTTCAATGTTGGGATTTTTTCAGGGCGTGCGGTTTTCGGCTGTTCATCCGCATCCGTCACCACATCCCCCTTTCGGGTTTTGAAGGTGACTGCTGCGATTTCACCATCAAAGGCTCCACTCTCTTGCGCGGCCAAGGCATTCGACAGTGATTTGAGCGCATATTCATCCTGCTGCTCGCGGGTGAACTGATAGGTTTCCGCGCAATCCTCGGCAAAGGTGCCCATCAGGCGCCCCTTGTCATACGCATCTTCAAGACCATCAAGGAACATGTGGTCAATCACCTGACCATGACCAATCCGCGCGCCGCCACGCATTTTGGGCAACAGATACGGCGCGTTCGACATGCTTTCCATGCCCCCGGCGATCATCGTGTCCGTATGTCCCAATGCGATCTGATCATAGGCGATCATCGCCGCCTTCATGCCTGATCCACACATCTTATTTAGGGTTGTGGCTGGAACTTCTTCGCCCAAACCGCCAGCAAACCCAGCCTGTCGGGCCGGTGCCTGCCCTTGACCCGCGGGCAAAACGCACCCCATCAGAACTTCGTCTACCGTGTCCACACCGGCGCCATCCAGAGCAGCCTTGATCGCAGCCCCACCAAGATCCGCCGCGCTGAGCCCATCAAAGGCCCCCTGAAAACCACCCATTGGGGTTCGTGCGGCGCCTGCGATAACGACATTTTTCATCTGCTGTTTCCTCCAACTTTCCGGCAATGAATACCGAATAGTAAGAATTGGCGTCTAGCCTATGCGTCGATAGGTAGCCACGAAGGAAGAAAAACATGAGCCTGACCAGTACGCAAAGTGGCGATGCACGTGTCATCACCGTAAGCGCCGATCGTATCGACGCAGCAATGGCCATTCAGTTTAAAGAAGACATGCGAGCAGAAACCGAAGGCGGGCCTGATCGCATTATTCTGGATCTCTCTGCCGTCACTTTTATTGATTCCAGCGGCCTTGGGGCCATTGTCGCATCCATGAAACAATTGGGGGCCAACCGAAAACTGGATTTGGCTGGGTTAACACCCGTCGTGGACAAGGTGTTTCGCCTGACCCGAATGGATACTGTGTTCAATCTGTTCGCGTCCCTTGACGATGCACTCGCTGACGGCGTGAATTGAACTCAACAGGAGTGACCGGTTTGAACCTGAACCGTAGACGAGATGGGTTTGCCTTATCGTTCCGCGCCACAGAGTTGGAAGCGAGGGCTGGAATATGCGCCGTCGCTAGCCAACTCAAAGAACGCGGGTTGTCAGAAGACAAAGCAGGGGACGTTGAAATTGCCTTGGCCGAGGCAATCAACAACGTCGTGGAACATGCCTACACCGGCATTGAGCCAGGCAAAGTGCGCGTAAGGTGCACCTTTCACGTGAACCGGCTGGATGTTCGTATCTGTGACATGGGGCACCCGCTGCCTTCAAATCAGCTGCCTGCAGGGGAAGCCGCCAATCTGGATGTCGACCGGCAAGACCTTCCCGAAGGTGGATTTGGTTGGTTTATGATCCGCCAGATCGCCAGCGATATCAGCTATCAACGGGAAGAGGGGCATAACCTATTGTCCCTGGGTTTTGACCTGCCTTGTACGCAGCCGTGATGAAAAAACTCACCAAACACATTTAAGCCGCATTTGTTTCGCACTGCCGCCCCAAACACACGACATACAGTACGTGTAGCTGCATAAGGCTTCCCTTGGCGTCACGTGTAACAGCCCCCACCCAGTACGTGACGCCGAGGACTATCCTCCCTTTCGAAAACTCACGATTGGAATTCCCGCCTCGGCGACCTACGGTCGATGCGATGAACGGGAAAAGAGGCCCCCATGCGCGACTTTCACTTACCTGGCAGATCTGAGGTTCTGACGAGCAACGGGATGTGTGCCACATCTCACCCCCTTGCAGCTCAGACAGCCGTAGACATCATGAAACAAGGCGGCAACGCCATGGATGCTGCGATTTCCGCTGCTATATTATTGGGCATATGTGAACCGCAAATGACTGGCATTGGGGGGGATTGTTTTGTTCTCTACTCTCGCCCCGGCGACAGTCAAATCCATGCGCTCAACGGGTCAGGGCGCGCACCGCGCGCAGCCAATGCCGCACAATTACGGGACGCTGGACTAGAACATATTCCATTAACCAGCCCGCATTCCGTGACCCTCCCTGGTGCAATGGCTGCGTTTTGCCATCTGGCTGAAACGGTTGGGACACTCGGGCTGGATCATCTACTGCAACCCGCCATCCATTATGCAGATCACGGCGTGCCCGTTGCAGCACGGGTCGCTTTTGATTGGCACGACAGCGCACCCACCCTGCAAGGTGCCGCGCGCACCTCTTACCTCATTGGCGGTCGGCCCCCAAAGGTTGGGGATATCTTTCGCGCACCCGGGCAGGCAGAGGTTTTGCGCCGCGTCGCAAAACATGGCCAAGAGGCATTTTACACGGGCGAAGTCGCCGAAGACATGCACACCGCCCTCACCCAGTTGGGTGGCGTTCACAGCTTACAGGATTTCGCGGACACAACCTGTGATGCAACCACCCCCATCAGCGGTACATACAAAGGCATGGATCTGGTCGAGCACCCGCCAAATGGGCAAGGCGCCACGGCGATTCTGATGCTCAACATCCTCAAGCATTTCGATATTTCCGCGATGGACCCCCTAGGGTCAGAACGCATTCATATCGAGGCAGAGGCCGCAAAGCTGGCCTACGATGCCCGAAATCGCTTTTTGGCCGATCCCGATCACATGGCGCGTCTGGTCTATATGCTCGCCCCGGAAACGGCCGCTGCCCTTGCCGCGTTGATCAATCCCAAACAGGCGATGAAGGCCGCTGCACCGCTCACCGAAGCGGTCCACAAGGACACCATCTATATCACCGTGGTCGACAAAGATCGTATGGCGGTTTCGCTGATCTATTCGATCTTTCACGGTTTCGGATCCGGGATCGCCTCAGAAAAATTCGGCATTCTCCTCCAGAACCGCGGTGCCGGATTTACACTGCAAGACGGACACCCGAACGAGTTGGGCAGTCGCAAGAGGCCGATGCACACTATTATTCCCGGAATGTTATGTGAGGATGGGCAGGTCACAATGCCCTTTGGCGTTATGGGCGGGGCGTACCAACCCAATGGCCATGCTCGATTTGTCTCCAACCTGACGGATTTTGACATGGGATTGCAGCAAACCATTGATGCCCCCCGTGCCTTTGCGGATGCAGGCAAACTCAAAGTAGAACGCGGGTATGGGGACACAGTGCGACAGGAACTGACGGACCTTGGTCATGACGTCGCCGCACCAGACACCGCGATTGGCGGGGCCCAAGCGATTCGTATTCGCCCTGATGGTGTCCTCGAAGGGGCCAGCGATCCACGTAAAGATGGCTGTGCACTGGGCTACTAATGCGAAATCCCCGCTCAATCTGGCGGGGATTTAATCAGTTCAACTGAAAGTGAAGTGGGTAAGACCCGTCCTGAAACGGCCCGAACATGTCGGGAATATCGGGGTGGTCCACAGGTTCACCGGAATAGTCTGCAACCAAGTTTTGTTCGGAGACATAAGCGACATAGTAACTTTGGTCGTTTTCAGCCAGCAAATGATAAAAGGGCTGCTCTTTGACTGGCCGGCTATCTTCGGGAATGGCTTGATACCATTCGTCGGTGTTGGAAAACTGTGGATCCACATCAAAAACCACACCTCTAAACGGGTGTTTCTTGTGGCGAACCACTTGTCCCAAATGATATTTGGCGCGTGTTTTTAGCATTGTCATTTTAGCCCCTATGCCTTGTTAGTACCCCCAAGGCGCCACCATTGTCCAACAATTGATCCGTATTTTAAGGAAACAGTCTGTGAACCTTACTCTAACAGTCATGGAAATCGTCGCTCCCGTTTTTATGTTGGCGGCAGTTGGATTTACCTGGGTGAAGCTTGGATTCGAGTACCGGATTCAGTTCGTCACGCGCTTGGCTACAACACTTGCAGTCCCCTGCCTTATCTTCGTCGCCCTGATGCAGACCGAAATTGCCGGCGATGATCTGGGCCGCTTCACCTTGGCAACGATTGCCGCGAATCTGGCGCTGACCGTGGTGTTTTGGGTCTTTGTGCGGGTAACTGGTATTGATCAGCGCAGCTATCTGTCGCCCCTTGTTTTTGGCAACACCGGAAATCTGGGTCTGCCGCTTTGTATCTTTGCTTTTGGCCAAGCGGGACTGGGCTATGCGGTGGTGTTCCTGTCTGTGACTGCTCTGTGGTCTTTCACCTATGGGATTTATCTGTTTGCGGGACGTGGATCGTTGGGCACCGTTTTGCGACAACCCATGGTCTGGGCGACGATACTTGGCGCCGTCTTCCTGTGGCAGGGCTGGCAAACCCCAACATTCCTGACCAACGGGCTTGAGCTGATCGGGCAAATGGCGGTGCCTATGATGCTTGTCACGCTCGGCGTGGCCGTTGCCCGTTTGACACCCGACAAAATCGGCAAAGCGATCTGGTTGTCTCTGATCAAACTTGTCGTTTCTTTTGCCCTTGGCTGGTCCGTCGCCATATTGTTTGAACTGACCGACGAAGCCTTTGGCGTCTTGGTTTTGCAGATGGTCACCCCGGTCGCAGTTACATCTTACTTGCTGGCCGAACGATTCGGGGCGGACTCAAACGCGGTTGCAGGCATGGTCGTAACCTCAACTCTGATGTCCGTTGCGGCACTCCCGCTGGTATTGGCCATCTTGCTCTAGGAAATGTGATTTCCTCGCAGGCCATCTTGCGTTAATATCTTCGAAAAAAAAGGGCAAGAGGCAGATGAGCAGATCTCTTTGCGCGCTGATACTGGTGCTGCTAGCAGCATCTTGCGGTGGTGGATCAAAAATTCCACCGCGTGATTTGGACAATGCCTGCAGCATTGCCAAACAGCGCCCGGACTATATCAAAGCGTTCAAGAAAACTGAACGCAAATGGGGCGTGCCGGTGCATGTTCAAATGGCGACGATCTATCAAGAAAGCCGTTATCGGGCCGAGGCGCGCACACCGCATAAATATGTGCTCGGGGTCCTTCCGATGGGCCGCCAAAGCAGCGCTTATGGCTACAGCCAAGCGCTGGATGGCACGTGGAAGGAATACAAGAAAGAAACTGGGCGCAGCAGCGCTAAACGGGACCGTATCCGCGACGCCTCTGATTTTGTGGGTTGGTATATGACTATCAGTCGCGATCGGAACGGAATTTCCCTAGGCGATGCGCGCAACCAATATTTGGCCTATCACGAAGGCCACACCGGATTTGCACGCGGGTCTTACAATTCTAAATCCTGGCTTTTGCGCACGGCTGACAATGTTGCCGCTCGTGCAGACATGTACCGTCGCCAAATCGCCAGCTGCCCGAGACGGTTCTGATACACTGGAAACAGAGGACCGCACTTAGCGGTCCTCGCTGGCATTTCCATTGACGAACAGATTCTGGTTCAGGCTGTTCCCCTTGGTCAGTTTCCCCAGAATTACGGTTGTCTGGGACCCTGCCCCATCATGCACAACCCATTTGCGCAATTCGACTGGATCGCCGGTAAACAACAGATCCAGCTTACCATATTGCGGATTTTCAGGGTCCTGCGCCGTCACCACGGTCGAGGTTCCGTCAAACCCATGCCCCACCACCATGTTGGCACGTGAAAGATCGACTTTGCGTGCCAGAATGATCGATAGCGGTGTCCGATTCAGTGGGTATTGCTCCGCAGGCTGGTTGGACTTGGGGTCTTGGATGATGACCGTACCCCCCTTGGCCGTAACAACGGCACTTTCCGGCGGATCATACTCAAACCGCATCCGTCCCGGGCGCTGCAACCACAGCTTACCGGTGGATAGGGACCCGTCATCATTGATCTGCGTAAACGTGGTCTGAACCGTTTTCAGGCGGTTCAGGTATCCCGAAATCTCGTTCAAAGGCAGCTTTTCTGCGGCCCAAGCGGCGGGGGCGCTGAGCGTCAGCGCCAAGGCGAAAGCAATCTGTTTCATGTCACTCCAGATAATCACCCTGCGCGAAATTGAAAGCCGGAACTTACTGTTGTTCCGGTACTAAAATTTCACGCTTACCCACGTGGTTTGCGGGGGACACCAATCCTTCGTCTTCCATCTGCTCCACAAGGCGCGCGGCCTTGTTGTAACCAATGGCGAGCTTACGCTGAATGTAAGATGTCGAACATTTGCGATCCTTGATTACAATCGCCACGGCCGTGTCATACAGCGCATCTTCGCCATCCGAGTTTCCACCCAAGCCAAGCACAGCATCGATATTGCTGGCTTTTTCTTCGTCAGGGCCATCCAACACATTGCTCATGTACTCCGGCGGTCCAAACGCCTTGAGATGGTTCACGATTTCTTCGACTTCTTCATCAGACACAAAAGGGCCGTGGCACCGGGTGATCTTGGCCCCGCCCGCCATGTACAGCATGTCACCCATACCCAACAGTTGCTCGGCGCCCATTTCACCCAAAATGGTACGGCTGTCGATTTTCGAGGTCACCTGGAACGAAATCCGTGTGGGGAAGTTTGCCTTGATCGTACCGGTGATCACATCGACCGACGGACGCTGGGTCGCCATGATCAAGTGAATACCCGAGGCACGCGCCATCTGCGCCAGACGCTGAATGCAGGCTTCGATCTCTTTGCCGGCAACCATCATCAAGTCGGCCATTTCGTCGACGATCACTACGATAAAGGGCATCGCCTCTGGTGCGAACTCTTCCGTCTCGAACACGGGCTCGCCCGTGTCGTCATCAAATCCGGTCTGAACCGTACGACTGAACATTTCACCTTTTTTCAAGGCTTCACGGACCCGACCATTGTAACCTTCGATATTGCGGACGCCCATTTTGGACATCTTGCGATACCGGTCTTCCATCTCGCCCACGGTCCACTTCAAGGCCACAACAGCCTTTTTAGGGTCCGTCACAACGGGAGAGAGCAGGTGTGGAATGCCATCATAAACGGACAGTTCCAACATCTTAGGGTCAATCATGATCAACCGGCATTCATCCGGTGTCAGCTTGTAAAGCAGCGACAAGATCATCGTGTTGATTGCAACCGATTTACCCGACCCCGTGGTCCCCGCAATCAGCAGGTGAGGCATCTTGGCAAGGTTCGCAACAACCGAGTCGCCACCGATATCTTTACCCAAAGCAAGCGGCAGGCTCATGTTGCTGTCACCGAAATCACGGCTGGCCAGGATCTCACGCAGAACAACCTTTTCCCGATTTTCATTCGGCAGTTCGATCCCGATAACGGACCGACCCGGAACCGTAGAAACACGCGCCGACAGTGCCGACATAGAGCGCGCAATATCATCCGCCAGACCAATAACGCGGCTGGCTTTCAAACCTGGCGCGGGTTCCAGTTCGTACATCGTGACAACCGGACCGGGGCGAACCGAAACGATTTCGCCCTTTACACCGTAGTCATCCAACACGTTTTCCAGCATCCGCGCGTTTTCTTCCAACGCTTCGTCACTCAGATGATGGCGTTCAATATCCATTGGGTTGGCCAACAACCCGAGCGGAGGCAATTCAAACTCGTCTGGTTTTTCCTCAAACTCCAATGCGGGCTGTTCTTCGGCCTGCGCCCGGCGCGAGGGCAGCGTTGGCTTGCGAACAGGCTGCTCAACGACAGCGCGACGTGGCTCGGCCACTGGGATTTGCGGCGAAACCGGCGCAGTTTGCATGCGTGGCAAAGGATCAGCAACGTCTTGCTGCATAGGTGTCACCGGTTGCGTCATTTGCGGCGCAGGCTCGGTGCGCACAACCGGAGCAATCGTAGCCTGAGGTACAGGTTGGGGCGCCGCGACCGGAGCAATCGTAGCCTGAGGCGCAGGTTGAGGCACCGTGACAGGAGCAATCGTAGCCTGAGGCGCGGGTTGGGACACCGTGACCGGAGCAATCGTAGCCTGAGGCGCGGGTTGGGACACCGTGACCGGAGCAACCGTCACTTGGGGTGCAACCCGTGGCATTGGCACCGCCGACATCGCTGGCTCGGCTGGCATTTGCGGCGTCATGACCGGAGGCTCTGCAGGCATTGCAACCTGCGGCGCGACCTGAGGGGCCATAACGGGCGGTTCAGGTGGCAGCTCAACTTCGCGCGTCATCATGGGCTCAGCTGGCTGTTGTGAGACTGGAGGCGTCGTATCCAAAACCAAGGGATCGGGCCCCCGACCCCGGCCTTTTGTCAAAGGACGTGTTGGATCTGGCTGCGGTTCTGGTGGTGTATCGATGCGTTGGCGCGACCGAACAGCATCAGCGATTTTCGCTTTGATACGATCATCACCGGGCATGGCATTGTACCCTTGAATCGGCGCAGGCTCGACCAACTCGGGCTCTGGCATCGGCTCTGGGCGGCGGATCAAACTTGGCATCCGGGCCAACAAACCCTGCTTGGGTTCGGGTTGGACAACCGGCTCTGGCTCAGGTTGCTCCATTTCTTGACGTACTGGTTCTTCGTACAGCGGCTCTTCGACGACTGCGTTGGCTTCAGCTTCAGCGCGGGCGGCGTATGCAGCTTGCTCTGCCAACCCTGCCTGCTCAGCAGCATAGCGCTCCGCTTCCTTTCGTTCGGTCCGTTGTGCTTGTCGGGTGCGGGCAGCTTCGACCGTGGCGGAGGCTCCACGCCCCAGTAAGGTCATCAAGGCCCCGTAACACACGATGATGCCAACTATGACAAACCGCAGCCCTTTTTGAACGTCCGCGCGTGTAAATCCAAGAACGAAGACAGCCAAGGACACCATGCCAACCGCCATCAACAGCGACATTAGTTTGATCATGAAATGCGAGCCAATTGGCAACAGAGTCAGCAATGCGCCCATGACGGTATCGCCGAACAACCCACCCAGACCAAAGCTGTGCGTATTCCGCCATTCCAATCCCGGCACCAAAGTTGAGGCATAGATGGCCACAACCGCGATCCAGATCGGCACAAAAATCAACCGCGCGACGGCCCGGTCTTCACCCCAATGCCCCGCAAACCGAATGCCCCAACCGATCAAAACCAGAGCAAGGCCCCAGCTGCCCCAGCCCACAATCATGAACAATGGCGCGGCAATGGATGCCCCGATCCGGCCCATCCAGTTCTGCACAGGCGCATCCGTCGAAACCATCCAGTTTGGATCATCCGGCGTATAAGATCCGATCATGGCAGCGGCCATCAGACCAAGAATGATCAAAGCGATGCCGATCAATTCCTTACCGCGTTTCTCGATTGCCGCCTGCATAGTGCTGTCCAACAATGGGTCACGTCCCCGAGCGTTATATGATGCCATGCTTACCCTCGAATCTTATCTGTACAAACAATCGCGCAGCATTGTCAGCCCGCGTTGCGTATCTGTTTTTGGGGCCACCATCGCGACCCGAATATATCCTTCACCCGGGTTTTGACCCGGATCGCCTTGCGCCAGATAGGCCCCGGGCAACACACGTACACCCGTTTCCTGCCACAGCTTCAGCGCGGCCTGTTCGCCGTTATCAACGGGCAGCCACAGGAAAAAACCGGCCTCAGGGGACTGGTATCCCTGAACACCGCCTAAAATTTCGTCCGCGATTTCGAACTTTTCCCGATAAAGCGCGCGATTTTCTTCGACATGCACCTCGTCGGCCCAAACCCGAGTCGCCACGGCTTGCAAAGGTGCTGGCAATGGAGCCCCGGAATAGGCGCGCAATTGCTTGATCCGTTTGATCGTCTCAGGACCACCCGCAACCAGTCCTGATCGCAACCCGGCCAAGTTTGAACGCTTGGACAGGGAATTGAACAGAACCACCCGCTCAGGATCAGCACCCAGCTCTTGCGCAACACTCAATACACCCGTGGGGGCCTCATTACGGTAAATCTCGGAATAACATTCATCTGCAAAGATTCGGAAATCATACTGCTCTGCCAGCCGGATCAGATCCGCCCAGTAATCGCGCGAGGCAACAGCCCCTTGTGGATTGGCCGGCGAACAGATGTACGCCACAGCTGTCCGGTTCAAGACATCCTCGGGCAGGCTGGTGTAATCCGGCAAATGATTTGTTGCAGCCGTTGCGGGCACAAATCGCGGCTCTGCACCAACAGAAATCGCGGCAACCATGTAAACCTGATAAAACGGGTTCGGCGACAGAACGATCGGTTTTTGCCCGTTCTTCTGTTCAGGGCACAAAGCCATCGCCGCGTTGTAAAGCCCCTCGCGTGTGCCGTTCAGCGCCATCACCTGCGTGCTGGCATCCATAGCCACACCATAACGGCGCTTGATCCAGTCACTGATCGCCCCGCGCAAAGCATCCGACCCATCATTTGGCGGATAGCCCTGAAAACCGGCGGCATTTTCCATGATCACATCGGGCACCCACGCGGGGAACGCGTGCTTCGGCTCACCAATGGTCATGTGAACAACGTCACCCCCCGGTTGGTGATGATCCAACAGGGCGCGCAAACGCGGGAATGCATAGGCCGGTAGGTTCGAGAACCGCTCGGGGAAATCCATACTGTACTGCCTCAAAGTCGGGATCATTCACGCCCCGTTTGAAACCAAGTTACAGATGCACCGCCCTCACGTCCAGACAAAGCATTGCACGCGCTTGCAATTGTGGCATTCAGGTCAGCGCCATTTCTGCGGCCGCTCCCATTCGCAACAATGCCTCTTCGCAATCCGGCGCACCCATCATCATCAAACCGCAACTTGGCGTGCCCGTTGGCAGGGTCAGCGCCGAAAGACCCAACAGGTTCCCGATCCGCGTGTTGCGCAGCGCCAACAGATTTTCGGTCACATAATAATCATGATCTGTCATCAACCGATCCAGATTCGGCGGCAGAATCGGCGATGTCGGTGCCAACACCGCATCAAATCCCGCTGCTGCCGCATCCCAAGCTGCACGACACCCTTCCAGCTTGGCCCAAGCTGCCACATAATCGGGGCCGGAATACCCAGCGCCGGACCGGAACCGTTCCAAAATCTCGGCATACATCGCGTCTGGATTGGCCTCGATCACATCGCGCCACAACCCATACGCCTCGGCCGTGTACAGCGGACCGGTCAGGGTCATCGCGTCGGACACCTCAGGCACATGCAACGGCACAATCTCTGCCCCCGCATCACTCAGTCGTTTCAACGCGCTTTCATAGGCCGCACCGGGGCCATCACGCACATCTTCCAGAACGACAGTCTGAAGCGCTGCAAACCGCCGCCCCTTAAGCGAAGCCCCCTTGAGATCCGCAACTTTCCCGTCCTCCAGCATCGCCAACATCTGCGCTGCATCCTCAACAGAACGGGTCAGCGGACCAATGGTGTCAAATTTCAAACACAGCGGAACCACCCCTTCGAGGCTGAGCCGACCCGACGTGGTTTTCAACCCAACCAGATCATTCCACGCCGCAGGAATACGCACCGAACCCCCAGTGTCTGACCCAATACCACCCGCAGCCAAATCCCACGCGACCGACGCCCCAGCGCCGGACGAAGATCCCCCCGGAACAGCAGTTTCGTCATTCACACAGGGCGGCGTGTCCGTGATGGGGTTCAACCCAAGACCCGAAAACGCCAGCTCGCTCATATGGGTCTTGCCCAGACACACAGCCCCGCGCGCCGTTGCATTCCGCAACACCCACGCATCGCGATCCGGCACGCGACCCGCCAACAAGGCAGACCCGGCTTCGGTTCCGGTCCCAGCTGTATCAAACAGGTCTTTCCAACTGATCGGCACCCCATCCAATAACGACAGCCGTCGCCCAACCTGCGCCCGATCTCGCGCAGCGCCAGCTTCGGCCAAGGCCCGATCAGCCGTCACACGCGCATAGATACGGTCGCGGTGGGGGTGGCTCGCAATAGCATCCAGATAACATTGCGTCAGCTCAACCGGGTCTATCTCACCCGTCCCGATACCCCGCCCCAGATCACTCGCCGTCATTGTCAGCCAATTTTGCATATCGCTCCGCCCGCCTGCTGTGGTGTGTCGCGACGGTAGCGACAGCATGGGGCATGGACAATCCCGAAAGGCCGCGCATATTGCACCTCATGAACACGTCATCTGATATCCTGATTGTTGGTGGAGGCCTGAACGGCCCCGCTTTGGCATTGGCGCTTGCGGATACCGGCCATTTGGTCACGGTGATTGATACGCTTAGCGTGACGGCCCGCGCTGACACGGCCTTTGACGGGCGCGGCTATGCGCTCGCGCTCGCCTCGCAAAGATTGCTCAAGGCGATTGGCGTCTGGGCCAGCATTGCGGATCACGCGCAACCGATGCTGGAAATCAAAGTGACCGATGGCCACGCAGGCAGCGGCCCGTCACCGTTTTTCATGCACTTTGACCACGCCGAACTGGAAGAAGGCCCAATGGGCTATATGGTCGAAGACCGCCATTTGCGCCCTGCTTTCCTCGCGGCGATGGCAGACCACCCCAACATCACACAGATCAGCGGCAAAACGGTTGTCGCCCAAAGCACCGATATCAGCGGTGTGAGCGTGACATTGGACGACGGCAGCACGCTCTCGGGTCGGGTTCTGGTCGGGTCAGATGGCCGCAAAAGCGGCACCGCCAAACGCGCCGGCATCAAACGTTCCGGGTGGGACTACGGTCAAACGGCGTTGGTCTGCGCCATCGACCATGAATTGCCCCACAACGGTGTCGCCCATCAGTTCTTTATGCCCCCCGGCCCCTTGGCAATCCTCCCTCTCACCGGCAACCGCAGTTCGATCGTCTGGAGCGAAAAGACTGAAACGGCGCATCAAATCAATGCCATGACGGATGCGGACTACCTGCAAGCGTTGCAGCCCCGATTTGGGGATTTTCTGGGTGAGATCAAACTCGCAGGCGCGCGCTTTACCTATCCGCTGAACCTGACCATCGCTAATTCATTCATCGCAAATCGCATGGCCCTGATCGGGGATGCCGCCCACGGCATGCACCCCATCGCAGGCCAGGGCCTGAATGCTGGCCTGCGCGACGTGGGCGCCTTGGCCGAGGTTCTGACCCTTGCAGGACGACGCGGCGAAGATATTGGCGGGCAGCTTGTGCTGGAACGGTATCAGGAATGGCGCCGGTTCGACACGGCGACCCTGGCGATGGCCACAGATGTGTTCAACAAGCTGTTTTCCAACGACAACCCCATCCTCCGTCTGGGGCGCGACATTGGCATGGGCGTTCTGGGATCCCTGCCCGGTCTGCGCCGTGGGTTCGTGCGCGAAGCCGCCGGTCTGACCGGCGACCTGCCTGTGTTGCTACAAGGCAAGCAAATCTAGCGCGCTCAATCCAGCGCGCGCGCCTCGTCAATCAACATAACCGGAATGCCATTTCGGATAGGAAAGGCAAGTCCTGCCGCGCGAGAAATCAATTCTTGCTTGGCCGCGTCATATTCCAACGTCCCTTGCGTTTGCGGACAAATCAACGCCTCCAGCATACGGCGATCAAACACAGATTGCGTTTCAGTCATTGGAGCGTTTCCTCGTTCGTGCCGCCGCGCAGGGCGAATTCTATTAATGTAACCAGCGTTTCCCGGCGCGTTTTCAGGCAAGGTGCCTCTAGCAACGCTTGTCTTTCTTCAGGCTCGAAAGGCAGAATGATCGACAACGAATTGACCAGCAATTCATCATCCGCGTCCTGCAACTCCCCCCAATCTGATGACATGTTTTGCGCCACCAAATACCGCTTAAGAAGGTCCAAGAACGTCGGACGATCAAAGTGCTCATCCGTTTCGCTGCGCCCCAGATCTCGTTGAAACCCCTTCCAACACACGGAATACCGACGATACGGGGAAAAGCCGTGTACCTCGTCCTTGACCCTGAAACGCGAAATCCCCGTCAGGGTAACCATGTACCGGCCGTCTTCTGTCTCAGAAAACTGAGTGATCCGCCCCGCACAGCCAATCATTTGCAATTTATCCTCGTCGCCAGGGACTGGGTTGGGTTGAACCATCCCGATCAAGCGATGAGGCGTTTTCAGCGCGTCCTCCAGCATCTGAAGGTAGCGCGGCTCAAAGATATGAAGCGGCAACCGCGACCGAGGCAACACAAGCGCCTGTCGCAGCGGAAACACCGCAAGCATATCCGGAAGGTCAGCAGATTGCATCATACAACCGATTGTAGCCCGTATCTGACCTTAGGCAAATATCATTGAACTCAGCTTGCGGCGTCCGTTCAAAACGATCGGGTCATTGGCCTTAAGCGCATCGAAAATGGTGAACAGCTGGGTTTTGGCCGCGCCCTCGTTCCATTCCCGATCTTGGCGGAACAATTCCAGCAACTGCGCCACCGCCTCTTCGACCTGATCCGAGGCATGCAAGGCCAGCGCCAAATCAAACCGCGCTTGCGGATTGTTTGGGTCCGCCTCAACCGCTGCGGTCAATTCAGCCACAGGACCGGCATCTGCGGCCTGCTTTGCCAATTCAAGCTGCGCATGTGCAGCTTCCAACTCAGCACTTTCCGAAATCTCGGCAGGGGCCCCGTTCAAAACGGCTTCGGCCTGTTCCAGATCTTCCAGCGCGATATGGGCGCGTACCAAACCGCCATAGGCTGCGGCGTGGTTCGGATCTTCGCCCAAGATGGCCGCAAACGTTTCAACCGCATCGGCAAACGCGCCCTCGGTCATCATCTCTTCCGCGGCAGCTACGGCATCATCCAAACCGCCATCCGGCATCTCACCACCACCCGCAGCAACCACGCGCTCCACAAACGCGGTAATTTCGGACCCTGGTACAGCGCCCTGAAACCCATCGACGGGCTGGCCTTTGTAAAACGCATAAACGGTGGGGATCGACTGGATCTGCAACTGACCCGCAATCATCTGCGCCTCGTCCACGTTGACCTTGACCATCTTGACCGCGCCTTTGGCAGCAGTCACCGCGTCTTCCAACAGTGGGCCCAGCGTTTTGCATGGACCACACCAAGGGGCCCAGAAATCAACAATCACCGGCACCTCTTGCGAGGCTTCGACAACATCCACCATGAAACTGGCTTCGGTTGCGTCCTTGATCAAATCAGCGGCGGGGGTGCCACTTGCACCGTTCAGAATTTCCATGACATGCTTCTCCGGTTCGAGCTTGCCCCCTATATGCAAGCGGACGGCCCGGAAACCAAGAGAGGAGTTGCCGATTTGACCTCACAGCGCTGGGATATCTTCAAAGCTTCAGAGCGTTTTATGGCAATGGACGAGGCCGCGTGGGCCCGTCATGCCAATCCGCTCAGTGTTTATAGCCGATTTTCGATCCTGCCTTTGATGTCACTCGCAATCTGGAGCCGCGTGTGGATCGGATGGTGGGCCGTGGCTGCTGTGGCACTGGTCGTGCTGTGGACATGGTGGAATCCCCGTGCCTTTGGTCCACCCGCATCAACGCACGGCTGGGCATCCCGTGGCACCTTTGGCGAGCGGGTTTTCTTAAACCGGAAATCGCTGCCGGTTCCGCACCATCACGTGGTCTGGGCAAAACTCCTCACCGGCGTATCTGCGGTTGGGATAGTGCCGTGGATCTATGGCCTATGGGCGCTGGATCTGTCGGCGGTTTTGTTGGGTCTTGCCCTGATCGTCGGGGGCAAAACCTGGTTCGTGGATCGCATGGTCTGGCTGTATCAGGACATGAAAGATCAGGACCCGACCTATGCCAGCTGGCTGCGCTAAATGTCGAAGGTCGCAAAAACAGGCGCGTGGTCGCTAGGTTTTTCCCAACCGCGCGCATCCCGCATGACCCGGCTGGAATGACCCGCGTTTGAAATATCACCCGTTGCCCAGACGTGATCCAACCGTCGTCCTTTGTCGGCGGCATCCCAATCCTTGGCCCGGTACGACCACCATGAATACAGCTTGCCATCCGGAATATCCTGCCGCGTGACATCGACCCAATTCCCCGCGTCCTGCGCTTGGGCCAGATGCTCAACCTCGGTCGGCGTATGGCTCACGATCTTGAGCAATTTCTTATGATCCCAAACATCGTCTTCGCGCGGGGCAATGTTCAAATCCCCGACAAGAATGGACTTTTCCGGCTTGTCGCCATGAAACCAATCCCGCATTTCAGTGAGGTAATCGAGCTTTTGACCAAACTTTTCGTTCTTTTCCCGGTCCGGGACGTCGCCGCCGGCAGGAACATAAAAGTTGTGGATCGTCACACCGTTCTCAAGCTGTCCGGCGATATGACGGGCATGGCCCAAATCAGCGAAATCCTGCGCGCTAACCTCTTTGATCGGCATCCGCGACAGGATCGCAACGCCGTTGTATCCCTTTTGACCGCGGGCAACCATGTGGGTGTAGCCCAACGCCGCGAACCCCTCTAACGGGATCTTGTCCACCGGGCTTTTACACTCCTGCAGACACAGCACATCGGGGGCTTCTTCCTCCAACAGCTTCAGCACAATCGGCTCACGCAGACGGACCGAGTTGATGTTCCATGTAGCAAGGGTAAAGGGCATGCGTTCGACTTTCCTGGTTCGCGGTCACCGCAACCTAGCGCGCGTACCCCGCGTGCGCCATCGCAAAGCGAACCAAAAAAAAAGACCGGGCACGAGGCCCGGCCAAGTCCAACAGGGAGGTGTATGTCATGACCCGGACATACACGGGATAGTCAGTGTTTAAACATGAGACCAAAGTACTTCTTTGATCTGAGTCAACACACTCAGGCCACCAAACGATAGCCGCCCGATTCGGTCACCAACAGGCGTACATTTGCCGGATCGGGTTCAATCTTCTGGCGTAGACGATAGATATGGGTCTCCAACGTGTGCGTTGTAACCCCCGCATTGTAACCCCAGACCTCGTGCAGCAAAACGTCGCGAGCAACCACACCATCGGTCGATCTGTACAAGAACTTGAGAATGTTGGTTTCTTTTTCGGTCAGACGGATCTTGCGATCATCTTCGGTCACCAACATTTTCATCGCAGGCTTGAACGTATAGGGCCCAAGCGTGAAAACAGCATCTTCTGACTGCTCATGCTGGCGCAATTGGGCCCGAATGCGCGCCAAGAGGACCGGGAATTTGAACGGCTTGGTCACATAATCATTGGCCCCTGCATCCAATCCAAGGATGGTGTCCGCATCCCCGTCATGTCCGGTCAGCATCAGAATCGGGCTTTTGACACCCTGCTTCCGCATCAGGCGGCACAGTTCGCGACCGTCGGTATCTGGCAGACCAACGTCCAGAATGACCAAGTCATACAGCGCCTCTTTGACCCGCTCCATTGCGCTCTGGCCATCGTGGGCCTCGAACACATCGAAATCTTCGGTCATGATCAGCTGCTCGCTGAGCGCTTCGCGCAGGTCTTCGTCGTCGTCTACCAGCAAAATCTTTTTGAGCTGAGCCATCACGCTGTCCTCCTTTTTCCTACCTACCACTTGAGGGTGCTAAACGCGTTCGACAAGTTTTACTGCAACTCTCTCACGCCCTCGTGTCTGTCGTAGCGGAAATGTTTCACATTTCCTTCAAAGCGGATTAGGAAAAGCACAGAACGTTATAGGATAACACTCATGAGTCTCATCCCGGATATCACCGAACTTCTTGCGCGGGCGCGGGCTGATCTGCGTATGGGCGTCCCCGTCGTCTTGACCGACGATGCCGGGCTAAGCGTGCTTGCGATCTCGGCCGAGTCCCTGACCGCGCAGAGACTCGCCGACTTGCGCGGCATAGGAGAGGCGCCAGTGATTGCCATCACGGTACGGCGCGCCGACACGCTCAAGGCGCGGGCCTATGATGGGGATCTGGCACGCGTCACGATTCCAGCAGATGCCGATCTGGGCTGGGTGCAAGCCGTTGCAGATCCATCCGATGACCTGAATGCCCCCCTCAAGGGCCCCCTGATGACGGAACGCCAAGGCTCAGCCAGCCTGCACCGTATCGCAATTGCCCTCACAAAATCCGCCCGTCTGCTGCCCGCCGCCGTGGTCATGCCAATTGAAGACGGGCGCGGCTTCGCGGGATCGAATGGGCTGACCCTGATCGATCACGCCCGCGCAGCCCCACATTTAACCGAACGCAGCCCGCTGCATGAAATCGTCGCCGCTCGCTTGCCGATGGAGGTGTCTGAGGCCGGTCGGCTTCACGTTTTCCGTCCCGAAGACGGCGGCGAAGAACACTATGCGATTGAAATCGGCCGTCCAGACCGAGAGAAACCGGTTCTGGCGCGTCTCCACTCGGCTTGCTTTACCGGTGATCTGATGGGCAGCCTGAAATGTGACTGCGGTCCGCAATTGCGTGGCGCCTTGGCCCAAATGGGTGCCGAAGGGTCCGGCGTATTGCTCTACCTCAACCAAGAGGGGCGCGGCATTGGCCTCGCCAACAAGATGCGTGCCTATTTCTTGCAAGATCAGGGCTTTGACACCGTCGAGGCCAATCACAGGCTGGGTTTTGAAGACGATGAACGCGACTTTAGACTTGGCTCAGATATCCTGAAATCTCTGGGTTTTAAATCTGTGCGCTTGCTGACCAACAACCCCAACAAGATCGCGATGATGGAACGCACCGGCATTGCAGTCACCGAACGTGTGGCCCTGAAAGTTGGTGAAAACGCTCACAACCGGGACTATTTGGCGACCAAAGCCGCGAAATCCGGGCACTTGCTGTGACCCCGTTTGATATGGTCGTAACGCCCAAAGGCCTGCGATTTCACGGGCGCACCTTGCCCTGTTCGCTTGGCAAAGGTGGCCTCACGCACGACAAGAAAGAAGGCGATGGCGCGACCCCCATTGGCGTTCTGGAAATCGTCGGAATGCTCTATCGCGCGGATCGCATCACTGCGCCGACCCCGTGGGCCGAGGCGATTGGCCCACGCGATCTGTGGTCAGATGACGGCGCAGATAGTGATTATAATCAATGGGTTCTCGCCCCACATCCGTACAGCCACGAACATCTTCGACGGGCTGATCCACTCTATGATCTGGTGCTGATCACGGATTGGAATTGGCGCGATGCCGTGCCGGGTCGCGGCTCAGCGATCTTTATGCACCAATGGCGTCGCCCCGGATATCCCACCGAAGGATGCGTTGCCCTGTCCCGTGAAAACTTGCGGTGGGTGGCCGAACGCATAACGCCCGGCACTCGTTTGATTATTCCGTCGGCTTAACGCGATCTCCGAAAATAGCGGACCCAACACGCACGTGCGTTGCCCCCAAAGCGATCGCCTTTTCAAAATCGCTGCTCATCCCCATCGACAGCCCTGTCAGACCATTGCGCGCCGCAATCTTGGCCAGCAACGCAAAGTGCAGCGCCGCCTCCTCCTCAACAGGGGGAATGCACATAAGCCCTTGAATCGGAAGATCCATTTTCACGCAATCCGCGATAAAGTCGTCCGCATCAGCCGGTAGAATTCCGGCCTTTTGCTCTTCTTCACCGGTGTTCACTTGCACAAACAAATCCGGGCAGGTCCCGCGCTCTTGCGCCAAACGCGCCAAGGTCGCGGCCAATTTGGGGCGGTCGACCGAATGAATGGCATTGCACAGCTCAACAGCCTGCCGGGCTTTGTTCGTTTGCAACGGCCCAATCAGATGTAAATCGATATCCGAAAACTGCTCCATGAAGCCCGGCCATTTTCCGGCGGCTTCTTGCACCCGGTTTTCACCAAAACACCGATGGCCTTGGGTCAACACCGCCTCAACCCTCTCATTGGGTTGAACTTTTGAGACAGCGATCAGATGGACCGACCCTGCGTCCCGCCCAGCGGCCTTTTCTGCAGTGCTAATGCGGGCTTGAATCTCTTGCAGCGACATACGCGAACCTCATCTTCGTTTGGCAGCAGAGAAACACCATGTAGCCCAAAAAGAAAAGGGCGAGCTCGAAAGAGCCCGCCCCAAAAGTCACGCTAAGCGTGGCTTAACTTAGAAGCTGAAGTATACACCAGCCTGGAATGTGTCGTTGTCGTTAGACGCACGACGGTAACCGGTTTCGAAAGAAGCACCGCCCCCGAGATCGTAGGAGTAGTGGATACCGTAGCTTTCGCCTTCGCCCAAGTTAGAGCCGGCGATGCCGTCGCGGTTGTCGCCACGACCAGCAGTTACGTCAGCCGCGTCTACCGCGTCTTCCGAAGTTACGAATGCAACGATTTTCGAAGCTGCACCGATTTCGTAGTTGCCGTACAGGCCCCATTTGCCGATGCCGTCGTTGTCTGCGTATGCAACGCGAACACCGAACTGACCCAGGTCACCCTGAACAGAGATGATTGCTTTGTCTTCCCAAGCGATGTCGGAGTCCTGGTAAGAACCAGCAACAGTCCAGTCGCCAAAGGTGTAAGCCATCATGATGGCGGCACGTGCAGCTGCGTTTGCAGCACCGTTACCAACACCAGGGTTTACAGTGCTGTCGTTGCGCTGCGAGTACGAAATGTGACCGGTGAAACCGTTCGCAGAGTACAGAGCTTCAACACCGTTTACGCCGGTGCCGCCTGAGCTGTATGCATCCCAGTTGAAGTATTCGTTGCTGACGTTACCAACGTGCGAAACGAAACCGGCACCATCGATACCCAGACCAGCGGTACGGGTTTCAAGGTATGTACCAGGTGTGTTTTCAACCGCACCGATGATGTTGCCTACGTTTACGCGGAAACCCTGGTAGGTTACGCCAAAACGTGCGCCGTTGAAGCCTGCGCCGTTTGCAACGTTGTCACGGCTTTCAGCCTGTGCACGGAAGCGAGCGTCAAAGCCAACACCCGAGTCAGTTTCAGCTGACATGTCGAACTGCAGACGCAGACGGCTGGTGATGGTTGTGCTGGAAACGCCGTTAACGTTGCTGTCGTTACCGTCGTTGTAATCCAAACCAAAACGGCCGTAACCGCTGATACGAACGTCTGCTGCGGCAACGCTGGCTGTTGCGATCAGCGCGGTCGTTGCGAAGAGAACTTTTTTCATCTTATTTTCCCTCGGTTTTCAAATCAGATGCCCAAACCGGAGAATCCAGCGTGGGTATGACATGGGGTTTCGCCCTTTCACCCCTATTTTGGCAAGACCTCCCAATTGGAAGCGATGCATTGGCATCAAGGATGGTGCAGCTTTGCCACAGTCCCCGCAGCTGACTGAGACTAAACGTACCTTTATACGCAACCGCATGCGCGATCTTAGCCGTTCTGGCGTCCAACCTTACATCGAAACGCCGAAATGCCCCTTCCATACTACGCGTACCTATATAGAGGCTTGCTCCGCTACTCAGGCTTGGGTAGGACAGAGCCTACAAAATATAGTGGGATTGCCTGACAATGTTCCATAGACCTTTGAAAACAGCTGTGATCCTTGCAGTATCCCTCGGCCTATCGGCCTGTGGCGGCTCGAAAAATTCGAGCGTCAATGTAACTGGCGCGCCGATCGACGACACCTACATCACGAATAATCGAGAATCTGCGCCTACGAATTACAAAAAATCGTCGATCTGGGATGTGTTTGGCCCAGATACCAGCGAACAGACAGCCAATGTGAATCGGTATCTCTGGAATGCATCTTTGGATGTGCTCAGCTTTTTGCCGGTTCAATCTGTCGATCCCTACACAGGTGTGATCCTCACTGGGTATGGAACCCCTCCCGGTGGTGGTCGCTCTTACAGAGCAACGGTGCACATCAAAGACGCCGCACTGGACGCACGCGCGCTGAACGTTTCGTTGCAAAGCAAAGGTGGCCCCGTTAGCCCGGCAACCGCCCGCGCAGTCGAAGACGCAATCCTCTCACGGGCACGTCAGCTGCGCATTGCCGACAGCAAGCTCTAGAAACCGAACCCATTCCATTCTATTACAACGCCGGGTTTCAGCCCGGCGTTTTCATTATCAAGGACCGCATCACATGGCGCGCTACTCTGCCTCCGAGATCGAAGCAAAATGGCAAGAGGCTTGGGACAAGGCCGGAATCTTCACTGCCACCCGCAGTGCAGACAAGCCAAAGTACTATGTGCTCGAGATGTTCCCCTATCCGTCGGGCAAGCTGCACATGGGTCACGTGCGCAACTATACGATGGGCGATGTGATCGCACGGCATAAGCTGGCCACCGGCCACAGTGTCCTGCATCCGATGGGGTTTGATGCCTTTGGCATGCCTGCAGAAAACGCGGCGATGGCCATTGGCGGTCACCCCAAGGATTGGACCTACTCCAACATCGACACCATGGTTGAGCAGATGAAACCGCTGGGCCTGTCGCTGGATTGGTCGCGCATGTTTGCCACCTGTGACGTCGAATACTACGGCCAACAGCAGTCTCTGTTCCTTGATTTCCTTGAAAAAGGTCTGGTCTACCGCAAAAACGCTGTGGTGAACTGGGACCCGGTCGATATGACCGTTCTCGCGAACGAACAGGTCGAAGGCGGCCGCGGCTGGCGCTCGGGCGCTTTGGTTGAACGGCGCGAACTGACCCAATGGTTCTTTAAGATTTCGGATTATTCCGAAGAATTGCTGAGCGCGTTGGACACGCTGGAAAACTGGCCTGCCAAGGTGCGCCTGATGCAGGAAAACTGGATCGGCAAATCTCGCGGCCTGCAGTTTGCGTTTGAACGCACCGATGGTGCTGAGCCGATCACTGTTTACACCACACGTCCTGACACGCTGAATGGCGCATCCTTTGTGGGGATCTCACCCGATCACCCGATCTCGAAAGAGCTCGAGGCGGACAACCCCGAACTCGCAGCATTCCTCACCGAATGCCGCAAAGGCGGCACCACCGAAGAAGCCATCGAAACTGCGCCAAAACTGGGCTACGACACTGGCATCAAAGTCAAACACCCGTTGAACCCGGATTGGGAACTGCCCGTCTGGATCGCCAACTTCATTCTTATGGATTACGGCACCGGCGCGATTTTTGCCTGCCCCGCCCACGATCAACGCGATCTGGACTTCTGCCGCAAATACGATCTGCCGGTTATCGATACCTTCTTTGCGCTCGACAATGACACACCTGTCTCAAAAGACGCGTTTGTCCCGCTCAAGTCGGAAAAGGTCCGCTGGGTGGATCACTTTGCCGGCCTGACCGAGGCCACCGGCGAAGACGCGATCAACACCACCATCGATTTCGCTGAAAAGGCCGGTTGGGGCGAAGGTGTCACCAAATACCGCCTGCGCGATTGGGGCCTGAGCCGTCAGCGGTATTGGGGCTGCCCGATTCCCGTGGTGCATTGTGATGCCTGTGGCGTGGTTCCCGAAAAGAAAGAGAACCTGCCGATCGAACTGCCCTATGACGAAGACGGCAAAGCGATCGACTTCTCGGTTCCCGGCAATCCGCTGGATCGCCACCCCACATGGCGCGACTGCGCCTGCCCATCCTGTGGCGCGCCCGCCAAGCGTGAAACCGACACGATGGACACGTTTGTAGATTCGTCTTGGTATTTCGCCCGTTTCACCGCCCCGCGCGCTGAAACGCCTACCGATATGGCCGAAGCTGAATACTGGATGAACGTCGATCAATACATCGGCGGCATCGAACACGCGATTCTGCACCTGCTCTATTCGCGCTTCTTTGCCCGCGCGATGCAGATAACTGGTCATTTGCCAGATAAAGCCATCGAACCGTTTGACGCTCTGTTCACCCAAGGCATGGTCACCCACGAAATCTACCAGACTCCTGGCGACAATGGCCGTCCGGTTTATCACCTCCCAGAGGACGTGACCGACGGCAAATTGGCTGACGGCACCGAGGTTGAAATCATCCCCTCTGCCAAAATGTCCAAATCCAAAAAGAACGTTGTTGATCCGGTCAGCATCATCTCGGCCTTTGGCGCAGACACAGCGCGCTGGTTTGTTCTGTCCGATTCCCCGCCCGAACGGGATGTGGAATGGACCGCATCTGGCGCCGAAGCCGCGCACAAACACCTGAACCGGGTGTGGAACCTGTGCGATAAAATCGGTGCGATGGACGTAGATGCAAAGGGTGAAGGGGACGACGAGCTGCTGCGCGAAACCCACAAAGCCATCCATGACGTGACCGTGGGCCTTGAATCCTTTGGCTTCAACGCCTCGATTGCCCGGCTTTATGGGTTCACCAACACTTTGGCCAAATCCAAAGCCGGTCACGCCGCCCAAAAGCAAGCAATCATGACCTTGGCACAGCTGATGTCACCGATGACCCCCCACCTGTCCGAAGACATCTGGGCCCATCAAGGTGGCACAGGATTGATCGCAACCGCCCCATGGCCCGTTGCGGACGAGGCGATGCTGGTCGACGACACCGTCACACTGCCAATCCAGATCAACGGCAAACGTCGCGCGGAAATCAGCGTGCCCGCCGATATGGACAAAGCCGAGGTTGAAAAAATCGCGCTGGCCACACATGCTGTGCAAAAGGCACTGGATGGGGCCCAGCCGAAAAAGATCATCGTTGTCCCCGGTCGGATCGTGAACGTTGTTGTTTAAACTCAAAAATCTGCTGCTGATCCCGCTGGCATTGATCACTTTGATGATCTCTGCCTGTGGGTTTGAGCCGGTTTATGGCACTGGTGGCACCGGATCCGCGCTGCGCGGCAAAGTCGAGGTATCGGCCCCCGATACGGTTGATACCTATCTCTTGGTCCAAAATCTGGAACAGCGGCTCGGCCGGTCTTCCAATGCTGAATACGACCTGAACGTCACCCTCGAAACCGAATTTCAGGGTCAGGCCATCACCGCATCAAACGAAACCACCCGTTATTCCATAGTTGGCCAGGCCGATTACACCCTTTTGTCGGTTGAGACCGGCGAAATCGTGGCCTCGGGCAATGTGCGGAACTTCACCGGCTATTCGGCAACTGGTTCAACCGTCGACACCTTGGCCAGTGAACGTGACGCCCGCAAACGTTTGATGATGATTCTTGCCGATCAGCTGACAACACAGCTCTATGCCACCGTGGAATTGCCCAAATGAAACTTAGCCCGCGCGAGGCAGATGGATATTTTGCCAAGCCTGACGCGGGTAAAACGGGCCTGTTGATCTATGGTGCGGATGCGATGCGCGTGGCGCTCAAACGCCAACAAGTGCTCGCGGCCCTGCTTGGCCCCACTGCCGACGAGGAAATGCGCCTGACCCGAATACCCGGCGCGGATCTGCGTAAAGATCCCGCACAGATCGTGGATGCTATCAAAGCAGTTGGCTTTTTCCCGGGTCGCCGTGCGGCGTTTATCGAAGACGCGACAGATACGGCAGCCCCTGCGATTCTGGCTGCCCTGCAAGATTGGGAACCCGGCGATGCACAGCTCATCGTCACTGCCGGTCAGCTCAAGGCCACTTCAAAGATCCGCAAAGCGTTTGAAGCACATCCAAACGCCTATGCCGTCGGGATTTACGACGATCCCCCATCGCGCGCCGAGATCGAGCGCACCTTGGCCGAGGCCGGGATGCCCTCCATCCCGCGGGATTCGATGTCGGCCCTGACCGATCTTGCCAATGATCTGGGGCCTGGCGATTTCACCCAGACCATTGAAAAGCTCGCGCTCTACAAACGGGGCGATACCACCGAACTCAGCATCGAAGACATCGAAGCCTGCGCGCCTCAGTCAACCGAGGCGGCGCTAGATGATGTGTTGAACGTGGTGGCCGAAGCCAAAGCCGGTGAAATCGGCCCCCTGATCCGCCGTCTACAGGCCCAAGGCACCAACGCCGTCAGCCTGTGTATCGGGGCAACGCGCCATTTCCGCATTCTATATGCCTGCGCCTCGGACCCCGGTGGCCCTGCTGCAGGCATTGGCCGGTTGCGCCCCCCAGTTTATGGCAAACGCCGCGATCGTATCTTGCGTCAGGCCCAGGCTTGGGGTCCACACAAGCTGGAAACAGCTTTGACCGTACTGACGGATACAGATCTTTCGCTGCGCTCAGCAGGCCAAACCGCCCCCGCTATGGCGTTGATGGAACGTGCGTTGATTCGTATGGCAATGCTGGCACGATCACGCTAGCGCGATCTGACGATGCGTTCCGGTTGACCTTTGATCGTGCGTCCCCAAATTTGCGAGCAAGCTGATCAAATAGGGACTTCATCTCATGTACAAAATCTATGGCCGCCTTCAAAGCCGTGCCTCGCGGGTCATCTGGTTGCTCGAAGAGCTGGGCCAAGAGTATGAATTCATCGACGTGGGTCCGCACGATCCACAAGTCACAGCACTAAACGTGTCCGGCAAAATCCCGGTCCTGGTGGATGGTGATGCTGTGCTGACTGATTCTGTCGCGATCATGACCTATCTCGCTGACAAACACGGCGCGTTCACCTATCCCGCTGGCACCGTTGAACGCGCACAGCAAGATGCGTTGACCCACACAATCGTCGATGAATTCGACGCCCTCCTGTGGACCGCGATGCGCCATCAGTTCATTTTACCCGAAGACAAACGTGTCGGGGCGGTTGCCGAAAGCCTGATGTGGGAATTCGGCCGCAATTTCCAGCGTATGTCAGACCGTGCCAAAGGGCCTTACCTGCAGGGCGAAAAGATGACGATTGCGGACATTCTGTGTGTGCACTGCATGAACTGGGCGCATGGTGTCGGCTTTCCAATGAACAGCGACAGCATGAAGGCCTATGGCAAACTTGTGCGATCTCGCGAAGCGCCTGCCCGCATAGCGGCACTGGCCAAGAAAGACTGACTTATCCGGTCTGGCGCAGGTATTCTGCGGCAGACCGCCCCGCCCATCGTCCCGTAGCCAGACAGGCCGTCAGCAGATAGCCCCCGGTTGGGGCCTCCCAATCCAACATCTCTCCGGCGCAGAACACCCCCGGTATGGCGGTCAACATCAGCCCGTCGGTCAGCGCGTCCTGACACACGCCCCCCGCGGTAGAGATCGCCTCGTCCATCGGTCTGAGCCCAGCATGATCAATACGCAACCCTTTGATAAGGCGTGCGAGATCAGTAATGTCAGCTGGCAAAGGTCGCCCAAATTCCTGCAACAGAGCCATGCGCGCCGCCCCCAGTTTCAACGCCTTGCGCAGGTGATTGGCCATGCTGGACTTACCGCGTGGTTTGCTCAAGCGTTTGATGACGTCGGCCTCGCTAAGGTCCGGCAGCAGGTCGATGATCAAAACAGCGCCTTCGCGCACGGGTTTGCTAATCGTATAGATCCCACCCCCTTCAAGCCCGCGTTGTGAAATCACCGCCTCGCCGCGCGTACGGGTATCACCTGCATGCAAGGCCACACCTTTCAGCGGTTCGCCAAACATCGGTTTCATGTGATCGGACCAGTTCACCAAGACCCCAGCATTGGCCGCAGCAAAGGGCGCCAACTCAACACCCCGGTCCGTCAACAACGGAGCCCAAGCGCCATCAGACCCTAACCGGGACCAGCTTGCCCCACCCAAGGCCAAAACCGTAACATCCGCAGATGCCAATTGCGCACCCTCGAGCGTGTCAAAGCGCAGGGCTGCGCCATCCCACCCGGTCCACCGCCAGCGGGTGCGCAACTCAACGCCCATCTCTGCCAGTCGCGTCATCCATGCCCGTAACAGCGGCGAGGCCTTCATGACTTTTGGAAAAACACGGCCCGTTGAACCAGTAAACAGCTCCTGTCCCAGATCGCGCGCCCAATTTTGTACGATTTGGGCATCAAACTCCCCAATCATTGGGCGCAACCAGTCGCCTGCGGTGCCATAGGCGTGCATCAAATCGTCAATCGGTTCGTCCTTGGTCAGGTTCAAACCCGATTTACCCGCCATCAGGAATTTGCGCGCGACTGACGGTTTTGCCTCAACAATCAGCACCTTACAGCCTGCGCGGGCCAGTTCCTCGGCTGCCATTAAACCGGCTGGGCCTGCTCCGATCACCACTGCTTGTGCCATTGCCATGCCTCTTGTCCCCTGCGCCCAATGGCACACCTTTGTTCAAAGCGTACAAAATCAGGTCCAAAATGTCCGATCCTATCTGCCCTCTGTGTCGTCGCCCGATCCCACCTGAAGCAAAACAAAGCCAGCACCATCTGACTCCAAAACTAAAGGGAGGCAAGGGCGGCCCAACGGTTCTGTTGCATCACATCTGTCACCAAGAAATCCACGCCACACTGACCGAGGCAGAATTGGCGCGTGACTTTGCCACGATCGAAGCGCTGCGCGATCACCCGCGCTTGGCCAAGTTCATCACCTGGATCGCCAAGCGCCCGCCCGGATTTCAGTCCAAAGTTCCCGGCAGACGCCGAAAGCGTTAAATCCCTTTGTGGATCGGATCGCCAAACGCATCTTTTAAGGATGCATTCAGGCCTGTGACTTCAAAGCCCAGATAATCCGGTGCGGGGACAAAACTTGCATCAGGGATGTGCTGAATTTCCAAAGTCGTGTAGGGGCGTTTCCACAGCCATTCACGGTTCGCCACAGACCAGAGATCTGACTTGGGTGGGTGTTCATTCGTAAAGGCATAAAAGTGCAGATCGAACCCATAGGGTTCAACCTCTTGCACAGACAAGAGACGCATCCCCAGTGGCATCAATACCGTCTCTTCCGCCTGAATATCCCCACTGCGCAACGTGATTTGACCAATACAGGTATTGGCAAAGGGCGCGTTGGCATCCCCTGCGTCCCTTGGGCGATTGCCTTGGAAATCATGCTGCAACAGCTCGATCACAAAGCCTTGGGGATCGCTCAGATGGGCCATATAGCCGATATCAAGAAACTGCTGTGGATCACCAACCTGCACCCCAAGAGACCGCAGATGATCCACCGCAAGATCCACGTTGGGCACCGTGATACCGATTTTCCAATAGCGTTGCGCTCTGTCGTGCGTGTACCCGCCACCGCCCGGACACAGGACGAGGTCCGCGTCCTGCCCCGGATACCCAACGCGCCAGTTCGCCCCATCCTGTTGAACCTGCATACCAAGTGCAGTGCCATAAAATGCCGACAGCTCCTGAGGGTTTGCGACGCGCAGCCGAACGCCAGAAAGCCTCATGCGCACATTTCTGCGATTCCGGCTGCGATAGCCGGCTTTGCGGCGATGCTATCGGCCACCAATTCACGCGCGACATCCATAAGCGCATCCGGTTCAACCACCCGGTCCACCAGACCAAAGCCATACGCCTCGTCCGCCATGATCTTTTGCCCGGCCATGAAGATCAATTTGGTGCGCGACGGGCCGATAAGGGCTGCCATGCGTTTCGGATCAGAGGGTTGGGGCAAAAAGCCCAGCTTCATCACCGGGTAAAAGAACTTGGCTGTCGGAACCGCAATCCGCAGATCGCACGCCAGTGCCATGCCATTTGACCCGCCCGCCAACGTTCCGTTCAGTGCCGCAATCGTCAGACAGGGCAATGCCGCAATCGCACCTGACAAGCGTTCCCACAGATCCGAGGTGGCAAGTCCAGCTTTGGCCGCCTCTAGATCGGCGCCCGCGCTGAACACCTTGCCTGTGCCGGTCAGGATCAACGCCTTGGCTTCGGTCGCGGATTCAGCAATCTCGGCCAATTCACGCAGCATATCCTCGGTCAGTGAGTTTGCCTTGTCCGGGCGGTTGATCGTTACGATCCACAGCCCGTTGTCTTTGCTCAGTTCAATCATATCAGGCCAACCCGTTTCCGAATGCCTTCATCCCGCAACGAGATTTCACTGCCAATAAATTCGTCCGCATCCGCCGAACACATCCACAGCAGGGTCTTGGCAGGCCAGTCCGCTGGAACATGGTCTTCCCACGCCAGTTTGCTGATGGGGTTGATGCCCGATGACTTGATTTCACGCTGCATCTGGGTGGCGACGGTTCCCGGCGACAGACCCATTGCGCGGATGCCCTGTGCGCGTTCTTCTTTGTCCAAGCAGGAGGTCAGCATTGCCGCCCCGGCTTTGGAAGAACAATAGTGACTCCACGCCTCAACCGGGCCATGCGCCGCGCCCGAACTGATGGTCAGAATGCTGCCACCACCGGCTTTCTGCATCACAGGCAACGCAGCACGCATGCCATAGAATACGCCCTTGAGGTTGATGTCGATGACCTTACCCCACTCGGCGGGATCAGCTGTGGCAAGGTGCGAAATCGGTTCGATGACCCCGGCGTTTCCGATCAAAATGTCCAAACCGCCGAAACGATCAACACAAGTTTGCACGGCTGCTTCGACCTGCGCATAGTCGCTGACATCGCAAGGGATGGCGATTGCCTGATCGCCAATTTCTGCTGCGAGTTCAGTGATATGACCCGCACCGCGCGCCACCAAAGCGACATTGGCACCTGCACTGGCAAAAATACGCCCAGCTTCGGCCCCTATTCCACGGCTTGCACCAGTGATTAGAACTGTTTTTCCACGCAAATCCATTGATTTTCCCCCTGAACACATATCTTGAGGTCAGTGGTACTGTGCCGGGGGGAGCGGGTCCACCCCTTGCCCCTTGACGCCTGCAACGTGAGCGCAGACCATACGCCAAATTGATCGAGAAGGGTTCACTTATGTCTATTCTGTTTCGCCGTTCCTGCGGTGCGGCACTTGTTTATGCCGTTGCCACCCAAGGTGCCTGGGCTGATCTGTCCGCCAATGATGTCTGGTCCGACTGGAAAACCTATATGGGCGGAATGGGCTACGAGGTCACAGGAACCGAAGCAACATCAGGCAATGTTCTGACGGTAACCGACCTGAAAGTCGCGATGGAAATGCCCGAAGGCGAAGGCAGCGGTTCTGGCACCTTGCCCGAAGTGTCGTTCACCGAGAACGGCGATGGCACCGTATCCATTGATTTCCCCGCGCAGCTGCCGATTGCATTCAATATCGCCGCCGAGGGCGAAGAGCCGGTCACGGGTGAACTGCTTTACAGCATGGACCAGATGAAAACCGTGGTCTCGGGCACGCCTGAGGAGATGTTGTATACCTATACAGCAGCGGGACTGTCGGCCAAGGTGACCTCTCTGATCGCTGAGGGTAAAGAATTGGCCGGGACCGCCCTGAACATCAGCATCGATATGAAAGATGTTGCCGGGACATCCAAATCCACCATCGCCGAACAGCGCGGCATGGAGCAGGCGTTCACAGTTGCATCCACCACGTATAACCTGAGCTTTGATGACCCTGAGTCCGATGACCAAGCCGCCTTTAACGGCGCGTTCAATGGCATCAACTTCAACGGCTCGGGCCAGTTCCCGACTGACATGAGCGTGTCGGACTATGAGGCGTTGATTGCCGCTGGTTTTCGCTTTGCCGGTGGGTTCACGTTTGACTCGGGTAGCAGTGCCCTGTCGGGAAATGGCGAAGGAGAAGAGTTCGCGTATACCAGCACCTCGCAAGGGGGGGCATTCAATGTCGCGATGGATGGCGCGCGCATTGGGTATGACGTTTCCCAGAACGCGACCGACATTTCGGTCACGGTACAGGATTTGCCATTTCCGATTGACCTGAAAATGGCCAAAGCCGGGTTTAAATTCGATTTCCCAATGCAGCAGTCAGAAGAGTTGCAGCCGTTCAGCATGGCGATAAACCTGACCGATTTCACTATGTCAGATATGATCTGGGGCATGTTTGATCCGGCCGGCGCTTTGCCGCGTGATCCAGCAACTGTTTCGCTGGATACCACGGGCATGGCCAAGGTTCTGGTCAACTTCCTTGACCCCGCTGTTGCGGAAACGTTGGAACAGACGGGGGCCGCCCCCGGCGAGTTGCATGCTTTGACCATCAACCAGTTGCTGGTGTCGATGGTGGGGGCGAAGCTGGCGGGTACCGGTGCCTTTGAATTCGACAACACCAACACCGCGGCCTTTGATGGCATGCCTGCGCCTTCGGGCTCGGCTGATCTTGAGCTGAGCGGCGCCAACGGCCTGATCGACAAGCTGATTGCCATGGGCATGATGTCTGATTCAGACGCCATGGGCGCGCGCATGATGATGGGCATGTTGGCCGTACCGGGTGACGCGCCTGATACGTTGAAATCAACCATCGAAATCAACAAACAGGGCCACATAATCGCCAACGGCCAACGCCTGAAGTGATCAAACCCACCTGAAACAGAGCAAAGGCCCCCTGAGAGCGGGGCCTTTGTTTTATGCCCTTGTCCCTGTGATCAAACGCCATCCTGCCTTTGGGTCGTCAACTTTTGGGGACCGGGACTTGCAGGGCGGGCGGGCCAAGGCTAGGTCCTGTGTAACCCTTTCAAGAGATGAGCCCGCAATGACCCTAAGCCCAGAACAGATCAGCCACGCCTTGCTGGAAGCCGCCCAAAAAGCCGGTGCACACAGCGCGGATGCCATGGTTGTTCAGGGTACATCCGTGTCTGTGGATGTGCGCAAGGGCGCATTGGAACATGCGGAACGATCCGAGGGCACAGATTTGGGCTTGCGGGTTTTGTTAGGGCATCGACAGGCGATCGTGTCGGCCTCGGACAGCAGCCCCGCCACGCTGACCGCTATGGCAGAACGCGCTGTGGCGATGGCGCGCGAAGCCCCCGAAGACCCGTATTCCGGATTGGCAGAGACCGATCAACTGGCCCAGAATACGGATTATGCCGCATTAGAGCTGTTTGATCCGACACCGGAACCGACGCCCAAGATGTTGCAAGACGATGCGCTGGCTGCCGAAGCTGCGGCCGCGGCTGTTGAAGGCGTGACGCAGGTGTCTGCGGCCGGGGCCGGGTATGGGGAACATCGCGTGCATCTGGCCGCCAGCAACGGGTTTTCAAGCGGCTATGCCAGAACCAGCCGATCCACATCCTGTGTCGCGATTGCGGGAACAGGCACGGGAATGGAGCGGGACTATGATGGCGATGGGCGCAGTTTTCAGGCGGATCTGCGTGATCCAGCCGATATTGGCCGCACAGCAGGCGAACGCGCGATCCAATTGGTCGGCGCCCGCAAACCGGCAACCGGCAGCTTTCCCGTTATGTTTGATGAGCGAATTTCCTCGTCTCTGATCGGGCATTTGATGGCCGCGAGCAACGGCTCGGCCATTGCTCGCGGGTCATCGTGGCTAAAGGACTGTCTGGGCGAGCAGGTTCTGCCTGACCACCTGTCGGTGATCGAAGACCCCCATCGCAAACGCGTCTCAGGATCGCGCCCATTTGACGCTGAGGGGCTGCCAACACAGCGCCGCGCGGTGATCGAAAACGGCATTCTGACTGGTTGGACACTGGATTTGTCCAGCGCGCGCAAGCTGAACATGACGTCGACCGGGAATGCAGTACGCGGTGTGTCTTCGCCCCCGTCACCATCCAGCTGGAACCTTGAGCTGACCCAAGGGGCCCAGAGCCGCGCCGATCTGATGCGGGACATGGGCACTGGCTTGTTAGTCACATCGATGATCGGATCGACCATCAACCCGAACACCGGCGACTATTCGCGTGGCGCATCAGGGTTTTGGATCGAAAACGGTGAGATCGCGTATCCGGTGAATGAATGCACCATCGCGGGCAATCTGCGCGACATGCTGATGCGGATCATCCCAGCAAACGATGCCCGCACGCATTTGTCGCGGGTGGTGCCATCGCTGCTGATCGAAGGGATGACCCTTGCCGGCAGCTGATCTTGACCTGCTCATCGAGGCGGCGCTGGAATCCGGGCGCATTGCCACACGGTTTTCTGGAGCTGACGCCAAACGCTGGGATAAACCAGATGACGCGGGCCCTGTGACCGAAGCCGATCTGGCGGTGAATGAAATGCTGGAAGATCGGCTGCCATCTGCGCGGCCTGACTATGGTTGGCTCAGTGAAGAAACCGAAGACAATTCCAGCCGCCTGAGCAAAGATCGTGTGTTCATTGTGGATCCAATTGACGGCACGCGCAGCTTTGCCGAAGGGGCCAAAACCTGGGCCCATTCGTTGGCGATTGCAGACCATGGGATCGTAACGGCGGCGGTGATTTACCTGCCACTGCGCGATTTGCTGTACACCGCAGAAGCAGGCAAAGGGGCGCAATTGAATGGCGTGCCAATCTGCATTTCCGAACCAGGCACCCTGAGCGCAGCCAACTTGCTGGCGGCCAAACCCAATCTGGCGGCGCAGCATTGGTTGTCAGGACAGCCGCCGCAATTTGGCCATGCCTATCGCCCCTCTTTGGCCTATCGCATGGCCTTGGTTGCACAGGGGCGGTTTGACGGCATGTTGACCCTGCGCGCCAGTTGGGAATGGGATATTGCTGCGGGCGATCTGATCATTCGCGAGGCTGGTGGCCTGTGCACCGATCGCGCGGGATTGGACCTGAGGTTCAACAACGCCTATCCCAAGCTGAACGGCGTGGTTGCCGGAGGGGAGTTGGTGCACGAAGAGGTCAGCGTCGCGCTGAACCCTGAGAGCCCCGGCATTCCAGGGTGACAGGCTTCGGCTTGACGCGGGGGTGCAAACTCGTAGGTTGCCCGCATCTCGGAACTCTTTTTTACTGTCAGGAAAAGCGCCATGACCCAACGTCTTCATCTTGTATTCGGAGGGGAGCTTGTCGACCCGACCCGCAGTGTGTTCAAGGATGTGAACGACATCCATATGGTTGGCATGTTCCCGGATTATCAAACCGCTTATGACGCATGGAAAGCCGAAGCACAGCGCACGGTCGACAATGCGCATATGCGGTATTTCATTGCCCACATCCATCGCCTGCGGGATGAAACCGCCGAAGCATCCTCGACAGAAGAGTTAGGCTAATCTGATGGGCCGCGCGCTCAGCCTTGCGGCCTATCGTGCGTTGTCTTGGCGCACTGCCACACCGACACAAAGTGCCCCCTTGCCGGTTCGACCGGAGGGAGAACTGTTGTGGGTTCACATCGGGGATCACGCGCGCGTCGCCCCCTTGGGGGATCTGTGCAGACGGTTGTTGGTGCAACGTCCGGGTCTACACATCCTGTTCACGCACCCTGTCGATGTGGATGTGAGCAACTGGAGCAATCTTTGCTCGTCATTTGTTCCATTGCCAGCAGATCACCCCAGCGCGACACGTAGTTTTCTGGATCATTGGAAGCCTGACATGTGCCTCTGGTCGGGAGGGGATTTGCAACCCAATCTGCTGAGTCAGGCCTCAGCCAGCCGCGTGCCTCTCGTTCTAGTTGATGCGCGCGAGGAGGATATCACCCCGCGCCGGCTGCGTTGGTTGCCCGATTTGACCCGCACGACATTGGACTGTTTTGACATGCTGATGGCGGTGGATGAATCTGTGGCACGGGTAATCCGGCGGGCTGGCATTGGTTCGGGAAAGGTTCAGGTTTCTGCGCCCCTGCGCGTTAGCCCATCCCCCACTCCGTGGCCCGAAGATGAATTGGTCGATACCAATCATGCCTTGGCCGGTCGCCCTGTCTGGTTGTCCGCATGGACGCAGGACAAAGAGTTCATTTCAGTCCTGACTGCCCATCGCAATGCGTTACGGATGCTGCATCGTCTTCTGCTGGTGTTGCATGTGGCAGATCCAGCGGAATCCGGTCCCCTGCAAGCCCGGCTGGCGGCGATGGATTTACGCTGTGCTGATTGGGATGCAGGCGATGAGATCGAAGATACAACACAGGTGATCCTGAGCGCCGAAGCCGAAGATCTGGGCCTTTGGTTCCGGGTTGCGCCGTTGACGTTCATGGGCAGTTCGTTGGAGCCGGGCGGCCGGGGGCGCGATCCACTGATTGCCGCGGCTTTGGGATCTGCCTTGCTGTATGGGCCAAATGTGCGCAATCACATCGACACCTATTCGCGCCTCGCAGCATCTGGGGCTGGGCGGTCCGTGCGCGATGCCGAGGCCTTGGGCGCAGGCGTTGTTCAGCTTTTGGCCCCGGACCATGCCGCCACCATGGCCTTGGCCGGATGGCAATTGGTGACCGAAGGCGCCCATCAGATTGATCAGGTGATCGAGCTGGTTCAGGATAGATTGGACGAACGCGAGGTGAACCATGCGGCCCCCTGAATTCTGGAACACTGGCCCGGATCACGCGGATTGGCGGGCACATCTGTTGGCCCCGCTCGGTGCGCTTTATGCGCGTGCGACCGCAAAGCGGATCGCGACGGGGGATGGTGGTGTGCGTCCCGGTGTGCCGGTGATCTGTATTGGCAACCTGAACGCCGGGGGGACCGGTAAGACACCCACAGCGATTTGGGTGTTGGACCAATTGCGAAACGCAGGACATGAGCCCCATGTGGTAACCCGCGGCTATGGCGGATCGCTTGAGGGGCCAGTGCGTGTTGATCCCGGCAAACACAGGGCCAAACATGTGGGGGACGAGCCGCTTTTGTTGGCGGCCTTTGCCGAGGTTTGGGTGGCCAAAGATCGCGCCGCTGGGGCCATGGCTGCCGCTGCAGATGGCGCAACCGTGATCGTGCTGGATGATGGGTTCCAAAACCCGTCGGTAGCAAAGGACCTGTCCATCATCGTTGTGGACGCGGCACAGGGGTTTGGAAATGGCAAGTGCCTGCCTGCGGGACCATTGCGGGAACCTGTTTCAGTTGGGTTGGCCCGCGCTGATCTGGTGCTTTCGCTCGGGGATGCCGAGGCACAGGCGCAGTTTGCAGAACATTGGGGCGATCAGGTTCACCTGCCGCAGGCCACGGGCGAGGTCCAACCGCTGCAAACCGGGATGGATTGGAAAGATACGCCTGTGTTGGCCTTTGCTGGGATCGGGAACCCTGAGAAGTTCTTTCGCACCCTGCGCCAACAAGGGGCAGACTTGCGCCGGGCCGAGGCACTGGACGATCACCAACCCCTGACGCAGGCGCTGATGACCCGGTTGGAGAATGAATCTCGTTTACTGGGGGCGCAAATGGTCACCACAGAGAAAGACGCAGTGCGCCTGCCCCCTGCGTTTCGCAGCAAGGTAATCACCTTGCCTGTGCGCCTTGAGGTTGCCCAAGATGACATGGTGCGGGACATGATGCTTGCGGTTGCACCGGCCCCTTAGGCCAGCGCGGGTTTCTCAGGAAACGTTGTCTTCGCCCAGTTTCGGCGCAGGTCTGTGCAAGGCAAGATCTGCATCAGAAAACTTGAACGGTGCACGGACACCGGGCACGCCGTCCAATTCAATCTGCATGCCGCGCGCCACGATCTGAGGATCAACCATCACCTCATCCAAGGTGTTGATGGGGCCAGCAGGGACACCGACGGCTTCACACGCAGCCAACAAATCAGCCTTATCGCGTAGCGCGGTTGCCCCGTTCAAACGTGCAATCATCACGCGGCGATTGGCGATCCGGTCTTTGTTGCGCAGGAACTCTGGCGCTTGGGCCATATCCTCGAGATCCAGCACCTTGCACAGGCGTTGATATTGCCGGTCATTGCCGGTGGCTATGATGATATGACCATCCGCGCAATCAAACACCTGATAGGGCGTCAGATTCATATGCGCATTGCCCATACGCCCCGGAGCGGTCCCCGTGGTCAGATAGTTCAGCGCCTGATTGGCCGTCACAGCGACCGCAACATCCAGTAACGCCATATCCACATGTTGCCCTCGACCCGTGGTTTCGCGTTGATGCAAGGCGGATAGAATCCCGGTCACCGCATAAATGCCGGTAAAGATATCGGTGATCGCGACGCCCGATTTTTGCGGCTGACCCTCAGGCTCCCCGGTGATCGACATCAGGCCAGACATGCCTTGGATGATGAAGTCATAGCCCGCGCGGTGGGCGTATGGCCCATCCTGCCCAAACCCGGTGATTGAGCAATAGATCAGACGTGGGTTAATCTCTTTCAGGCTGTCATAATCCAGCCCGTATTTCGCCAACCCGCCGACTTTGAAATTCTCGATCAGGATATCAGCGTCGCGCACCATGTCGCGCACCTGCTCCTGCCCTTCGGGAGTGGAAAAATCCGCAGTGACTGAAGACTTGCCCCGGTTGGTCGAGTGAAAATAGGCCGCCGACACATCATCATCGCGCGTCACAAAGGGAGGGCCCCAGGCGCGGGTATCATCGCCTGCGGGAGATTCGATTTTGGTGACTGCAGCCCCCAGATCAGACAGTGTTTGGCCAGCCCAAGGGCCAGCCAAAACACGTGCCAGTTCAATGACCTTGAGGCCCGACAGCGGTGCCGTCATCAGTTGGCCAGTTCCGCGTCGAGAACTTTCTTGAAGTCGGCGTAAGACTGGTTTGAAACGCTTTTGCCGTTGATGATGAAGCTTGGCGTTGACTCAACCCCATCGGCTTTGGCGTTGTCTTCGTACCATTTGATCAAGGTCTGCGCCTTGGTTCCATCCTGCAGGCACGCCTCGAGCGCGTCATTGTCCAAACCGGCAACGCGGCCAATTTTACGTAGTTCGTCCACGATTTCAGCCGGACCGCCCGCACGGGCCCAATCGCTTTGACCTTTGAAGATCAGATCGCTGACACCAAAGAATTTTTCGGGTCCACCGCAACGTGCGACCATCGAGGCCCACAGACCATAGCGGTCAAAGTAGACTTCGCGGAAAATGAATTTCACCTTGCCGGTGTCGATGTAATCCTTCTTCAACTCTTTGTACGTTCCCTCGTGAAAGGTCGCACAATGCGGGCAGGTGTAAGAGGCGTATTCGATCATCTCGATTGGAGCATCTTCGGCACCTTGGACCATCTCGATGATGGTTGACGTGTCGATATCACCTGCGTCCTGCGCAAATGCAGCCCCAATCAGCGGCGCACTTGTTTGCGTGCTTTGCGACTGTGTCAGCCAATACCCACCTGCGGCGATCGCCACGGCAGCACAAATTGCGGTTCCAAAGCGGCTCATTCGCGGCCCTTTCTTAACGTTTCTGCTTCGATAAAACATTGCGGCCCAAGCGTTCAAGGGCCGCACGTAAGTCATCATCCCCAACACCGCTGGCAGAGTGTTCTGCATCTGCGGCAACTTCGGGGGAAATCTGGGATTTTGCTTGTTTCGGTTTGTGATCGAAACTGGCCTGCCCCTCGGCAAACCCGATCGGTGCGGTCTGGGTGATGCGAATACGGCTGATGGCGTTGTAACCATAGGCCGAATTGACCCGTTCCCGCAGTTGCTCTTTTTGCATTTCCAGCATGGGTGCCTGTGGCCCGGTGGTCAGCACCGTCAGCGTAGCGCCAAACCCGCCGCGCCCATAGCCCACATTCACAGGCTTGGCGATGGCGGCAATGTCCTGCCCGACGATTTCCGACCAGTGGGTCAACAGCCGAGATACCGCAAAGCCACGGCTTTCACCGGCGCGCCGGATCTGGTCGTTCAACAGCATCGATGTGCGTTTGAACCCGCGGGTTGAGGATCGTCTAGGCTTCATCTGGTATCCGAGTCTTTCGGCGCTATTGTACGGGGCACGCGGTCAGGTGCCAGCGAAACCGAACAGCTAAGGAAAATTACGTGCAATACAACAAACACATTCCCGTGAGTGACGCGTTGCTGGCGTGGTATGATGTGCATGCACGCGACATGCCATGGCGGGTCAGCCCGGCAGATCGAGCGGCGGGAATTTGCCCGGACCCGTATCGAATCTGGATGTCAGAGGTAATGTTGCAGCAAACAACTGTGGCTGCTGTGCGCGATTATTTCCACCGTTTCACAGCGCGGTGGCCCACGGTGCGCGATTTGGCCGACGCACCTGATGAGCAGGTGATGGGAGAATGGGCGGGCTTGGGCTATTATGCTCGGGCGCGCAATCTGTTGAAATGTGCCCGCGTTGTTGCCAATGACTATGACGGGCAGTTTCCTGATACCTATGACGCGTTGCTAACGCTGCCCGGCGTTGGCCCTTATACGGCGGCGGCGATTGCATCCATCGCTTTTGATCAGCCCGAGACGGTGTTGGATGGCAATGTCGAACGGGTCATGGCCCGGTTGTTTGACATTCACGACCCGTTGCCTGCGTCCAAGGCACAGCTCAAGGCGCGCGCTGGTGAATTAACCCCGCAACTCCGGCCCGGGGATTACGCCCAAGCCGTCATGGATCTGGGCGCAACCATCTGCACCCCTAAATCACCGGCCTGTGGTATTTGCCCATTACGTGACCCCTGTGAGGCCCGCCAAGCAGGCACCGCGCCAGAACTGCCTAAGAAAACCCCTAAAAAGCCAAAGCCCACACGATATGGGCATGTCTATCTCGCACAGCGGGCAGACGGGGCTTGGTTGCTAGAACGCCGTCCTGACAAAGGATTGTTGGGCGGCATGCTGGGGTGGCCGGGGTCTGACTGGAACGATGCGCCACAGCCCAGTCCCCCTTTTATGGCAGAGTGGCAGGCCCTGAGCAGCGAAGTCCGGCACACGTTCACGCATTTTCATCTGATCTTGACCGTTCACAGCGCTGAGTTGCCGGATCACATGACGCCCAACGCCCTGCAAATCCTCGACAAACATGACTTTCGCCCCTCTGACCTGCCGACTGTGATGCGCAAAGCATATGATCTGTGGCGCGGCCAATAGCCCCCTTGGGCGACCGCTTTGAATGAGGGTAGAGTGCGCCCAATCAGGTGTGGAGACCAAACAATGATTGCTCCTGAAATCCTAACACGTTGGCAAAGCGCGCTGCCGTTTTGGATCTCGTTTCTGCTGATCCCCTTGGTGTGGGTCACCGCCACGCAGGGTGGCTGGTGGCTTATTGCTGTGCCCCTGACGACCTGGTGGGCCTTTGCGATTCTGGATTATCTGACCGGGCTGAATCTGGACAATGCCGATACTGAAACCCCGGACAAAGACTTGGGTTGGTATATCAATCTCACGCAGGCTTGGGTGCCGCTGCAATTCCTGACCGTGTTTGGTCTGATCGCCTATGCTACCCAGTCCGGCCACCTGTCCAGCAGCGAAAAGATCGCGTTGTTCTTTGGGGTTGGCGTTATTTCGGGCACGATTGGGATCAATTACTCTCATGAATTGATGCACCAGAAAAGCCGCCACGAGCGCTGGCTTGGCGACATCCTTTTGGCAATGGTGCTGTATTCTCATTTCCGATCCGAACATTTGCTGGTGCACCACAGCTATGTTGGCACCCCGCGGGACCCGGTCACCGCGCGCTATAACGAAGGGTTCCATCGGTTCTACCCTCGGGTGCTGTATCAATCATTGGCTTCCGCGTTTCGGGCGGAGGCCAAGCAATTATCGCGCAGAGGGCAGCCGTGGACCAGCTTTTCCAACCCGTTCTTTCGCTATTGGGCCTTGCAAGGTCTGATGCTGTGTCTCGCCTTTGGCATTGGCGGGTGGGCCGGTGTGGGGCTGTTCCTGTTTCAGGCCGGCATTGCCATTTGGCAGCTAGAGCTGGTGAACTATGTGGAACACTATGGCCTGACCCGCAAGCATTTGGGGGAAGGGAAATATGAACATGTTCACCCCCACCATTCTTGGAACGCTGCTCACAAAGCGTCAAACTGGCTGTTGATCAATCTGCAACGCCACTCAGATCACCACTACAAACCCAATCGCCGGTTTCCCCTGCTGCAAAACCACGCTGAAACCGCTGCGCCACAGCTGCCTTATGGCTATCCGGTCATGACGGTTGCGGCCATGATCCCTCCGCTCTGGCGTCGGGTCATGAATCCGCGCGTGCGGGGATGGCGACGCCAATACTATCCAGAAATCACGGATTGGAAATCATACAACAAGGGCACCAACCCGATGCCACGCTAACTCGACCGCGCCACCGCAGTGTGGGCTTGCCCACACTGCCACGCCCAACGAGAGGCGGTGCCAAAGGCACCAACGGCAGGCGGGAGCCCTTGTTTCCCCGCGCAGCGGATCAATAGGTCCAAATATCCATTTCACCGTCCACTCCGCGCACACTTTGTTGAGCGTGCAGCTCAAATCCTGACACCAGATCCAAACCGACACTGGCTTCTCGCAGGACTTGTTCGCGCAACGCGTTACTCATGACGATGCCAACGCCATAGTCCCGCGTCAGAGCCTCGAGCTTGGCGGCGACATTCACGGCATTCCCGATCACTGCAAATTCCAAACGGTTTGCCCCGATATCCCCAAGCACGGCCGACCCATAGTGTACGCCGATCCCAACCTTGATTTCCGGTTCATTGAGGCGTCGGCGCTCCAAATTCCACTGTTCCATCACCCGTACCATGGCGCGAGCACAGGCCAACGCATCTGTCGCATCTTTGGACCCCGGCATTGGCGTGCCAAACGTCGCCATCAACCCATCGCCCAGATATTTATCCAAGGTGCCACGATGACGGAAAACTTCGGTTTCCATACGGGCGTGAAACCCGCGCAGCAATTCGATCACCGCATATGGGTCGCGCCCCGCGGCAAATTTGGTGAACCCCACGATATCGATGAACAAAACCGCGACATCGGCTTTGCGCACTTTCTTCAGCGGTTCATCATTTTGACTCAACTGCTCCACCACATTGGGTGAGAAATAGCGTGACAGGTTTGCGCGTTCCCGTTCTAACCCCGCATTGGACATCAAAAGTCGATTGAACCGGCGGGCCGAAAATCCCAACGTGACTGCAACCAACAGAAAGACAATGATTTCTTGCACCCGTAGCGAGGGCATGACGCTGTTCGGGTTCATGAACTCGGCAACATCAGGGAACCCAGCAAAGGCGTCTGCAGAGCGTTCTGACAGCCCCGCAATCGGTTTGGTAAACCACCAGACGGCGACCCATCCGGTTGTCCACATGGCTGCCGTCCATGTCCCAATCGCAATCACCGTGCGCCAAGAATACGCCAGCGTACCCCCGGCCAGAATGATGAAAAAGTATTGGAAATTGTCAAACCTGTACTGCATCGCAACGGGTCGGATATCGTCGCTGAACGGATTGGGAATGATCATGCCCAATGTCATGATTAACAAATCCAGAAACAGCAGCAGCAATTCGACCCCAGATTGACCAACGCGTCCCGCACGTCTGATCAGCCAGCCGTTGGCCGCGATCAAAGCCAGAATAAAATGGTAATACAGCACATCCCAGTTCGGATTGATAAACACCAAAAAGATTGCGATGATCGCCATCGCAATCCAGCGGGCCCGCACCGCCAGTTCAAGCCCTTCGCGTTTGTGGCGTTCCCAGACGGCCTCGGTGTATTGGTTCTGTATTTCAGGCTCGTCCGGCTGCGTTACAAACAAACGTTTCCGTTCAGGGGCTGATGCGCTGATGTCGGACATTTTGTTCTCCTGCGGACTACTTGCAAGATAGGCGATCACACCGGCGCTCAACACCCCTACGTAACAATAAAAAAACCCCGCCGAAAACGGCGGGGCAAGGTGTAGTGCCATGGGTTAGACCACAGGCACCGGCGGTTTTCTTGATCTGTTGTTTGAAATCAGTTCCGCATCTCGGATCGGATCTGTTGGCGCAGCACGTCGATAGGCACTGTTTTGCCTTCGCGTTTAAAGCACCAATAGGTCCAGCCATTGCACGATGGGGCGTTTTCAAGATGCGCACCCACCTGATGGATTGAGCCTTTGATGTTGTCGCCAATCAGTGTGCCATCTGCACGAACCTTGGCCTTGTGGCGCTGGTTCATCGAAAACAGCTCTTCGCCAGGGCGCAGCATGCCGCGCTCTACCAGCTGACCAAAGGGCACACGGGGTTCTGCGCGTTTGCTTGCGCTGACTTCCAGTGCTTCGCGGTCGAATTTACGGATGCTAGCGATGCGTTTTTTGGCAACCTTGCGATAGGCTGCTTCGCGTTCGATGCCGATGAATTCACGGCCCAGCATTTTGGCGACTGCGCCGGTTGTGCCGGTGCCAAAGAAGGGGTCCAGAACCACATCACCGGGTTTGGTCGAGCCAACCAGGATGCGGTGCAGCAGGCTTTCGGGTTTCTGCGTCGGATGTGCTTTGTCGCCGTTTTCGTCTTTGAGACGTTCGTGACCTGTGCAAATCGGCATAACCCAATCGCTGCGCATCTGGATGCCTTCGTTCAGCGCCTTGAGGGCTTCGTAATTGAAGGTGTATTTGGCACCTTCTTCTTTCGAGGCCCAAATCATCGTTTCATGCGCGTTGGTAAAGCGTTTGCCGCGGAAGTTCGGCATCGGGTTCGATTTACGCCAAACCACGTCGTTCAGAATCCAAAATCCCGCATCCTGCAGGGCTGTGCCCACGCGGAAAATGTTGTGATACGAACCAATCACCCAGATCGCCCCGTTGGGCTTTAGCAGACGCCGCGCGGCTTTCAGCCAATCGCGGGTAAATTGATCATAAACAGCAAAACTCGAAAACTGGTCCCAATGGTCATCGACGGCATCGACCTGACTGTTGTCCGGGCGATGCAGCTGACCTTTGAGCTGCAAATTGTATGGGGGATCAGCGAAAATCAGATCAACAGACGATTCAGGCAAACTGTTCATCACATCGATGCAGTCACCAGAAAGAATCGTGTTTAGAGGGAGCGCGGCTGCGCTCTTTACGGTGGTTGTTGTCATGCTCTGCCTCAAGTTCCACGGCGCATTTTTGCGCTCATTTGGTTAACCCTAGGATGAGTCAAAGAGGATTCAGGGTCAAATTCTTTATTAAAACAGGGGCTTATGATTTACTCTTGATACAAGATATTGTGTACCGGCTTGAACGAACGCCTATGATGTGGGGTTACCCCGATATTTTGCAGCCCCTCGCGGTGCTGTTTGGTCGGATATCCCGCGTTCTTTTCCCACCCATAACCTGGATGCTGTTGCGCCAAATCCACCATGACACGATCCCGACACATTTTGGCCACAATTGAAGCCGCCGCGATGGAAACAGATCGACCGTCCCCCTTGACCACAGCCTCGGATGGAGTCCGCAACCCCTTTGGAATCAGGTTTCCGTCGATCAAAAGGTAATCTGGGGGCGGGTCCAACGCGGCAACGGCGCGCTCCATCGCCAAATGTGACGCTTTTAGGATGTTGATTCGATCAATCTCTTCAACTGTGGCGTGAGCGATGGAAACTTCGGCCTCTGCCATCAGACTGGTTTCCAACATTTCACGCTTTTTGGCGCTCAACTTCTTGGAATCATTTAACCCTTTGGGGATCTGTGCGGGGTTCAGAATGACCGCCGCAGCCGTCACCGGACCTGCCAATGGCCCGCGTCCCACTTCGTCCACCCCCGCAATGCGAAGATACCCTTGCGCGTGCAACGCGCGTTCCAGTTCATAATCAGGCTGTGTCATGCCCTTGGGAAATCGCGTTTGGCCCAAATTGGCAAGAAAAAAGGGAGAAGGGGCTGTTTCCCCTCCTCCCTCGCGTGACACCTTTTCGCGGCGTCATCGCTGCTCGACACTTAATAGTTGTGGACGACCCGGTAGCCCTGCTGACGCAAGCAGCGTGGCTCATAAGCTTGTTTGGTGCGCTGCCCATTCCAGAACGAGATTTTGCAGTACTGCGGCAAGCTGTTAGCATGGCGGTAGTGCTTGCTCAGACACTTTGGTTTCAACAGGGCGCTGTTGCCGGGGTAGCCTTTCATCGGTTTCAGGCAACGGGCGGGCAGATCATAGCGCGCGACGTGTGATGGCAAGGGGCGCGTCACAGGCGGCTGGTAGCTGTGATTGTTCCGCGTGACGTCTTGATGCCGGCGCTTTTTGCGTTTGTTGTGTTCATTGACTGCGACACCAAGGATGGCCAGAGCGGCAAGTCCACCCAAGAGTTTTTCAGCATCCCCGGCCCGGGCTGGAGCGGCGGAAAAACCTGTGACCAGAATTGCGGTTGTTACGATAAGGGCGATGAATTTGCGGTGCATGGTGTGTCCTTTCGGGGTCCGTGGAACTGTGGTTTGCGTCCCCCGCCAAGCAGGGGTGTGTTGATGAAACCAAACTGGTCCACCCCCGTTCAGACAGGCAATATCGCGCCCATGTTATTGGATATCAGCGGCCCCAAAGCCCTGTTGTTATTGAATATCCGCGCCTCACAGCGCAGAGTGACGGGCATGAGACATTTCTTGCCCCTCCTCGCCTTCGCAGCCCTGTTTTTGGTTCAGACGCCGGCACATGCCGCCGACTGTTATGCCGATTATAAGGCCAAACAAGACAGCCCCCTGCGCCTGCATTACGGCGTCATTCAAGTCAGCACGTGTTCTGCGAACCAAGCCGCCACCGAGGCATCCGCCCGTTTGCAAGCGGCTGGCTGGACACTGTTGAACGTCATCTCTGTCTTTGGTCCCGAGGGATTGCAGGAAAGGAAAGCGGATGCCGGATCCTACTATCTCCGTTTCTGAGGCACGCCGATCAGGCACACGGCTTGTTGGGTTTGGCATTGCGGCCATCGTGGTGATCCTTGCGGTCACCGCCGTCTTTTTGGTTCTGACCTTGCCCGACGCGAATGCCTTTAATGCGCGGGTTGAACGCGTATTCATTGAAAACGATCTGACCACGCAGGCAGAAATCAAATTGCTGGAGATTTTGGCACAATCGGGCACAGCATTTTCCGACACGCTGAGCAGCTATCGCATGGTCATATTTGTTCTGTTGGTGTTTGCGGCCGCCTTGCTGGTCGCGAGCTTTGTGTTCCTGATCATGCTGGTCACATTGAACCGGCGCATGGCCCAGATCGAACGCACCGGTATACAGGTCAATTCGTTGCTTATCAGCCGCGAGGAGAACACCGTTTATCTCAACAACCTCGATTTCAAGCTGACCCCAGCGGCGATTGAAACGCTTTCGGTTCTGGCCGAAGCCCGCATGGATGACGACGTGTTGTCTGGCGTGCAGATCGAAGCGATGATTTCCGGCAAGGACGCCACCGACTGTGAAGAAGCAGCGGGAGCCACCCGGATCAAAAGGTTACGCGACACCTTGGGCAATCAGATCGTCAGTGAGTTGCTGGTTAAAAACATCGCGCGCCGCGGCTATATGCTGGCCATTGAAAAAGACGTGATCCAGATGATCTGATCAATGGTTGGGGGATGTTTTCTGTTTCGACTGTGTAGGGGGTTTGGGCGCTAAGCCCAGCGCCTGACAGTTACAGGTCGCCATGTTGTCATAAATCAACTCATCTGCGATCGGTGGGCACCCCTGCCCCACATTGGTTTGCAGCGTTCCTTGGTTCTTTGAGGCACACACACTCAGACAAATGCATTGATCACGCGTTGGTTGCTGAGGTGCGGTCTGCTGCGCAGCAGCCGCTGTTGCGATCAAAAAGACACCCAATGTAAAAACCCTGTGCAGCATCTAGTTCCTCATTCACCCATAGACGCCTTGTTTAACCGATTGCGCGCACGAAACATAACTTTTCTGCATGTGGCTCTTGGTTTTTGGCCCGACCCGCCCCATCCTTAGAAACAGGCCGCGCTGGCGAAGGGAGGATCCCCCCATGAACGTCCACGCAACACCACAGATCAAAGGGTACGGCATTGATGTCCAGCCTTTGAGTGGCGAAATCACAGTCCGTCGGAACGATGTCGTCATAGCAAAAACCAAAAATGCCAAGGTTATGTATGAAACTCGGCTGCCGCCCACGATCTACGTTCCGCGCGACGATGTGCTGGTGGATCTGAGCGAGCCATCCGCGCTGAAGACGTTTTGCCCTTTCAAGGGCACGGCACGCTATCGCGACATTTTATTGAACCGTGAGCAGATCGAGAATTCGGTCTGGGCCTATGAACGCCCGTTGCCGGAAAGTAAGGAAATCAAAGGCTACGTTGCCTTCATGCCAAAAGCCTATACGGAGATTGATCTGGGCGAGAATACCCTGCGCGATCCCGATGACGGCAACATCAGCGGCCCTTTGGTGGATTGGCTGATGCGGGGCGCCTCGACCTTGACCACCCCCGAAGATTTCACCCGTGCACTGGCAGAAAAGATGTTAGAACATGGGATCGCGATTTCCCGTCTTGGTATTCTGGCGTGGTCGCTGCATCCGCTAATCGCCGGCAAACACTATATTTGGGAAAAGGGCGAAGAGCAGATTTCAACCTTTGCGCCCACCTATGAAATCCATGACCACCCATCGTTTACCAATAGCCCCTTGCGGCATGTGTCCAATGGGCTGGGCGGGGTGCGCCAACGTCTGACCGACGATCACCCGGAAAACAGTTTTCCCATCATGGAGGATTTGCGCGCAAAGGGGGCGACCGATTATGTCGCCATGCCGATCCCATTTTCTGATGGGCGCACCAATGTGCTGACCCTAACCAGCGACCATCCAGATGGGTTTACAACGGCCAACCTTGGATTGGTCTTTGAATGTTCTGCCGTAATTGGCCGGTTCTACGAAGTGTTCATGCAGCGCGAGAATGCACAGTCTTTATTGGAAACCTATGTCGGCAAACGGTCCGGTGCGCGAGTGCTGGGTGGGGAAATCCGGCGCGGGGATGGTGATGAAATCGACGCGGCAATCATGTTTTGTGACCTACGCGGATCAACCCGGCTCGAAGAACAGCTGGGGCGTGGTGCCTACATCACGCTGCTGAACACCTTTTTTGAAACGGTTTCCGGTATTATCCATGATCACGGGGGAGAGGTCCTTAAATTTATCGGCGACGCGGTGCTGGCCGTCTTTCCGGCGGATGAGGATGCGAGATCTGCCTGCGATCAGGCCCTGAAATCCGCCATGCAAATCGTCGAACAGCTCTCTGCGCCATGCGAAGATGAGGTTGGTGTTGCCTGTGACTGCGCCATCGGATTGGCCTTTGGGCGCGTGACTTATGGCAATATCGGATCGCGTGAGCGTCTGGATTTCACGGTCATTGGACAGGCTGCGAACATCGCGGCCCGGCTCGGCGATTATGGCAAAACCATTGGGGAGCGCATAGTCGTGTCACAGGATATTCTGCCGTCTTGCAGTCAGGCCAAAGATTTAGGGGATGTCACATTGCACAACGTGTCTCGTCCTGTCCGCTGCCACGCCGTGCAGACATCCAAACGTCCCTAAGCGGCCAACAGACCGGTTTCGCGCCCTGCCCGTGTTTCACAAAGCGGTTCACAGCCAGCGCAATTCAGCAGTATAGTGAAAGAAACACCGTATGCCGGGGTTTCGGAGACTAATGAATTGGCAGACATTATCCTTTCTCGTGCCGCGGAAATCCCCGATCAGCTCAGAATAACGCGCGCAAAAAGTTCGCCAAACCTGGGACCCCGGATCTTGTTTTTCAGCGGCGGCAGTGCCCTGAATGACATTTCCCGCAGCTTGAAAAGCTATACTCACAACTCAGTTCATCTGATCACGCCTTTTGACAGCGGTGGCAGTTCGCAAGTGTTGCGCAAAGCGTTCAACATGCCTGCAGTTGGAGATTTGCGCAGTCGATTGATGGCATTGGCCGACGAAACAGAGCTGGGGCAACCTGATATCTTCAGGTTATTTACGCATCGCTTTCCTACCGATGCGGACCCCGACACTCTAAACAAAGAGTTTCGGTCGATTGTGCATGGTCAGCACCCTTTGATGCAGGCCGTGTCGCAGCCGATGCGCAGTTTGATCCTCACTCAAATCAAAGCCTTTGATGCGCGCAGGCCCAAAGACTTTGATCTGCGTAATGCGAGCGTTGGGAACCTCATCGTCGCCGGGGGGTATTTCGCAAACGATTTCAATCTTGAACCCGTTTTGTTCATCATGTCGAAAATGGTGGCCGTTCTGGGAACGGTGCGCGCGATTGTCGACGACAATCTGCATATCGGCGCCAAATTGGAAAACGGCTCTGTCATTCTGGGCCAGAGAGAGCTCACCGGGAAAGAAGTTCCACCGCTACCTTGCCCGATCCAACAACTATTCCTGACCAATGCCCACAACCGGCTTCCGCGTGAAGCCGTTCGTTTGCCTATGCGAAATCGCAGGCTCATCCGCAAATCTGATGTAATTTGCTATGCGCCCGGTAGCCTATTTTCCAGCGTCATTGCCAACCTTCTGCCCTTGGGGGTTGGCGCAACAATCGCCGAACGGCATGTCCCCAAAGTTTACCTTCCCAGCCTTGGGACCGACCCCGAATGCCCGGGCATGGACTTGGCTGATCAACTCGAAGCGATCCTGTCAGCGCTTAAGATTGATGCCCCAGAGCATGTTGCAAACCCCGCTTTGGTGAGCACCATTTTATGTGATGAAACGCTCTATACTCCGCAGATTGCAAAACGTCTGTCGCGGCTGGGGGTCCAATGCGTGCCGACACTGCTACACAAAGCCGAAAATCCACATCAATACGACCCAAACAAAGTCTGCGACGCGCTGATCTCACTTTCTTAGGCTCACTCTTTTCCAGCACGCCATTCGTTCCATAGTAGCCCCGTATTCACCGCCAACGCCCCCAAGGGAGCAGGCGGCAAAGTCAGCGGCGGTGGGTGTTTTAGAATGGCATCAGCGAGGGGGGAGCCACCTTGCACCGCCAATTCGGCAATGGCAATTCCGTGCAACGTGTCTTTGGTGATCCCCATATCATTGTGACAACAGGCCCCGAATAGCCCCGGCTCCAACTCACCAAAGACAACGCCTCCATTCCTGCTAAAGCACCGCATCGCGGACCAGTGATGGGCAAATCTAAGATCAGAGAACTGCGGATACCGCTCTTTCACCTTACGTTCATGTACCCAGCTGGCATTCCGAATGCGCATCGGGCTGGTTTCCTGAGATGGGTGAAAACTGGTGCCACCGGTCACAACCAACCTTTCGTCTGAGCCGACTTTGACCCGACGCATGGAAAAGCCCAGCGGATCGACGGACATTAACGCCCATCGCGGTTGGTCCCCGATCGCTATGGATTGCTCTTTGGTCAACGGGTCTGACATCGAGACGTATCTACTCAGATGTAGCAAGCGACGCGTGGCAAAGCCAAATTGTTCTATGTGCCCGTTGTTGGTCAGAATAATCTTCTGCGTAGACATCTGCGCCTTGGTAGTGCGGATTCGCCACCCCCCGCTTTCTTTGGCAAACGCAAGAACCGGGCTGTTTTCGTAAATCCGGGCCCATTTCCCCAAATGCTCTGACATCGCGTTCACAAATGCAGCGGGTTGCAGGTTTGCGGCGCCGAGACATTTGATTCCCTGGCGATAAAACGAGCTACCCGTCATCGTGCCCAGGAGCGTCTGGTCCAGCCATTCAAAGGGTGTCGACGAGGCGGTTAGATTCCCTGCAATATCAGCAAGACACCGCCGCCCTCTTCGGCCAGCCGCGCCCCAGACCTGAGGCGCCACTTCGAAAACATGCGGTGGTAAGCCGAGATCCTGAGCGCATTTCGCCATGAAGGCGATGGCCTTTTGATTTCTGTCTATGTCGCAGCAATCAAAGGGGAGGCTGCCCCCGCTGGCGTGCCAGAAACCCAGGTGTTTCGGTAAGAAATGCGAAACCCCAAAACTGCGCCCGGATCCGCTGTTTGCGCTCTGGTCTGCGTCTAAAACAACCACGCGCAGGTTTGGATCAATCTGCATCAATCGCTGTGTAGCCATCAAACCTGAAACGCCAGCCCCAATGATGGTCACATCTGCTGTTTCGTTGGTTTCGAGTTCAGGCCACGGGATGGTCGGTGGCTCTGCCTCGATCCACCCGGAAAACCCCATTTGGCGTGGCAATCCGGCTGTTCCGTTTAGCTGCCGTTTGCCAGTATTCACCGCTACCCTCACCCCTTCTTAGGTAAAAGACACGGATTTAGGTATCGTGTATTTGTCCGCGTTCTGCGCGAACCTTCGCAAGTCTGTCAAAACTCTGCAAGACGCTTGGCCGCCCAGCGTTTTGCAAGTTACAATAGTCACGACTGCAGCAAAGCCAAGGCTGTCGCGCCGGAACTGTACCCGTCCCCCAGACCATTGATCTGAGATCGGGCCAGATAGAGGTTGGTTAGCCGTTCCATCGCGTCGGGTTCGGTAAATTGCGAAATGTCAGAACTGCCCGTAACGCTGTGCAACTTATCTTTGAAAATGCCCAACTGCTGATCCAGATCGATTTTTGCCAACCCGCGCGGCAATGCCAACGCCACCTCAAACATTTCACGCAATGGGGGCAAACCCATAATCGTAAACCACTTGGCAGTGTCGCTGGAGTCGCTTTCTGCCAGCTCGGTCAGCTCTCGCTGGGCATAAAGAGCAACCCGCATGGAATCATCCGTTTCACCGACGGCCTGTTCAAACGACTCTGTTTTATGTTGGCTCACCACCGCCGACATATCCGTCAAAAAGCCCGTTTTTCGGACCTCTCCCGGGCCAAATCCGAATGCTTTGCTGAAATCCTGGTATCTTTGGTCGCTCAACCGGTTCGCCAAAGCATCGTCGGCTTCTGTGCCATCTTCCAGAATTTTCTGGATGAAATAATTACTGTTGATGTCTTCTGACAGACCAAAAGCCCCCAGCGCCACGCGCAACAATCGCTTGTTGGCTACAAGATCCGCTGCTGTTTTCACCTCACCAATATTCTTTTCAAAATAGGTGGTGTCGCGTTCCAATTGGGCGGATTTTGAAAACGTCTCGAACTGGGTATCATAGGTTCGTTGGAGGAATTTCCAGCCCCCGATTCCATCCGTTGGAACAACTGGTTGAAAGATCATTGCCGAACCGCCAATAACCGGTCTTCGCGCGGCAACAAGGTGCGAAGTGCTTTGAGGCATTTATAATGATGGTTGGCGATCAACGCTTCTGTCGCTTCTGCCAGGCTGACCCGACTGTCGCGATCCGTGAACACCTGACTGAGTTCTTCGATACGTCGCAACAAAGACAGCCGTGACGCTTCGGGGTCGCTGTCGCCGGTTAACACCAGCTGGGCCGCATAGCAGACGCGGCGCACCGGAGTTGTTGCTTCTTCGGGGTGAATCGCGTCGCGCAAGCGCAGGATGTTTGCATCCGGGGTCACGATCGACAAGCGCCCCCGCCGATCCCCATTTTCAACCACAGCACCGTTAATCAAAACGCGCTCCTTTGGGGCCAGTTTCAGAACAAGACCACTCATTAGGCTACTCCCTTACTCAGGCCACGCAAGATTGACATGTTGATTTCGATTAGCGGCTGTGCCGTCGCTTGACGTGCGAGGACCTTACTCGTGTGATAATTGGTAAATTCGGCTAGATAGAACAGGTTTGCACGCAATTCACTTGGCAATTCGTTGTTGGAATCCGCAACATCAATCGCAAAGATGGTCCACAGCCGTTTGTTGTCGTGCAACGCCTCAACCAAAGCCCCAAACCCCGGGCGCCCCAGTTTGACAGCAGATTGCAATTTGCGCGTGATCCGCGCAACCGCCTCGTATTCCAATTTTCCAGCCGTTCTGATTGGGGTAGCAGATGCCGAATAGGCATTCCGCGCATGGGACAACGCGTTCAAATCGTATCCTTACTTGGTTTGGGGATCTACTTGGATGAGACCGGGGCGCCAAACGCCCCGGTCAAGCCGCTTAGCGGAACAGCTGCATCAGAGCCTGTGGCGCCTGGTTTGCGATTGACAGAGCCTGCACACCAAGTTGCTGCTGAGTTTGCAGAGCCTTCAGACGTGCCGAAGATTCTTCCATGTCAGTATCAACCAAAGAGCCAATGCCGGTTTTCATCGCGTCCGTGACTTTGCTCACAAAGTCATTTTGGTCCGAAATCCGCTTTGCTGAAGCCCCCAGCGCAGATGCGCCGTTTACGGCAGCCTGAATCAGGGCTTCCATGTTTGCCAGAGACCCGTCTGCGTTTGCCGAAGTCGTAACATCAATACCAGTCAGGTCGAGGTTGGCTTCGAAATCAACCGATGCAACGGTGATGTTGTCAGCCGTAACAGTGCCGGCCGCATCCCGGTTCAGCGAAGACAATACAGTAATGTCGCCACCCGCAGTGTTCAGCAGGTTTGAACCATTAAACTGCGACCCTTCGATGATGTCCGTAATTTGGTCTTTGATCGCCTGAACGTCAGTGTTGATTTTGCCATTATCAACGTTTTCGCCAGTCGCCGCGACAACCTTTTCTTTCATCTCTTTGAGCAGATCTGTGATCTGTTCCGCCCCGGCCGAAGCGACTGCAACAGTCGAGCCACCCAAAGACAGAGATTCAGAAACGGCTTTGAAACCAGACACATCCGATTCCATCACCTTGGAAATGGCCCAAATCGCCGAGTTGTCCTTGGCCGTTGCGACCTCTTTACCAGTCGAAATCGCGTTCTGAGTGTCTGTCAGATTCGAGTTGATGGATTTGAGCGTCTGCAATGCAACCATTGCGCCATTGTTCGTCAGAATGCTGGACATAGCATTTTCCTTTTTGTGTTGGGCTGTTCCGCCCAGTTTTGCATCCACCCTTTAGGGCGTATCGAAACGTCTTTCTGACGAGTGCGAAATCCTTGATCCGGTATCGCGCCACTTCTGTTCGAGTGCAGGGTCACCATGACCCGCTATGTCCTAACGCTTTGCTAAAGTGCGATTTCCTGTTCATTTCAATTTTCTTCAAACGCGCAATCAACTTCTTTTTTCCAGACGGGTATTGAGTTGCAGGTTGATCTTTGTTTTGCGCCCGGATTGGTCATATGTCTCTAAGCCCCTGCGCACCCTGCGCAATTCTGCCATGCGTTCGCTCACGGCCTTGATCCCTTCTAGCGCGCTGCCCAGCAGCTGTTGGTTGCGTGAAACCTTTTCTTGAATCGGCCCGAGCCTGTCGCGATCGATTGCATCCAACTCGTTCAGCTTTTCAATCAGCTTTTCTTTTTCAACCATCACTTGGGGCAATTGGTTCAGCTCTCCCGCGATCAGAGCAGAGCGTTCCCGATCCAAGAGTTCATCCAAAGAGATCATCAATTCGTTCGCAGTTTCATTGGTCATTGGTGGCCTCGGACATTGATTTGAACAGCATTTCCGCCAAACCGATTCCACCGGCTTGGGCAATGCTTTCAGCTTGTTTACGCACCAGAAGGGACGCGAATTGATCTTCGCCTGCGCCGCCTCCGAATTCTGATCTGCTTTTTCCCATCCCTGCTGCTGTCAACATTTCGCTCAGGAACGTGGCCTCCAGCTTGATTGCCGCGTCTTTCAACGCCTTTTCATTGGGATTTAGGTTCATCGGTTTGGTGGTTTGAATTTCCGGGATTTGCATTGAATCTCCCCATTTTGAGTCACTTTCGAGAGATTGCGTCCAAGCAGTTAAAATAACGGTAACTGGTTTTGAGGCAGGGTGAGGGCACTCTGAAAGAAAAGCGAACAGAAATGCTCTCGAATTTACCTGTGGCAGAAGCCCAAAAGGCCCGGATTCCAACTCCAGCTTCGCAAGCACCCGAAGCAAAGGGGGGGACAACTGGCCAAAGCTTCTTTGACATGTTTACCAATGATCCCGGTAGTCAAAACAATGCAAAGGGCGGCCAATCCGCTGAGTCCGAACCAACTGGGATTGAACCGCCTGAGACCTCTGAAACTGAAATTCCACACTCGGGGTCAGCCGTGTCCACAACCACGCGGTCTGCGCATGAAACTTCGACCTTTCAGGAGTCGTTTCCTCCAAATCGCAACACGTCCCAGGTTTTCGCAGCGAGCGAGCCCGCCGCAGACAAAGACGCTTTTCAGGACCAGAGCACTGAATTGACGGCGCTGACATCCGCACACCAAGAAGCAACAAGCAATACGCCAGCCTCCTACCTTTTGAGTTCTGCGGCAGCTTCCGAGCCTAATAACACCTCGCCTGCAGGGTCGGCCAAATCCAAGGCTGCAACGCAACGATTAGACAGTGATCTCTCAGGGCTTACGCCAATTTCAGAGCAGGTCATTCGCACCCAACAGGTTTCAGGTGAGGTCCCCAACGGACAAACACACACTCAGCCCAACCTGCCTCAAATGAGCACAAATCAAGCGACTCCGCAGGTTGTCGCAGGAAACGGAATGACAGCCCAATCCAACGTGCCGCCAAACCAAAACCCAAAAGACTCGCTGGTCTTTCCAAGCAGCTTGTCGGGTCAGGCACATCCAGCAAATTCGCACACGGCTCATATTGGTTCCACGCCTGTAGAACCGACCTCTCTTCAAAAGGGGTCTAACCATCCGAGTCAGCGCGTTCCTTCGGCACCGGAATCTGGAGCATTCGAACGTCAATCTTCATCAGGCAAAGCTGATTTACCGAGCGAAAAAGTTGCTCTTTCCGCCCAGGAGCAGGTTTTCCTGAATGCGAATCGTTCCAACGGAGACGTAGGGCATGACGCAGGGTCGGCGAACACAACGCGTCAGCCAATTCAGGCTAAAGAGATCGATCAACACGTTTCATCACAGGTCTCTTCGCGTGCATCAGAATCCCGAGAATCAACAAAACTGGCCGCATCAACGGCGATCGCATCTGATGCAATTCCGCAAGAAACCCGGGTCAAAGCCTCTCCGATTGGAAGCGAGCCCCTTGCAAACGCACAGAAGCCGGGCGCACCGTTGGTGCAAGTTTCGGGGCAGCCAACCGTCCGTTCAAATTCTGCCATAGCATTTTCTGAGGTCTCCACGATCCCTGCAATTAGCGCCTCTGTGTCGCCGGCTCAGGCGGCACCTTCCGGAAACGGTAAGCAAATACTCTCCGGTGGTTCGCAGATTCCATCGCCGCAAACTCTGAATGCGACTCATATAGCGACCGGAACGCGCCTGAATGCAGCTGTTGCCAAGACCCATGCGCGCGCCACTGAAGGTAGTGAAACAGGTGGGGCTGCAGGGCCTGATCGCGTGGCCTCCAAAACAACGGTGGAAACAACCGCGTCTGGTCACACTGGAAACACTACAGTTTCTGTTTCTAACACAGCCCCCTCCATCGCTGGCAGGCAATCCATCCCTTCCATTTCACAGGGGTTACAAACTTCGGCTCTTCTGCATGATTCGGATTTGAGCATGGATGAATCGTCGGCAGAGATCTCCAGAATATCTGATCAGGTGTCACTGGGGTTAAGTGGTCCCGAATCGGCCACCACGCCAGCGACGCGCCCTGAGGTAATTCGATCCATCGCGGCGCAAATGGTGACTGCCGCGCCGCGCGGTACGCAACCCCCTGTTGAAATTGCCCTGAACCCCGAAGAACTGGGGCAAGTCAAAATGTCGGTCACGACGACAGATACTTCTGTGGTCATGACCATTGCAGCTGATCGGCCTGAAACGCTCGACCTGATGCGGCGGAATCTGGAACAGCTGACCAATGAATTCCGCGATCTTGGGTACAGCGATATCAGTTTTGTCTTTGCCGGAGATGGTTCCGACGCATCCGGTAACTCGGATGAGTCCCATGGCAATCAAAATGGATCTTCTGCCGAGCAAGAGCAGGTTGCTCTCAATGAAACAAAAACCCCCTCTGCAACCAGCAGCGGTGTCGATGTGAGATTATAAATTATGGAAACGCAGAGCGTACAGCCAAATTCGTCAACGACGTCGAATACAACACAAACCTCTGGCACACCGGAAAAGCGTGCACTGACGTCAGATTTCGAGACTTTCTTGAATATGCTGACCGCTCAAGCGCGCAATCAAGATCCACTGGAACCGCTGGATGGGGCGGAATACGCCGCACAATTGGCCCAGTTTTCGATGGTCGAGCAGCAGGTCAAAACCAATGACACACTGGCGACCTTGATGACCCAAATGGGCAATTCCGATATTGCTGAATTGTCCAGCTGGGTCGGAAAAGATGTGCGCGCCATTGCCCCGGCCCATTATTCGGGGGATCCAATAACGGTTACGCCTGAATTCGCAGCAACCGCAGATCGGGCCGAGTTGGTAGTGCGCGACTCGACCGGTACAATCGTGGAACGCAAAGCCATCGGTCTATCGGAAAAGCAAGTCACCTGGACCGGTCTTGATTCCAGCGACAACAAACGTCCCACCGGTTTGTACAGTTTCTCTGTCGAAAGCTACAAAGAGGATTCGCTGCTACAGGATCAAACGGCAGCCACGTACAACAGTATTGTTGAAGCCCAAATTCAAAACGGACAGATCACACTTGTTTTGGAAGGGGGGCAGGTCATTTTGCCCTCGGTGGTGACAGGGGTTCGGGCTGGATCTTGATCCAGCGGTCATGAACCGGGTAGAGAGAGCCAGTGGGGTATCCCCCAGGCATACCCGGAGCACGTCCGCTGCAGATTTCACCGCCCTCCTCTCTTGTTCACAGTCTGCGTCACCGCGGACGGATCACAGGACCAGCAACATTTGCCCCTCTGTACGGCGGGCGAACCAATCAGGTTTGGCGCATTTTGGGTCAAAAAGAGGATTTGGTGCTTAAGCTGTATCGCGCCACCCAATCCAACCCCCTATTTCGCAACGATCCCGCCCGTGAAATCCAGTGCTTACAAGCATTGGCTGACACTGGTTTTGTCCCAAATCTGCGCGATTCGGGACAGTTCGAGCAGGCGTATTGGGTGCTTTATGATCACGCGCCAGGGGCTACTTGGCGAGAGAACCCATCCCTCGCGGCAAACGTGTTGCGCCACTTGCACACAACTGCAGTGACGCTGAATGCTCCGAAGGGATGCAATGGTAGCGTCGAAATCGCAGACCATGCCGAAACCATACTCGGGCAATGCACATCAGAGGATCGTGCGCGGCTCATCGCGTTGCGTCCCTCAAATGCGGTTCCTCCAAGCCCTGAAGTCCGGCTAATCCACGGCGATCCGGTTGCCGGGAATATCCTGTGCCAAGGCGACGCGGCGATTTTGATCGATTGGCAATGCCCGCTCCTTGGCGACCCTTGCGAGGATCTGGCCCTGTTCCTGTCTCCCGCAATGCAGTTTCTATATCGAGGGCAGACCCTGACAACCGATGAAATTGAACACTTCATCACCGCATATGGGTGCCCGGATACGTCAGATCGGCTCCGCCAGCTGTTGCCTTGGTATCATTGGAGGATGAGCGCCTATTGCCTGTGGCGCGCAGAAAATGGCACGGACGATTATGCCCGTGCCATGGAACTTGAACTGGAAAGCCTCGTCACGATGTGACTTTAGGCCTCGCGCGCGGCGGCTTGTTCATCCTGTTTCTGACGCAAGGTCGCCCTTTTTGAAACCAGCGAAGCCGTGATCACCCCAACCGTTACAACCGCGATCATCAATGTCGATAAGGCATTGATTTCAGGGGAAACCCCAAGCCGGACTGCCGAAAAGATCTTGATCGGAAGGGTGGTTGCCGACGGGCCGGAGGTGAACGATGCAATCACCAGATCATCCAGAGACAGTGTAAAGGCCAGCAACCAACCGGAGATAACCGCCGGCGCGATGATAGGCAAGGTGACCAATCTGAACGCCTCGGCCGCTGAACACCCCAGATCGAGCGCCGCCTCTTCCAATGAACGATCAAAGGTCACCAGCCGCGAGGATACCACCACCGAAACGTAACACATCGAAAAGGTCGTGTGGGCCAGAACGATGGTCAAAACCCCCCGATCCAAACCAATGCCGATAAACAACAGCAGTAGCGACAGGCCTGTGATCACCTCGGGCATCACCAACGGGGCATAGATCATGCCGGAAAACAGGGTTCGACCCAGAAATCGACCGCCACGCACCAGAACATAGGCCGCCATGGTTCCCAGCACAGTGGCGATTGTCGACGAAAAGACCGCGACTTTGACCGTGACCCATGCCGCATTCAGAAACGCCTCGTTCTGCATCAGCTCACCGTACCATTTGGTCGAAAAGCCAGCCCAAACCGTCACCAGCTTGCTTTCGTTAAAGCTGAAGATGATCAGAATGATCATTGGGATGTAGAGAAACGCGAATCCCAAGGTCAGCGACACAACATTGAACCAACTTAACTTGTTCATTCTTCCGCCTCCGCTTGTTTTTGCTGGTTACGCTGGAACAGCACGATCGGGATCACCAAGATCAACAACAGGATCACCGCCACCGCGCTTGCCACGGGCCAATCGCGATTGGAGAAGAACTCCTCCCACAGCACTTTGCCGATCATCAGCGTGCCAGAGCCGCCCAGCAGAGACGGAATAACGAATTCGCCCAGAACCGGAATGAAAACCAAAAACGATCCGGCGATGATACCCGGCCGAGACAACGGGATCGTGACCAACCAAAACGCCAGAAGCCGTGAACACCCCAGATCCTCGGCCGCTTCGATCAGCGAGCCATCCAACCGTTCAAGGGCTGCATAGATCGGCAGGATCATGAACGGCAGATAAGTGTAAACGATACCGATATAGACTGCCGCGTTGGTGTTCAAAATCGTCAGCGGTGTCGAAATGATGCCCGTCCACAACAGGAATTGGTTCAAGAACCCTTCGTTGCTGAGAATGCCCATCCACGCATAAACCCGGATCAGGAACGACGTCCAAAAGGGCAAAATCACCAGCATCATCAGCGTGGCACGCCATTCATCCGGTGCGCGCGCCATGGCATAGGCTATCGGATAGCCCACCAGCAGCGTGCAAAAAGTAGAAATCAGCGCGATTTTGGCGCTGCTCAGGTAGGCTTTCCAATAGAGGTTATCCTCAGTCAGAAAGATGAAATTTTCGAAATCCAACTGAGCCAGGAACGCACCAAAGCCAGTGGCCCAATCGAATTGCGGCATATAGGGTGGACGGGCGATTGCCGCATCCGACAGTGAGATTTTGAAGACGATGACAAACGGCACCAGAAACAGCGCCAACAGCCACACGTAAGGAACAGCGATCAGAACAAAGCGGCGCATCAGTTCGCCAGCAGAACACCCGCCGTGGCCGTCCAAGACAGCCAAACGGGGTCTTCCCAAGTAAAGGAGCGGCGCGAAATCCGACGTGTATTTGCCGCCTGTGCTTTGATCATCGTGCCGTTCGACAGTTCGACATAATAGGTGGACAGATTCCCCAGATAGGCAATGTCGTGCACTTTGCCCTGAACGACATTATCCGCGTTTTCAGGACGGTCGGCTGTAATGGTTATCTTTTCTGGTCGGATCGCCAGATGGCAGGTCTGATCCTTGGAAAATTCGGTCGCGGATGTTGCGTTCAAGGCCGCCTGCCCTTCTGCCCAATCCACGCGATAGGTGCCTTCGTTTGCTGTCGTTGTCCGACCTTGGATGATGTTCACATCCCCAATGAAATCAGCCACATAAACAGAGTTTGGCGTTTCATAAATCCGGTCTGGGGTGGCCACCTGCTTCAACAACCCTTCGTCCATGACAGCGACCCGCGAGGCGACGGTCATCGCCTCTTCTTGGTCATGGGTCACGATCACAAAGGTTGTGCCGGTGCTTTCCTGAATATCCATCAATTCAAACTGCGTATCCTGACGCAGCTTTTTGTCCAACGCCCCCAAAGGTTCGTCCAACAACAACAGTTTTGGGGCTTTGGCCAATGAGCGCGCAAGAGCGACACGTTGGCGTTGGCCGCCTGAAATCTGGTGCGGTTTGCGACGGGCGAATTTCTCTAGCCGGGTCAGCTTGAGCATCTCTTCGACGCGGGCCTCAAGATCCTGTTTCGGCATTTTGTCCCGGCGCAGACCAAAAGCAATATTTTCCCAAACGCTGAGATGTGGAAACAACGCGTAGGACTGGAACATCATGTTCACCGCCCGCTTGTTGGGAGGCACGGCGGCAATGTCTTGCCCCGCCAGTTCAATTGTCCCCTCGGTGACGGTTTCAAACCCCGCCAGCATCCGCATCATCGTGGTTTTGCCACAACCCGATGGCCCCAACAGGGCGAAAAACTCTTTTTCAAAGATATCCAGAGACAGGTTATCGATCGCGGTAAAAGACCCAAAGCGTTTCGTGACATTTCGAAAGCTGATCAATGGCTTGGCATTGGGATCTTCCCAAGGTGCAAAGACGGATGTGTTCAAGGTGGACCCCCGTATATTTCCCGTGCGTGCAACACAGGCCACTGAGACGGGCCACTGCGGCCCGCCTCGGTTTTTTTTGAAATCAGAGATTAGATTCCTGACTTAACTTTGGTCCAAAGACGGGTCACTGCCCGCTGCGTTTTCGCGGGGTACGGCGTGGTGATGTACAGATTCTTCATCGTCTCCTCGCTGGGATAGATCGCAGGGTCGTCGATCACGTCCGATTCCAGATGCGCTTGCGAGGCCTTGTTGCCGTTGGCGTAGTACACATAGTTCGACGCTGCGGCCATATTGTTGGCATCCAAAATAAAGTTCAGGAACTTATGCGCACCGTCTGGGTTCGGGGCGTCAACTGGAATGGCCATTTGGTCGAACCACATCAGAGAGCCTTGCGAAAACGCGTTATAGGCGATTTCAACACCGTTTTCCGCCTCAGCCGCACGATCACGGGCCTGGAGGATGTCGCCAGACCAACCAACTGCAACGCAGATGTCACCATTGGCCAGCGCATTGATGTATTCCGAGCTGTGGAATTTCTGAATATGGGGGCGGACTGCTGACAATACCGGCTCGGTCTTGGCAATCACATCCTTGTCGTGGCTATCGGGATCTTCGCCAAGGTATTGCAAAACCATCGGGATCATTTCGCTCGGCGCATCCAGGAAATGCACACCACAGGCGGCTAGTTTTTCCATATTTTCCGGTTTCAGAACCAAATCCATGCTGCTGACCGGCGCATCGTCTCCCAAGATCTCTTTGACCTTGCCAACGTTTACACCCAACCCGGTGGTGCCCCACATGTAATTGATTGAATAGGCGTTGTCTGGGTCATAGCCCGAGGTGCGATCCTGGATCACATCCCACAGGTTGCCGGCATTGCTCAGCTGGCTGGCATCCAGCTTTTGAAAGGCACCTGCCTGAATTTGGCGTTGTAGGAATGTGCCAGACGGGACAACGACATCATAGCCGGAGCCACCTGCAAGCATCTTGGTTTCCAGGACTTCGTTGCTGTCGAATACATCGTAGATCAGCTTGATGCCCGTTTCAGTTTCAAACTTTTCTAGCAACTCTTCGTCGATGTAGTCAGACCAGTTGTACACCCGGACTTCTTCGGCGAAGGCCATGGATGTGCTCAGCGCAAGTACGCCAGTGAGTGTCAGCATTTTGAGTGTCATTGAGTGTCTCCCTGCAAGGAACGGGTATGCTCCCGCCTGCGGGGATTTGATCAAGTTTTGCCTTCTGCGGCAACAGTGTTTATGGTCATCAGCGAAAATGGCCACCTGTGCCACCGGGTTGAAATCGAGTTAAGTCCTTTGAATATGATCAAAAATAGCACCGCAGAAAAAACCCAAACTGAGGGTAAAAAACCTGCCCACGAGCAGGTGTATCAGACGCTCAAGGCCCAAATCCTGTTCGGAGAGATGGCCCCGGGACAGGCTGTAACGATTCAAGGACTGACAGATTCGCTGGGGGTCGGCATGACACCCGTACGCGAAGCGATCCGCCGTCTAATCTCGGATGGGGCGTTGATGTTCCAAGGCAATCGTCGGGTCAGTGTGCCGGTTCTGTCTGCCAACGACATCGAGCAGCTTATATATGTAAGGATATCAATCGAGTCCGAACTGGCCCGTCGTGCCGCGCAACGCGTGACGACAGCCGATATTGATCAGTTGGAAACCCTTGATCAGGCTCTAGATGCGGCGATTGCAGCCGGGGATGTTCCAAAATACCTGCGCTTTAACCATGCCTTTCACACGGCACTTTATGCCCATGCCAATGCACCGATTATGATGGATCTGGCAGACCGGTTGTGGTTGCGATTCGGTCCCTCGTTGCGGGTGGTGTGTGGGCGATTCGGCACCCAAAACCTGCCAGATCACCACAAAGATATGTTGGTCGCGATGCGCAATCGTGACGCCGATGGCGTGGCCAAGGCTATGGAACAAGACGTTTCTCAGGGCACCGAGATGATGATCGAGGTTCTATCAGAAGCACGTTAAGGCAACGACGCAATTGACAGCCTGAAATTTGATCATATTCTGCATGGCAAACCTTTTACCGGAGATCGCCATGTCGACCATCACCAATCACCTGCCCACGGCTGAGCTTCAGGCGTTGGATGCAGCCCATCACATGCACCCCTTTACCGCCAATGATGAATTGGCAAAAAAAGGGGCGAGAGTGATCACACGCGCTTCGGGAATCTATTTGACCGATAGCGAAGGCGAAGAAATCCTGGATGCCATGGCGGGTCTGTGGTGCGTAAACATCGGTTATGGCCGCGACGAGCTGGCCGATGTTGCCGCCCGTCAGATGCGGGAACTGCCGTATTACAACTCGTTCTTTATGACGACACATGTTCCCGCAATCGCCTTGGCCAACAAAATCGCAGAGCTGGCCCCCGGTGATCTGAACCACGTCTTTTTCGCCGGTGGTGGATCTGAGGCCAATGACACCAATATCCGGATGGTTCGCACCTATTGGGCAAACAAAGGAAAACCGGGAAAATCGGTGATCATCAGCCGCAAGAACGCTTACCACGGATCAACTGTTGGCAGCGGGTCCTTGGGGGGTATGGCGCCGATGCACGCGCAAGGGGGACTGCCGATTCCGGACATCCACCACATCAGTCAGCCAAATTGGTGGGCCGAGGGTGGAGACGCCACTCCCGAAGCATTCGGCCTAGCCTGTGCTCAAGAACTGGAAGAAGCCATTTTGGAACTGGGCGAAGACCGCGTCGCGGCCTTTATCGCGGAACCTGTACAGGGAGCCGGCGGGGTCATCGTTGCCCCCGATACCTATTGGCCCGAAATTCAGCGGATCTGTGATAAATACGAGATCTTGTTGATCGCTGACGAGGTCATCTGTGGCTTTGGCCGCACTGGAAACTGGTTTGGGTCACAGACGGTTGGGATCCAACCGCATATCATGACCATCGCCAAGGGGCTCAGCTCTGGCTATGCGCCCATCGGTGGCTCGATCGTGTGTGACGAGGTCGCCGCGGTTATTGGGCAGGACGAATTCAACCATGGCTACACCTACTCTGGCCATCCGGTTGCTGCTGCCGTGGCGCTAGAGAACCTGCGCATTATCGAAGAAGAAGACATTGTAGGGCACGTACAGCAGGTCGCAGGCCCCTATTTGAAGGAGAAGTGGGAGGGCCTGATGGACCACCCCTTGGTTGGAGAGGCCAAGATTGTTGGCATGATGGCGTCGATTGCATTGACGCCAGACAAAGCTTCGCGTGCGAAGTTTGCCTCTGCACCCGGCACTGTTGGCTATGTTTGCCGTGATCGGTGCTTTGGCAACAACCTGATCATGCGCCACGTGGGCGATCGCATGATTATCTCGCCACCACTGATTCTGTCTCCGGCTGATATCGACGAAATGATTCGCCGAATCCGCAAATCTCTGGACGAAGCGCACCAGGACTTGATCGACAAGGACCTGATGAAAGCCGCATCCTGACGATACGGCAACTCTTCGGGCACAAACGCCTGTAATTTAAGCAGCAAAGCAGCCGGACACCTTTAAACGTGACCGGCTGCTTTGCTTTACACTAACCGGGATTTCGAAATTTCTGATCCCCAACCGACTGAAAAAGGCCGCTATTTGGCCTCCATGCGTCGTAAACCTGTTGCGTCCTGCACAATTGCGCGCTTTAGTTTGATCAAAGCGGCATAGACTGCGGTAATATAATCTCAGGGAGCTGGCATTGTCTCAATCATCCAGCAATGATGCATTCGTCGAATTTGAACGCGTGCAAAAAAGCTACGACGGCGAAAATCTGGTCGTAAAAGATCTTAACCTCGTGATGCCGAAGGGTGAGTTTCTAACAATGCTCGGCCCCTCAGGCTCTGGCAAAACCACTTGCCTGATGATGCTTGCCGGTTTTGAAACCGCGACGCATGGCGATATCCGGCTTGGTGGAACATCCATCAATAACATCCCGCCCCACAAACGTGGCATTGGCATGGTGTTCCAGAACTACGCTCTATTCCCGCACATGACGATTGCCGAGAACCTCAGCTTTCCGCTCGAAGTGCGCAAAATGGGCAAGTCCGTGCGCGAAGAAAAAGTAAAACGCGCCCTCGACATGGTCGAAATGGGGGCCTTTGGTGGCCGTCGTCCGGCGCAATTGTCTGGCGGTCAGCAACAGCGGATCGCTTTGGCCCGCGCCCTTGTGTTTGAACCGGAACTGGTTCTGATGGACGAACCGCTCGGGGCGCTGGATAAGCAGCTGCGGGAAAAGATGCAGTTCGAAATCACCCATCTGGCTCACCGTCTTGGCATCACCGTGGTCTACGTGACCCATGACCAAACCGAAGCTCTGACGATGTCCGATCGCGTGGCCGTGTTTGATGATGGCCGCATTCAGCAGCTGGCACCGCCTGACAAACTGTATGAAGAGCCCGAGAACAGCTTTGTTGCGCAGTTCATCGGTGAAAACAACACGCTCGAAGGCACCGTCAAAGAGATCAACAATGGCATCGCTCTGGTGCAGTTGGATGATGGTGAACTGATCGACTGCAAACCTATCAACGTCTCCAAGCCTGGTGAACGCACCCGTGTTTCCATCCGCCCTGAGCGCGTGGAATACAACAAAGACCGGATGCCCGAAGGCGCACACACCCTTAAAGCCGAAGTGCTTGAGTTCATTTACATGGGCGACATCTTCCGCACGCGTCTGCGCGTTGCTGGAAACGACGAATTTGTAATCAAAACACGCAACGCGCCTGATCAGGTGCGTCTGCAGCCGGGAACCCAGATCGAAATCGGCTGGCTATCCGAAGATTGCCGCGCGCTCGACGCGTAAGCATCGAATGTCGCCCCAAACCACTTTGAGGGCGATGAACACGGGGCCGGGCAACGTTGCCCGTTCAACCGGCCCTTCATAACTTTAAAAACGGGCACAACCGGGAGAGTTACATGAACCTGACCAAAACCCTGATGGCGACGACCGCGCTTGGCTTCGCAGCTGGTGCAGTAGCAGCCGAGGACATGGCCAACGAGATGACCATCGTCTCATGGGGCGGCGCATACTCAGCGTCACAGCTGAACGCCTATCACAAGCCCTACTCCGAAAATACCGGCGTAACGATCATCAACGACGAAAGCTCAGCTGAAGCTGTTGCCAAAATTCGCGCGATGAACGAAGCGGGCAACGTCACATGGGATGTTGTTGACGTTGTTGCATCTGACGCCATGCGCCTGTGCGACGAAGGTCTGGCCGAAGAGCTGGATCACGACGCTGTTCTGGCCGCTGCACCTGATGGCACATCGGCAAGCGACGACTTTGGTGACTTGCTCGTCAGCGACTGCTTTGTACCGCAGATCGTGTATTCAACCACGTTCGGTTACCGTACCGATATGGTTGGCGACACCGCACCTACCACCGTTTGCGACATCTTTGACACCACAAAGTATCCAGGCAAGCGTTCGCTGCAAAAGCGTCCGATCGACAACGTCGAATGGGCTCTGTACTGCGACGGCGTTGCCAAAGACGAGCTTTATGATGTTCTGAGCACCCCAGAGGGCGTAGATCGCGCGCTGGCCAAACTCGACACCATCAAGAACGATGTTGTTTGGTGGACCGCTGGTGCGGAAACACCCCAGTTGCTGGCCGATGGCGAAGTTGTCATGGGTTCGACCTACAACGGTCGTCTGTTCTCGGCGATTGCTGAGCAGAACCAGCCAATTGGTATGCTGTGGGACATGCAGTCGTTCGATCTGGACGGTTGGATCATTCCAGCAGGCCTGAGCCCCGAGCGTAAAGCGCGTGCTCTGGACTACCTCAAGTTCGCGACAGACACACAGCGTTTGGCAGACCAGGCCAAGTACATCTCGTACGGTCCTGCACGTAAATCGTCTGCACCACTGGTTGGTAAGCACGAAACCCTGGGTATCGACATGGCACCGCACATGCCGACTGATCCGGCAAACGCGTCCAACGTCCACATCTATGACTACGAATGGTGGGCAGACAACCGCGATGATCTGGATGCAAAATTCCAGGCATGGTTGGCCAAATAATTCGATCTGAAAACCGTGAGGGGGCGCAAATTGCCCCCTCACAGACCCTCTGAGCCTAATAACGGCCAATAAAGGCCGACCAGAGACGTCTCTTCCACCAAGACCAACGGGGAACCCCATGAGCGACACCACAGACACCGGCCCAGTTTTGGCCGCCGATGGCACGCCGCTGAAGCGCAGCCTGTCACGGGCCCTTCGCCGCCAGAAGATGCGCGCATTGATGCTCATTGCCCCTCTGCTGCTATTCGTATTGCTAACGTTCATTGTCCCGATCGGGCAGATGCTGTTCCGTTCGGTTGAAAATGATATCGTTTCCAGAACATTGCCAAACACTGTCATCGCGCTTCAGGATTGGGATGCCGACAGCGGCCAAATCCCAGACGAGGCTATTTTCACAGCGCTCGCGATTGATATGCAGGTCGCCGCCGAGGCCAAGATCCACACTCGCGTTGGCAGCCGCCTGAACTATGAAAAGCCCGGGATATCTTCCTTGTTCCGCAAAGCGGGCCGCAAGGCAAAGAAATGGGATCTCGAAAATGATGGACCCTATCAAGAAAAGTTCATCAAGATTGCCAAAGGCTGGGGTGACCCAGAGGTTTGGCGCACAATTCAGACCTATTCTTCGAAATACACTGCTGGCTACTTCCTGAACGCTGCAGACCTTCAAAACGGCACCGAAGGGCCCGAATGGCGCCCCGAGAACGAGCAGATCTATATCACCCTGTTCAAGCGCACGCTGTTCATGTCGATGATGATCACCGTCAGCTGTATCATTCTGGCATACCCCGTCGCCTGGATCCTGGCTAACCTGCCCTCGCGTAGCGCCAACCTGCTGATGATCCTTGTTCTGCTGCCATTCTGGACCTCGCTTCTGGTGCGGACCTCAGCCTGGAAAGTGATGCTGCAACAACAGGGGGTCATCAACGATACCCTTGTCTGGCTGGGCCTGGTTGCGGATGATGCGCGTCTAGTCATGATCAACAACCAGTTCGGTACCATTGTCGCGATGACCCACATTCTGCTGCCGTTCATGATCCTGCCCATGTATTCCGTGATGCAAACCATCCAGCCGACATACCTGCGCGCTGCAAAATCGTTGGGCGCAACCAATTGGACGGCGTTCTGGAGGGTCTACTTCCCCCAGTCCATCCCCGGTATAGGCGCGGGGTCGATCCTCGTGTTCATCCTTGCGATTGGCTACTACATCACGCCTGAACTGGTTGGCGGCACCAAAGGTGTCTTCATCTCGAACCGGATTGCCTTCCACATTTCGAGCTCGCTCAACTGGGGTCTTGCGGCCGCACTGGGTTCGATCCTGCTGGTGGTCGTGCTGATCCTTTACTGGGCCTACGACAAGATCGTCGGCATCGACAACGTGAAGCTGGGATAAACCAAGATGTCACTTACACCTGTTGAACCCCGCTCCGCCTCCTTTACTGCAGGCATCACATCCCTCGCCGGAGGCTTTGCCGGGATCTTTATCGGCACGGCCCAAGGCAGCACCTTCACCGGCTTTATCGTTGGTGCGGTCCTTCTGACCATCCTAACCTATGTCGCCCTGCTGATGCGCAGTAAGGAAAAGGTGGTCCGTTGGATCATCCTGCTCGCCTTTGGCGTCGCTGGCTATGTAACCGGGGGGATTTCCTCGGGCATCATGGGCCTTTTGATGGGCTGGTTCTTTAGCTGGTTCATCTTCTGGATCGGCGAATGCCGCTATCGTGGCCACCTGGTACCGTATCTGACCCCTGGTCAGGTGCTGTGGCACTACACCTTCCGGGTGATATGTGGGGCGATCTTTGTCTTCCTGATCACCCCAATTCTGGTGGTCCTGCCGCTTTCCTTCAACGCTCAGGATTTCTTTACCTTCACGCCAGAAATGCTCAGCCTTGATCCCGAAGGGTATTCGCTCAAGCACTATCGGAACTTCTTTAACAGCTCGGACTGGCAACTTAGCTTCCGCAACTCGTTGATCATTGCGCCCATCGCCACTGTAATCTCGGTGTCACTGGGAACCTTGGCTGCGATTGGACTGAGCCAAAGCCACGTTCCCGGACGTCGCGCGATCATGGCGATCCTGATTTCACCGATGATTGTGCCTTTGATCATCTCTGCAACGGGCATGTTCTTCTTCTACTCGCAGGTTGGAGGGTTCCTCGAAGGTACGATCGGCCTGTCCAAGACAGTCGTTGGCTACATCAAGATTGTTCTGGCACACGCCGTGCTTGGTATTCCGTTTGTGATCATCACAGTAACCGCAACGCTGGTGGGCTTTGACCGGTCACTGACACGTGCTGCGGCCAATATGGGTGCCAACCCGATGACAACCTTCTTCCGGGTTCAGATGCCATTGATCCTGCCGGGCGTGATTTCAGGGGGCCTGTTTGCCTTCATCACATCCTTTGACGAAGTGGTTGTGGTCCTGTTCGTTGGTTCTGCCCGTCAGAAAACCCTGCCTTGGCAGATGTTCACGGGCCTGCGTGAACAGATCTCACCCACCATCCTCGCTGTTGCAACTATCCTTGTGGTGATCTCAATCGCGCTGCTGACTGTGGTTGAACTGTTGCGCCGTCGCTCTGAACGCTTGCGCGGTATGAGCCCCAGCTAAGCACAAAAGCTAGATCTCAACAGAAAGGGGCGCTCCGATCTATCGGAGCGCCCCTTTTCATTGTGTCAGGCTGTAGTGAGCTTAGCGCAGCTTGGTCAGCAACGAGAGCGACGCATACCCATCCGGCACAAGGCCTTGCGCAACCTGGTAAGATCGCACCGCATCAATCGTTTTAGGTCCGATTTTGCCGTCGATGCCTTGAGTATCGAACCCCTTTGCAGTCAGGCGACGCTGCATCTCTTCGCGCTCCTTCAGGGTCAAGGCGCGATCCCCGCGTGGCCAATCTGCCTGAATCGGTGCACCACCCTTGATGCGATCGCTCAAGTGCCCGACGCCGATGACATAGGCATCAGCTGTGTTGTAACGTTCGATGACTTCAAAGTTCTTAAAGATCATGAAAGCCGCGCCCTGACCGCCTGCGGGCAATAGGATTGATCCTTTGCCATGATTGGCCACCACTTTTCCGTTGGTATCGCGTACCCCCAGATCAGCCCAATCGCGGGGCCGCTTTTCAATCTTGCGGTCGGCCAACCGGTAATTGAACCCTTTGGGTAGCGTCACTTCGACCCCCCAAGGTTGGCCTTTGACCCAACCGAATTTCGCCAGATAGGCGGCTGTTGAGGCCAATGCGTCTGTTGGATCCTCTGACCAGATGTCTCGTTTGCCATCGCCGGTAAAATCGACCGCATAATCAAGGTACGAAGTCGGGATGAACTGGGTGTGCCCCATGGCCCCGGCCCAACTGCCCGTCATATTGCGCGGATCAACATCGCCAGCCTGCAAGATCTTCAACGCGGCCACCAACTGCTGTTCGAAAAACGCACTGCGTCGTGCATCATAGGCCAGCGTGGACAGTGAACGCACGACATCCTTGGACCCTTTGAAGGTGCCATATGCGCTCTCAAGTCCCCAGATCGCCAGAACCACTTCTTTGTCGACACCATACTTGGCCTCGATCCGGGTCAGTGTTTTGTCGTGTTTCTTGAGGGCCGCTTGCCCATTGCGAATCCGGGTGGGAGATGCCGCACTGTCCAAATAATCCCAGATGGTTTTGGTAAATTCAGATTGGTTCCGGTCCCGTTTGATGACCTCTGGATCATAGTGAACCCCTTTGAACGCCCGGTCCAATGTTGCAATGGAAATGCCTTGCGTAATCGCACGGGTTCTAAAATCAACGATCCAATCCTGAAACCCACCGTCTGCCGCTGCCAATTGCACAGATTTTTGGCCAAGCGTTGCAGGCCGCAAAACCGGGCGGATCGATTCGACCACGGTGATAGACGCCAATTGCAACGGTCCCAAATAAGGTCGTTCAACCGGCCGTAAAGAACGTTCAACACTGTCCGCAGCAACCGGTCCAACAAGACCAGAAACGGCAACACTTGCCGCGACTGCAGTACCTTTTAACACAACACGATTCATAAATGCCTCAATTTTTTGATTGCTTGATCGTACCGCGAATACGAGGCCGACAAAAGCGTCCACTCACCGCTCTTTTCGATCCGCTGCCAATTTTGCACTTTCAGCCCGGATTCCATCCAGCGCTTTGCGCAGCAATGGTACGCGATTGGGGCGAAAGCTTTCATCGGTGACGGTCAACAACTGCATGCGATCCAGCCGAAAGGCGCGGAAATCCTGCCGCAAGTGACACCAGGCAATCAACATGCTGGCACGATCCATATACAGAATGGTCAGAGGACTCACCCGTCGTGTGGTAATTGCACCTTTTGCATCGGTATAGCTTAGTGCCACGACCAGCTCATCCCACGTGGCTTGCCGCAATTGACTGACCTCAATCCCCGGAGGGGCCGGTCGGTCAAACCGCGTGGCCGACAGCACGGCATGCGCCAACCGGTGCGACTGCCGCGGGGGCAGCCGACCTTTGAGCTTGCGCAATGCCTGACCCGCGGCCTTGGCCAGTTCCGGGTCACCGATCAGCTCGACCTCGCGCAACCCCAGAACCAGCGCCTCCAGCTCGTCATTGGTGAACCCAAGCGGGGGCAATGTGGCGTCTTCGATCAGGGTGAACCCATAGCCTGCCTCCCCATCAATCACCGCACCCAACCCGCGCAGGGCCTCGATATCACGGTGCACTGTGCGGGCAGACACGCCCAAATCCTGCGCCATTGATTCAGCCGTTTTGGGCTGCGGCGGTGACCTCAGAACTTGCATCAACTGGAACAGGCGGGCGGTGCGGGACATATCACATCCTACTCTACTCCTAATGACAGAAACTGTCATTAGGCCCGCCTAGGGTGCCGTCAACAAACAACGGAGAAACTCATGCTCACCCTACTCACCTACCCCGCCGCGTTTGGCCTGTTCAGTGGCAGCCCCTTTTGTGTCAAAGCCGCCTATATGCTGGAACTGTCCGGTCAGTCCTGGCAACGCTCCGACATGCTTGATCCGCGCAAAATGCCACATCGCAAGCTCCCCGTTTTGCGCACCCGCGAGCGGTTGATGCCTGACAGCGACACCATTCGTCACTGGTTGGAATCACAGGGGGCGAATTTTGATCAGGGCCTCAGCGACATCCAAAAGGGGCAGTCCCGCGCCCTTATTCGGATGGCCGAAGACCATCTCTATTTTCAAATGGTCGCAGACCGCTGGTGCAACGATCAGGTCTGGCCACACCTGCGCGATACGTTTTTCCACGAGATCCCCCGCTTTGCGCGTGGCTTTGTCAGCGGCTCAATCCGCAAGTCGGTGATCAAAGGGCTTGATATGCACGGTGTCACCCGCTTTAGCGAGGTCGAGCGGCTTGATCGGGTCGAACAGGATCTCACGGCCATCACCGCGTTCCTGTGGCAGTCGCCATTCCTGATGGGAGAGCGCCCGACCTCGGCGGATCTGAGCGTTGCGCCGATTTTGGCCGCGATCCGCGCCACCCCCGTGCGCACAGAACTGCGCCGGCGCATTGAACGCGATCAGGTGCTCAGTGACTATATTGACCGGGTGGATCAGGCTATTGTGCTGAAATGACACCCTTTGCCTCAGACAAGGTCGCCGCAGTATTTGCGGCGATCCCTCCAGATCCCCGCGCCGGTCTGCTGCAACTGCGCGACCTGATTTTTGAGGTCGCTGCCAATGATACCCGCGTCAAATCCGTCACCGAAGATCTGCGTTGGGGTCAACCCGCCTATCTATCGCCGCGCGGCTCGACCCTGCGCCTTGGGGTGCCCAAGACGGGTGGTTTTGGCTTGTTTGTGCATTGCCAGAGTCGGCTAATGCCCGATTATCAACACGCCTTTCCCGGTCTTGATCGAATCGAAGGCACCCGCGCGCTATTGTTTGATGATCCGGGCCAAATCGACCCGAACCGTCATGGTTGGCTCATCGCGCGTGCGCTGACATATCACTTAAAATCCTAGCGACGACGTTCGACCTTGCGCTTGATCTTATCGCGTTTGTGCTTGGCTTTGACCGATTTGCGGCGACTGTTCGTTCGCCCTGCAGGGCTGCGCGATTTGGGCAAGGCCTTGTCTTCGATCGCCAGCAACTCCAGCTCCAGCCCGCCGGTGATGGGGGTGGCTTCGGCCAGTCGCACAGTTACGCGCTGACCAATCGAAATAATCAACCCGGTGTCCGACCCCATCAGCGTGCCCGCCTCTTGGTCAAAGTGGAAGAACTCGCGCCCCAAGGTCCGCACCGGCACCAGCCCGTCCGCCCCGGTTTCATCCAACTTCACAAAGGCCCCGAACCGCGCGATACCACTGATCCGACCAGAGAATTCATTGCCAACCCGTTCGCTCAAATAGGCAGCCAGATAACGATCTGTGGTATCACGCTCTGCAATCATCGACCGGCGCTCGGTCTCGGAAATATGGGTGCCGGTGTCTTCCAGCTGCTCAATCTCTTCGGGGCGCAATCCGTCGTCGCCCCATCCGTGCGCCGTGATCAACGCCCGATGCACGATCAAGTCAGCATAGCGCCGAATGGGCGAGGTAAAGTGCGCATAATTGCGCAAAGCCAGGCCAAAGTGGCCAAAGTTCTGCGCGCCATAATAGGCCTGCGTCATCGATCGCAACGTCGAGATATTGATCAGCTCCGCATCATCCGTGCCCGCCGCCGCATTCAACAGCGCATTCAGATGCCGCGTCTGTAGAACCTGGCCCTTGGCTAGGTTCAAGCCCGCCGCCTGCGCCGTCTCACGCAACGCATTCAGCTTTTCAGGTGCCGGTTCTTCGTGCACGCGGAACAACAACGGGGTTTTCTTAGCAATCAAGGTTTCGGCAGCAGCCACATTGGCCAGCACCATGAACTCTTCGATCAGCTTGTGTGCATCCAGACGCTCCCGAAAATTGACCGAGGCGACTGTGCCGTCTTCGTCCAATACGATTTTGCGTTCAGGCAGATTCAGATCCAGGGGTTGGCGCGCAGCCCGTGCTTTGACCAAGGCGGCATAGGCCGCATAGAGCGGCTTCAGAACCGGTTCCAATAGTGGTCCGGTGCGGTCATTGGGGTTGCCATCAATCGCATCTTGAACTTCGGCGTAATGCAGCGAAGCGGCTGAACGCATCAGCCCCCGCACAAATCGGTGCGACAGCTTGTTGCCATCCGCATCCAACTGCATCCGTACCGCCATACAGGGGCGCGGCACGCCCTCGTGAAGCGAACACAAATCCCCCGACAAACGATCCGGCAACATCGGCACGACGCGATCCGGGAAGTAGGATGAATTACCCCGCTTGCGCGCCTCACGGTCCAGTGCTGTTCCCGGTTTCACATAGGCCGCAACATCCGCAATCGCGACCCAGACGATGTGACCGCCCGGATTCTTGGGATCATCATCTGCGTGGGCATAACAGGCATCGTCGTGATCGCGTGCATCCGAGGGGTCGATAGTCAACAGCGGCATGTCGCGCAGATCTTCGCGCCCGTTCAAACCCATTGGCTTGGCCGCGTCAGCCTCAGCAATTACCTTGTCAGGGAACCCATCCGGGATGCCATGCTGGTAAATCGCAATCAGCGACACCGCCTTGGGCGCGCTTGGGTCACCCAACCGTTCCACGATTCGCGCCTTGGGCAAGCCCATACGCGACTTGGGTCCGGCTTGTTCCGCCTCGACCAACTCTCCATCTTTCGCACCAAGAAGAGCGCCCTCTGGCACAGTCCATTCGTTGCTGGATGATTTGTCGATAGGCACGATCCGCCCGCCTTCGCTGCGTTTGCGGAAAACGCCCAGAATACGTTTAGGATTAGTTCCGATCCGGCGGATCAGGCGCGCTTCATAATGGTGGTCCTGACCCTTGACCAAGGTCAGACGCCCTAGAATGCGGTCACCTTCGCCCAAAGCCGGGTCGCTGGCGCGTGGGATCACCAGAACAACGGGTTCCACACCTTCGCCATGCCATTCCATCGGCTGTGCGTACAGGTCGCCATCGCCATTGGGGCGTTTAACCACCAGCACCGAAACAGGTGGCAAACGGTCCGGATCACCATAACTACGTTTGCGCTTTTCCAGATGGCCGTCAGCCTCAAGCTCACGCAGAACCCGTTTCAGGTCAATGCGATCCGGACCTTTGATACCAAAGGCCTTAGCAATATCACGTTTCGAGGTGAGGGTCGGGTTGGTCGAGATCCATTCGAGGATCTCTTCCTTTGTCGGAATACGAGTCATACCCATGCCCTATCATGCCTCTGTGACAAGGTCATGAGCAAAAGCGACCAGACCGGGATCAGTCGCGCAAGTCCGCCACAGTATCCACATCTTGCAAGGTATCAATCATCGCCATCCGCAAGTTGGGTAAGGTCGCCAGCGTGTCGCTCAGCGCATGTTCTGTTGACCACCGCACATCGTAGAACAGCCCCTTGGGCAGAGTTGCCCCATGTTTGGCCCCGATCAACCAATACCCGCCATCCGGTGCGGGCCCAAACACCGCATCATGATCGCCCAGCGCTGCAAAAGCCCGCGCGACATGCGCAGGCGTTACATCCGGAATATCCGCCCCGATCAGACACACCGGTCCGGGTGGCATACCGCGTAACATGCGGGCCATACGATCCCCCAGATTTCCGTGCCCTTGTGGCGCCCGCATCAGATCAGCGGGCCAGACCCGACTGGTTAGTCCCTCGCGATCTGGGGATACCGCAAGAACGATCTGCCATCTGGGATCCCGAAGGCGCCGGATCAAACGCCGGGTCTGATGACGAAACCACCACGCCGCGCCCACAAGCCCAATATCGCGCCCCAACCGGGTCTTGACCCGCCCCGGACGCGGTTCCTTGACCATGATGACCAAAGTTCGCTTCATACCAGCGACAGCCCCATGTCCCGATGTTCGATCCCGGCGTCCAGATAGGTTGGGCCAAAGGCGTTGAACCCGAGTTTTTCATAAAATCCCAAGGCCTGAATCTGCGCACCAAGTTTGACTTTGTGCACACCCGCTTGGCGACGCGCGATGGCGACACCTTCTTGGATCAAAGCCGCGCCTAATCCAATACCGCGTCCCTCTGGCACCACACAGACCCGACCGATCTTGGCTGTGTCGCCTTCAAACAGCACCCGCGCTGTGCCTACAGGTTTGCCATTGATTGAGGCCAGCATATGCACCGCGACCTCGTCCATGATATCAATCTCTTCTTCGACGGGCACGCCTTGCTCTTCGACGAACACCTTGAACCGCAGGGCAAAACACGCCGCGCGATCCTGCGTCACTTCAATCACGAAGCTCATGCAAAATAGTCTCGCAGAATGCGGGTGTAGATTTCTTTCAGCTGATGGATCTGCGCCACCTCAACCCGTTCATCAACTTGGTGCATAGTGCGCCCCACCAACCCAAATTCCACAACGGGACAATGGTTCTTGACGAACCGCGCATCCGACGTGCCGCCCGTGGTCGAAAGAACGGGTTTGACCCCAGTCGCTGCCTCAACCGAGGAGGACACCAGATCCGACAACGTACCAGGGGGCGTTAAAAAGCTCTCGCCAGAAATCTTGACCTTCATCTCGATCTCGACGCCAAATTCTGCCGCGACAGCATCCGCTTCGCCTTGCAACCACGCGGTCAGGCCTGCCCCGGTATGGGTGTCATTGAACCGGATATTCGCGGCGCTGGTGCATTGAGCTGGAATCACATTGGTGGCTGGATTACCCGTGTCAATCGTCACCACGGCCAAGGTCGACGCATCAAAATGATCGGTCCCCTGATCCAACTCATGACTGGCCAGGCGATCCATCAACCGTGCGATGGCGGGCAGCGGATTCTTGGCCCGATGCGGATAGGCGGAATGCCCCTGCACGCCTGTCACGGTAAACCAAGCCGTCATAGATCCCCGACGCCCGATCTTGATCATCTCACCCATAGTGTCGGGACAAGTTGGTTCACCCACCAGACAGACCGACATCGCCTCGCCCGCATCCGCCATATAATCCAGCAACGCCGTAGTTCCATCTAGCGCGTCGGCCTCTTCATCGCCAGTGATGGTCAGGATCAATGCGCCATCCGGTGGTGTCTGACGCACGAAATCAATTGCCGCCGCCGCAAAGGCCGCAACACCCGATTTCATGTCCGTGGCCCCGCGCCCGTACATGAAGCCATCTTTTTCCTCGGCGCCAAAGGGTGCCATGGTCCACGCGGCCTCGTCCCCCAATGGCACAACATCCGTGTGCCCGTTGAACCCAAAGGTGCGCGCGTGCCCCTTATCCCCCCACCGGGCAAACAAGTTGCTGATCCCACCGCGATCTGCACGCGTGCAGGTGAACCCGGCCTCTGACAGCACCTGTTCCAACAGGACCAAGGCACCACCTTCCTCGGGTGTTACCGATGGGCAACGGATCAGATCAGCAGTCAGGCGGGCGGCATCGGTCTGGGTCATGGGGTCCTCTTGGGCTCTGGCATCCGGTCATCTTACTGCCACATTTGTGACGAAAAGGTCGCGATGCCAACCCCTTTACGCTCAAATGTACTTAACACACGGTCATTTAGCATGGTACGGCTGGGGTAATAATATGACCCGAGGCAGGGCGTTTAGCAGTACAGTCGCAAAAGACTGACCAAAACCGGATCGCGCAACGACGCGGCCATCTGTTTTGTCTGGACAGGGAAAACCCCTGCGGCCGGGCGAGCTGCCTCATTAATTCAAGGGTTGGGGCAGAAAATGGCAACCGGAGCCGAGCTAGGCTATCAAACAAACGCGTCCGCCGTTCAAATGGCGCAGACGATTTTTGGCGACGGGGTAACCGTTGTTGGCGCGAATTATACAGGTGATAATCGATCATCGGCGATCTATTCGAACGGCGATGCACTCGCGCCGGGCGCAACACCCGGCGATTCCGGCGTTATTCTGTCCACCGGACGCGCCAATCACTTTACCCGTTCCGGCGGTGATCCCAATAGATCAGGAAGCACATCAACCAACACCTCGGGTCAGAATAACAACTCTGATTTCAACGCGGCAGCCGGGACCAATACCTATGATGCGTCCTATCTAGACGTCAGCTTCACCGTCGATGACCCCACGGTGACTCAGATGACGATGCAGTTCGTCTTTTCGTCCGAAGAATACCCAGAGTTCCAAAACTCGGTCTATCAGGATTTCGTCGGCGTCTGGGTCAACGGTGCACAGGTGGATTTGGCCGTGGGCAACGGCGACGCCGATCCCGGTAACGTCAACAGCACCAACAATGAAAACCTGTTCCTCGATAACTCAGGCGATGACTATAACACGGAAATGGATGGCCTGACGGTCACCATGACCCTGACCATGAATATAGTTCCCGGGATCGTCAATACGATCCGGATCGGTGTCGCGGATGTGTCGGACAGCAGCTATGATTCCAACCTGCTGATCGCAGCTGACAGCGTGCAAACTGATGTCGTGGCCAATGCCGATTCTGCGACGCTGTTCCCTACCGGCCAAACCACCATTGATGTTCTAAGTAACGACCATAATGGCTCAGGTGGGACGCTGACGATTACCCATCTGAATGGGATCGCCGTGTCCGCTGGGGATATCGTTACGCTGAACACTGGTCAAACCGTCCAGCTGAACGCCGACGGCACCATCACCGTCTTTGGCGATGGCGACACCGAAGATTTCAATTTCACCTACGGCGTCGATAACGGAAGCAACAATGACACCGGTTTCGTCAACGTCAGTTCGATTCCCTGTTTCGTAGCAGGCACCATGATCAAAACCCCAAAGGGTGAAAAACGAGTCGAAAGTCTGCGGCTGGGCGAACTTGTGGAAACCCGTGATGATGGTGCTCAACCCCTGCGTTGGATTGGGCGCCGCACAGTTGAAGCACAAGGCGATTTTGCCCCAATCCGCATTCGCGCAGGCACCTTTGGGCAAGACCGGGACCTGCTTGTGTCACCGCAGCATAGGATGCTGATCCAAGACAGCCTTGCCGAACTTCTGTTTGGCGAAGACGAAGTGCTGGTCGCGGCCAAGGATCTGATCAATGACCATTCGATCACCCGCAGTCCGGGTGAGCGCGTGACCTATGTCCATCTGATGTTTGACACCCACCAAGTGATCTATTCCGAAGGCCTCGCAACAGAAAGCTTTTTGCCCGGCCCCCAGACCACTGATCTGTTCGAACAACCCGTACTCGACGAAATCTGTGCGATTTTCCCCGAGTTAGATCCGGCAACAGGGAACGGTTACAGCCCCGCCGCGCGCCGCACCCTGCGCAGTTTCGAAGCCCAGTTGTTGCTGGCCGATCCAAAGGCTGCCTGACGCATGAGCTGGATCGCCCTGACAGACACCGAAACACAGCATTTCATCGCCAAGGGGTTGGATGCACCGACCGACAGTCCCGACCTGATTGGCCCGCGCGAAGACGACCTGATGACCCGTGGGACGTTGCTGATCGAAACCCGCATGCCCAACTCGGCCCGTCCACGGACGCTGATCCACTATGATCGTGGCGGCGACTGGCCATTCCACATTTCGCTACAGGCGATTCCCGGCGGCGGCTTGATCCTGATCCTCAATCAAGGCGGGTCCGTGTTGCATCAGGCCATCAACCCTTCCGAAGCTGGTCGTATGGATATCATCCGCCTGTCCTATTCTTGGGATGCGCCGTCCCGTTGGGCGCGCTTGGCGTTGGAACAGACGGACCAGGAACAGGTGCTTATGATGCAATTGCCACCGCCCTGCCCGCTGCGGGCTGGCGATGCACGCGCTTTGTTCAAACACGGCCCACATCGCTTTGTTGCCCCTGATGTTGTCTATATGGCGCTGTCCACGCGCGTCGAACCCGTTGGTCCGATGCCCTCGCTCTTGCCTGATACCCCGATCGCGACCCCGCGCGGATATCGCCCGCTGCGCGATCTACGACGCGGCGATACTGTGATTGCCTCGAACGGGGATGTGGTGCCAGTTCTGCATCGCCTGTCCCGCACTGTGCCCGCCATCGGAAGCACCCGCCCAATGCACATTCGCGCACCCTATTTTGGGCTACTCGGGGACATCCGCGTGGCACCCGCACAACGTCTGGTCTTGTCCGGGTCCGAGGTTGAATACCTTTTTGGCCAGGAATCCGTACTGTGCCCCGCAGCACACCTGACCGGAGGGCACTCTGTCCGCCCGATCGCGCACACGGGCCTGACGGTGACGTATTCTCAGCTACTTCTGCCTGCCCGCGAAACGATTCTTGCCGCTGGAACCGTCGCCGAAAGTCTCAGCATTGGGCGGTTGCGCCGCAAGCCACACCATTTGGCGGCCAGCGTGCTATCAGGGTTGGATCGACATGGGTTGCCGGATCATGGGAAATCCACTTATCCGGTTTTACGCCCGTTTGACGCCAAGATTCTTGCCGAACGCCGGGTTGCTTAAGGTATACCAGACTTGCCCAGACCCCATAAAACGCGCTAGTGGAGCCACAAAGGTGGCACTCACAAACTCATGCGTAAAATTCTCTTCGGTCTTTGCCTGCATATCCTGCTGCTGGCGCAAATGGCCTCGGCACAGACACTCACTGTATCAACTGTGACCCGCCCTCCGTTCTCCATGACCGAGGACGGGGCCGAAACCGGCTTCTCGATGGAGCTGCTGGCCGCACTTGGACAGGCCTTGAATTGGGACTATTCGATCGCCCGTAATGCGCAATTCGGCGAAATGCTGTCGCAGGTCATTGAAGACAAAGCCGATTTGGCCATCGCCAATATTTCAATCACCGCCACCCGTGAAACCCAAATGGATTTCAGCCAACCGATCTTTGAATCTGGGCTGCAGATTATGACGCCCGGAGAAAACTCGCGCAGCCCATCCTTGTTGCGCGCGTTGTTGTCGCTGGATCTGTTCCTTGCCATTGGCATTGCCTTTGTGATCCTGATGACCGGCGGCATGTTGATGTGGGTTTTTGAACGCCGCGCCCAGCCGTATTTCGACCGCCCCGCCAATGAGGCCTGGTTTCCCTCCTTTTGGTGGGCGCTGAATCTGGTGGTGAATGGCGGGTTTGAAGAACGTGTGCCCCGCACCCCCTTTGGCCGTCTGTTTGGCGTGCTTTTGGTGATCTCATCGCTGTTTGTCGTGTCGGTCTTTACCGCCAAAATCACATCGGTCATGACCGTCGATGCCATCACGGGGTCGGTGAATTCGATCAATGACCTGTACGGGCAGCGCGTTGCCACCATCCAAGACTCCACAGCCGCAGGATTTCTGGACCGGCGCGAAATTGATTACGAAGCATTCAGCGATCTCACCCCGCTGATCGCCGCGTTCGAAGACGGCGAGATCGACGCAGTGGTGTTTGATGCGCCGATCCTGTCATACTATGCCTCCCACGAGGGTCAGGGCAAAGCCAGCATGATCGGGTCAATCTTCTTGCGAGAGAACTATGGCATTGCTTTCCCCACCGGCTCTCCGCTGGTGGAAGAAGTCAACCAAGCCCTGCTTTCGATGCGTGAAAACGGGGTCTACGACGATCTGTATCGCAAATGGTTCGGGATGCGGAACTAAAGCGCGTTACGCGTCTTGGGTGCCATCGTCAAAAAACGGGGTCATCTGCGCGACGATCACCGAATTTTCGGCCAGTGCCCGATCCATCAGCTCCCGCTCGCCATCACCGATCTCATGGCCTTCGGCCTCACGCTCGGCCAAGGTACCATATCCGGTGACATCCAGCGGTGCGGTATCCGCCTGTTTTAGAATCGCTACGGTTTCGCGCACGGCTTCAGCTTCGTCGACACCGCTGGCGTAACACATCAGCGCCGCACCCGAGGCACCATCAGGCAGGCCATCACCCTCTTTGCGTCCAATTTGAACGACAAGAGTATAGACTTGCTGGCGCGAGGTTTTTTTCTTCTTTTCCATGCCCGCCGCCTTAGCGCGGCAAGGTGGTAGCGGTCAACGGGGCCTATTGGCTAAAATGCAAGACAGATCCCTGATGGGTGAAAAGGAATTGAGAACCTTTCCGGCGATATCCCGAGAGTCAGTAAGACGATCAGGACTAAATTATGCCAACAGCTTCAGAACTGCCTATCGACACCAGTGCCTCTGCCACCGACATGGCCCAAGCTATGTTTGGCAATGGGGTCCAAATTGTCTCTGCCGATTATACTGGGCACAATGCCGCCTCCGGGATTTACAGTGATGGGGACACGGTTGCGCCCAACGTAACGCCCTCTGACACCGGCGTCATCCTGTCGACCGGACGGGCCAGTAACATCACCAACAGCTCTGGCGACGCAAATGTCCGCTCGTGGACAAGTTCCAACATGCGCCAAAAAGGCGATTCCGATCTGGACGAAATGGCGGGCACCACGACCTATGACGCGGCGGTCATCGAAGCCGAATTTATCCCCGAGGGGTCCACCCTGACGATGCAGGTGACATTTTCCTCGGAGGAATATCTGGAATACGTTGGATCCGGTTTTAACGATGCTGTCGGGATTTTCGTCAACGGTGAAAAGGCAGAACTGACCATCGGTGATGGCGATATTACCATCAACAACATCAATGATGAATCCAACTCCAACCTTTACATCGACAACCCGGCCAACGCCGAAGTCGCCAATACCGAAATGGACGGATTGACCGTCACGCTGACCCTCAAGGCGCCCGTCACTCCGGGCGAGGTCAATACGATCAAGATCGCCATCGCGGATGCGGGCGATTCGAGCTACGATTCAAATCTGTTGATTGCCGGTGATTCAGTTCAAACCGCTCTGGTTGCGGATGCAGATACAATAGATATCACCGCCGACAGCGAGGCTAATCTAGACGTTTTGGGCAACGATGTCAGCGCCCACTCGGGGACGTTGACGATCACAATGATCAACGGGCAAGAGGTATCGGCCGGGGATACCATCACGCTCGCTTCAGGCGAAGAGGTCACGCTCAACCCCGACGGAACCTTTACAATTGATACCGACGGGGACGAGGGCTCCAATGTCTTTTCATATCAGGTCGAAGACTCTGCCGGAAATACTGACACTGCCTTTGTCACAGTCAACACCATCGCCTGTTTTGTCGCGGGAACGCTGATCGACACCCTCACTGGGCGTCAAAGTGTTGAAACCCTGACCCCGGGCACGCAGGTGATGACGCGGGATCACGGGCCACAACCTGTCCGCTGGATTGGGCAAACAACGCGCATCGCCGAGGGGCCAGATGCCCCCATTCTGTTCAGGCGTGGGGCTTTGGGGGATCACGATACCGTCGCACTCTCGCCCAACCACCGCGTGCTGCTGTCCTCTGCCCTGTCGGAAATGATGTTCGGTTCATCCGAAGTTCTGGTTCAAGCCAAACATCTGGTCAACGACCGCTCGATCCGTCGCTGTGCTGACGGAAAACCCATCACCTATGTGCACGTTCTGTTTGATCGTCACGAGGTGATTTGTGGAAACGGTATGGAAAGCGAAAGCTACCATCCCGGCGATCAGAGTGTTGAGGCATTCGATCCCGAAACGCGTGATGAAATCCTCTCGTTGATGCCAGACCTCAGCAAACAGGACTACGGATATGGCCCGGCCGCGCGCCCCTCATTGCGCGGGTATGAGGTGCGCACCCTGATCAGAGGACAATAAGCCCAGCCACCAAGTACGGCTACCCCCCTGCACGAGCCCGCCCCGTTCCGAAAAATCCACCTCTACGTCCGTCTTGGTGGATTTTTTTCCGTCATCTTGTATTCCTGTATTTCGGATTTACATCCGCTATGATAGAAACAAGCAAACGGAGGGCGTTATGTCAGAATCATTCTTGTCTCAAATCTCGGAAACCCTGGCGCAGATTGACGCCGAAGGAATGACCAAGCGCGAACGCATGATCACCTCCCCTCAAGGGGGCGAGATCACGGTTGGGGATCGGCAGGTCATCAATCTGTGCGCCAACAACTATCTGGGGTTGGCTGATCATCCTGACCTGATTTCTGCCGCCAAGGACGTAATGGGCGACAAAGGATTCGGCATGGCCTCAGTCCGGTTCATTTGCGGCACCCAAGATATTCATCGCGAGTTGGAACAGCGGTTAGCCACCTTCCTACACAAGGATGACGCCATCCTGTTTGCCGCCTGTTTCGATGCCAATGGCGGCCTGTTCGAACCCCTGCTGGGCCCCGAAGACGCGATCATTTCAGACAGCCTGAACCACGCCTCGATCATCGATGGAGTCCGTCTGTGCAAAGCAAAACGCTATCGCTATCTCAACAACGACATGAATGATCTCGAGGCTTGGTTGAAACAGGCCCGAGCAGACGGCGCGCGCCACATCATGATCGCAACCGATGGCGTCTTTTCGATGGATGGGTACCTGGCCAAACTGCCGGAAATCCGCGCCTTGGCCGACAAATACGATGCCATTGTGATGGTCGATGACTGCCACGCCACCGGCTTTATGGGGCCAAACGGGGCAGGCACGCCGGATCATTTTGACGTGGATGTCGATATTCTGACGGGCACCTTGGGCAAAGCGCTTGGGGGGGCCATCGGCGGTTATATCGCAGGGCCGCAGCCGGTCATTGATCTTTTGCGGCAGCGGGCGCGGCCCTATCTTTTCTCAAATTCGCTGCCGCCAGCGATTGTGGCCGCGGGCCTCGAAGCGATCCGATTGGTCGAACAGGGCGCGGCCCTGCGCCATCAGCTGTTTGAAAACGCCCGCTACTGGCGCGCAGGTCTGGAAACACTGGGTTTCACCCTGTTGCCCGGCGAACATCCTATTGTCCCCGTCATGCTGGGCGAGGCGCAACTGGCACAGGATATGGCCGCCCGCTTGTTTGACGAAGGCGTCTATGTTTCAGGGTTCTTCTTTCCCGTTGTACCACGTGGACAAGCCCGCATTCGCACCCAGATGAATGCAGCTCTGACCCGTGATGATCTAGATCGCGCTCTGGCTGCCTTTGGCAATGTGGGTCGCAATTTGGGGATTCTGTCATGACGCTGCCCAACACGATGAAAGCCCTCGAGAAAACCCACCCGCGTGAGGGGCTTTGGGCCGTGCGCGCGCCGGTGCCCGAAATCGGGCCGGATGATGTGCTAATAAAAATCAACAAAACCGGGATCTGTGGCACCGATGTGCATATCTGGAACTGGGATGAATGGGCCGCAAAAACGGTTCCCACCCCCATGATCACCGGCCATGAATTCGCCGGGATCATTGTCGAAACCGGTCGCAACGTCGACGATCTCAAGGTCGGTCAGCGCTGTTCCGGCGAAGGGCACCTGATTGGCAAGCACTCGCGACAAAGCCGGGCAGGCAAATTTCACCTGGACCCGGAAACCCGCGGCATTGGCGTCAATGAACAGGGCGCGTTTGCCCAATACCTCCGACTACCTGCCTTTAATGTGGTCCCCCTACCCGATGAGATCTCCGACGACATTGGCGCAATTCTAGACCCTTTGGGCAATGCGGTTCACACCGCGCTTAGCTTTGATTTGGTGGGCGAGGATGTTTTGATCACTGGCGCTGGCCCCATCGGAATCATGGCCGCTGCCGTGGCACGACACGTGGGTGCCCGACATGTGGCGATCACCGATGTGAACCCCGACCGGTTGGCGTTGGCCGAACAGGTCACAAATGTGCGCCCCGTGAATGTCGCGACAGAGGACCTGAATGACGTGATTCATGAATTGGGCATGACCCAAGGGTTTGATGTAGGACTGGAAATGTCTGGCAATCAGCTCGCAATGGATCAAATGGTCGAGGCGCTGGTAATGGGTGGACGCATCGCCCTGCTTGGCATTCCGCCGGGAAAATCCCCTGTGGATTGGAGCCGCATTGTGTTCAAAGCGATCACGATCAAAGGCGTCTACGGTCGGGAGATTTTCGAAACTTGGTACAAGATGATTGCCATGCTGCAAAATGGATTGGACGTTAGCCCGGTTATCACGCATCGCTTTCCTGTGGACCAATTTGAGGCGGGGTTTGCCGCAATGAAGTCCGGTCAAAGCGGCAAGGTCGTCCTAGACTGGACCTGATATCACAGGCTCTATACTGCTCTCTTGTCGCGATCCAAAAGGATAAGAAAATGGCAGCAGGTTCAATAGTTGACGTTATCGGCCAAACGCCCTCTGTCTGGCTAGATCGCTTGGTCGCCGCGCGTGGGCTCAAGGGGCGTATTCTGGCAAAGCTGGATTATCTCAACCCCGGATTCTCCAAAAAAGATCGCGCCGCAAAAGGTATCATCGAAGCCGCCGAAGCAGAGGCGACATTGAAACCAGGGCAAACCGTTGTCGAACTGACCAGCGGCAATATGGGCACCGGTCTGGCCATTGTTTGCGGCATCAAAGGATATCCCTTTGTTGCTGTCATGTCGCGGGGCAACTCAGTCGAACGCGCACGCATGATGCTCGCCCTCGGGGCCGAAGTCATCTTGGTTGATCAGGCCCAAGGCAGCAGTCCCGGGCAGGTATCCGGCGCCGATTTAGCACTGGTCGAAGCAGAAGCAGCACGCGTCACACGGGCGCGTCGCGCCTTTCGAGCCGATCAATTTCACCATGCGGGCAACGCCCGTGCGCATTATGAGACCACCGCACCGGAACTCTGGGCCGATTCCGAAGGCAGCCTGACAGCGTTTGCTGATTTCGCCGGATCAGGGGGCACGTTTGGCGGCACGGTCAAAGGCTTGAAAGAAAAAAACCCAAACCTGTGCGGCTATCTTGTCGAACCCGAAGGTGCCGCGGTTCTGGCTGGAAACCCTGCACACACACCCGGCCACCCCATCCAAGGCGGTGGATATGCCATGCCTGACTTGGACTTTCTGCGTGATGTGCAAACCGATGGCTACCTGACCGTTTCAGGCGATGAAGCACGCGCAACCGTCCGCGCGCTGGCCCAAGAAGAAGGCATATTCGCAGGTTTTTCAACCGGCGCGAATGTGGCCGCCGCCCTTCGCTTGCTACAAGGCCCCGAATCTGGAGGCGTCATCGGAGTGATCGCCTGCGACAGCGGGTTGAAATACCTGTCGACCGATCTCTGGGCTTAAGGGGTCAATTCAACCCGGCCCTGATCCGTCAGGCACCAGCACCTGTTGCCCTCAAACACAGCCGTAACCAACGGCTGACCGTATCCCGCACCCGCATCCAGATTGACCCGATTGCCGTAATGCGTGGCTGACTTCACCGGGGTGTGGCCATGCACCACCAGATAGGGGTGTGGTCCTGTATATTTGTGGAAGCTGTCGCGGATCCAGATCAGATCATCTTCGGTTTGTTCGCTCAGCGGGATTTCAGGGCGAATGCCCGCATGCACAAACAGCAAATCCCCTTGCTGATGTGTCACCTGCAACCCCGCAAGAAAGTCGATGTGCGCCTGTGGCACAGCGGCGCGCGCGGCTGCGTGGACCTCGTAAATCCGGGTGCGTTCCGGCACCTCGACCCCATAAGACGCCAACGTTTCTATGCCACCGATCCGTTCATGCAACCAGTGATATCCCACCAACAGACGATCATCGTTGATCGGATAATCCTGCATAAATAAGGAAAACATCCGGTCGTGATTGCCCTTGATCGTGATCCAGTCACGCCCTTCAGCCTGCCCCTTGATCAGAAAATCCAGCACACCCGCACTATTGGGGCCACGATCGGTGTAGTCACCAAGAAACACCACACGTGCATCCCGCCCCCCTTCCACCTCGATCCGGGACAACGCTGTTTCCAACATACCAAGCTGACCATGGATATCACCAATAGCGTAAATAGGAGTCGTCATACCAAGCCTCGTGTTGAAAATGCCGTCTAGGTGCACCTTAGACCCCCACAATCAAAGACACCCGCGCAAACCATGCGCGGGTGCAAATTTTGTTGCGATGTTTAGTTTATGCCACGTAGATCAGGCAACGTCGAATGCGAGCGGCTTAACTTGGGTAAACAGACCCGTTTCCGCCAATTTGGCGCGCGCTTCAGCAGGAACAGCTTCGTCCACATACAGCAGAGCAATCGCTTCGCCACCAGCACCCGCACGACCAAGAGTAAAGTTCGCGATGTTGACGTTGTTGGCGCCCATCGTTTCACCCAAGGTCCCGATGATGCCCGGCACGTCTTCATTGGTGGTGTACAACATATGCGCACCAATTTCGGCGTCGATATTGATGCCTTTGATCTGAATGAAGCGCGGCTTGCCATCGCTGAACACGGTCCCCCCAACAGAACGCTCGCGCTTGTCCGTCACCACGGTCACTTTGATGTAGCCTTCGAACGCGCCCGATTTGTCCTGATTGGTGGTCGAAATCTGAATGCCGCGTTCGCGCGCCACAACAGGAGCCGACACCATGTTCACGTCAGGATTCGCCCGCTTCATGATGCCCGCAACCACTGCACAGTTCAGCGCCGCCAGGTTCATTTCAGCTGCGACACCGTCATACAGGATGTTGATCGCTTTGATCGGCTCATCGGTCATCTGGCCGGTAAAGCTGCCCAAGTGACCCGCAAGATCAATCCAAGGGCCCATGACTTTTGCCTCTTCGGCAGTGACCGACGGCATGTTCAATGCGTTTTCAACCGCACCAGTCAGCAGGTAGTTCGACATCTGCTCGGCCACTTGCAGGGCTACGTTTTCCTGTGCCTCGGATGTTGCCGCGCCCAAGTGCGGGGTGCAAACTACGTTGGGCAGGTTGAACAGCACGTTGTCTTTGGCAGGCTCAACCGCGAACACATCGAAAGCCGCGCCGGCGACATGTCCGGATTTCAGCATATCCGCCAACGCTTCTTCATCGACCAAGCCGCCACGGGCACAGTTGATGATCCGCACGCCTTTTTTGGTTTTCGCCAGATTTTCACGGCTCAGGATGTTGGCCGTCGCATCGGTAAACGGCACGTGCAGCGTGATGAAATCAGCGCGCGCCAATAGCTCGTCCAGTTCGACCTTTTCAACGCCCATTTTGGCCGCTTTTTCTTCGCCCAAATAAGGATCAAAGGCGACAACCTTCATTTTCAACCCACGGGCGCGATCACACACAATACCACCAATGTTACCCGCACCAATCACACCCAAGGTTTTGTTGGTCAGTTCCGTGCCCATGAATTTGGACTTTTCCCACTTGCCTGCATGCGTGGATTCGCTGGCCTCAGGGATCTGACGCGCCACGGAAAACATCATCGCAATGGCGTGTTCGGCAGTGGTGATCATATTGCCAAAGGGTGTGTTCATGACGATCACACCCTTTTTCGACGCCGCATCTTTGTCGATGTTGTCGGTGCCGATCCCGGCACGAGCGATGACCTTGAGGTTATCCGCCGCCGCGAGGATCTTTTCGGTCACTTTGGTCGCCGAACGGATGGCAAGACCATCGTATTGGCCAATCACTTCGGCCAGTTTGTCTTTGTCTTTGCCCAGATCAGGCTGGAAATCCACATCAATACCACGATCGCGGAAAATCTGAACGGCGGTTTCGCTAAGCTTGTCGGATACGAGAACTTTGGGAGCCATGTTTGTGGTCCTTTAATAAAAATCGGGGAGAGATGCGCATTTGCTGCGCACCCTACGATGTTGGATTATGCCGCGACGGATTGCGCAGCGATTTCGGCCTCAAAAGCCCACGCAAGCCACGGCAACATCGCTTGAACGTCGGCGGTCTCGACCGTGCCGCCACACCAGATCCGCAGACCGGCAGGCGCATCGCGATACGCACCAATATCAAGCGCGATATTCTCGGCTTCCAGACGCTTAGCAACTGCTTTGGCGAACTTCGCGCCATCCTGAATGCGGGCGTCGTTAAACTTCAGACACACGCTGGTGTTCGACCGGGTGGCGTCATCTTCCGCCAGATTAGCAATCCAATCATTGGCGTCGCAGAAATCAAAAACTGCCTGCGCATTGGCATCAGCACGCGCAATCAAACCCTGCAATCCACCAACTGATTTGGCCCAATCAAGGCCGAACAGGTAGTCCTCAACAGCCAGCATCGACGGCGTGTTGATCGTTGCGCCGGTAAAGATACCCTCGATCAGCTTGCCACCTTTGGTCATGCGGAAAATTTTCGGCAAGGGCCACGCGGGGGTATAGCTTTCCAGCCTCTCAACCGCGCGCGGGGACAAGATCAACATACCGTGCGCACCTTCGCCGCCCAGCACTTTTTGCCAACTGAACGTGGTCACATCCAATTTGTCCCACGGCAGATCCATCGCAAAGGCGGCGCTGGTGGCGTCGCAGATGGTCAGACCGTCGCGGTCATCAGCGATCCAGTCGCCATTTGGTACGCGTACACCGGCGGTGGTGCCGTTCCATGTAAATACAACATCATTGTTGAAATCGACCGACGCCAGATCAACGATCTGACCATAGTCGGCGGTCTTAACCTCGGCGTCGATTTTCAACTGCTTCACCACATCGGTGACCCAGCCCGCGCCAAAGCTTTCCCAAGCCAGCATTTCAACTTTGCGCTGACCCAACAGCGACCAAAGCGACATTTCAACGGCACCGGTGTCCGACGCTGGGACGATACCGATTTTGTAGTCAGCAGGGATGCCAAGGATCTCGCGCGTGTTTTCAATCGCGGCCTTCAGCTTGTCTTTACCGATGGCGGCGCGGTGCGACCGACCCAAAGCGGCATTGGCAAGCTTGGAAACATCAAATGTGGGGGGTTTGGCACAGGGGCCCGAAGAGAAACGCGGATTTGCCGGGCGGATCGCCGGTTGCTGAGTAGCCATTTCTGGTATCCTTACAGATAAATGCCCTTCGTTGGGGAAGGGTGTCCCGCCGACAGAGCTAGGGTGCTGCGATGCGGCACGCAAGGGAAAAGTGGTCTGATTTCGCCGCTTTGACACGCAAATCCGACCTTTGCGACCACTATCGGAAACTTGCGTTCCCAACCGTGGTGCGACTCTCATGATCATTTCCCGTTGCCGCGAGCCCCAAAGATCGAGCCTCAATACGGTTTAAATTCAAAAACTTACACCCCACCCATGGCCCAACCTTTGCAACAGCCTCCCGCAAAACAAGCTCCCCTTGGCGCAATCAACCAAGGCTGGCGCATTTTCTGTGGCTGCTTTATGCGATGGGCCAAAGGAGACCGCCCATGTTTGTTGCAACCCTGCTCACCAATCCCGCTAATCCCTCACTGGATCCGGCATTGGTCGAATCGCTGCGCAATGCATGGGGCGGCGGCGATGCCTTCTGGCTCAGCCCGGATGAAGCTGCTGAATTCACGTTGGAAATGCAGCCTGACAATCAATGGGATGTCTGGGCGGACCTGCAAAACATGGGCGTGGATCTGATCGTGCAGCCTGAACAGGGACGCCGCAAGAAGATGCTGCTGGCAGACATGGATAGCACCATGATTCAGCAGGAATGCATTGACGAGTTAGCTGAGGTTGCTGGCGTCGGCGCGCGGGTCAAAGACATCACAGCCCGCGCCATGAATGGCGAATTGGATTTCGAAGGCGCGCTGGACGAACGTGTCGGCCTGCTCGCTGGATTGGACGAAGGCGTCATTCAACAAGTTCTCGATCAGCGCATTACCCTGATGCCGGGCGGCAAGACGCTGCTGGCCACAATGAAAGCCAACGATGGCTATGCGGCCCTTGTGTCGGGCGGGTTCACTGCCTTCACGGCTTCGGTTGCCGCTACATTGGGATTTGACGAAAACCGCGCCAACACCCTGTTGGTGGCAGATGGCAAACTGACCGGCAAGGCTGGGCGTCCAATCTTGGGCAAACAGGCCAAGGTTGATGCGCTGGAACAGATCACCGCGCGGCTCGGAATTACAGAGGCAGACGTGATTGCAGTTGGCGATGGGGCCAATGATCTGGGTATGCTGAAACGCGCAGGCACCGGCGTTGCCCTGCACGCGAAACCCTCGGTCGCGGCTGAATGCGAGGTGCGAATCAACCATGGCGACCTGTCCGCGCTGTTGTTTGTGCAGGGCTACGCCCGCGACGTATTTCAGGGATAACTCATGCTCGAAGTCACTGTTGAGGTTCTCCTGCTGCTCATCGCAGCGGGGTTTTTGGCCGGTTTTGTAGATGCCATCGCCGGTGGCGGCGGATTGATCACCCTGCCTGTGCTGATCATCGCGGGTGCAAACCCGGTAACCGCCCTTGCCACCAATAAGATCCAAGCGATCTTTGGAGCCGGAACTGCGGCGCTGTCCTATGCCCGTGGCGGCCATGTGAACCTACGTGAACAATGGAAATCCGCCCTTGTCGCGGGCGTTGCCTCCATCGCAGGGGCGCTGTTGATTTCTTTTCTGCCGACAGATTTCATCCGCCTGCTGCTTCCAATCCTGCTCATCGGGATCGCGATTTTCTTTGCCACCAAAAAGGGACTAGGGGATGAAGACCGGGTGCGCCGGATGTCCCCCGCAATGTTTGCCGTCACCATGGTGCCCTTGTGCGGGGCCTATGATGGCTTGCTGGGCCCCGGTGCGGGCAGCTTTTACATGCTCGCCTTTGTGTCGCTGGCTGGGTACGGCGTGCTCAAGGCTACCGCCCATACCAAATTGCTGAACCTTGCCTCAAATGTTGGCGCGTTGCTGGCCTTTGCCTTTGTCGCGGAACCGTGGTGGATCACTGGTCTGATCATGGGCGTCGCACAAATCTTTGGCGCGCGATTGGGCGCGATTCTGGCCCAGCGCATCGGCGCACGCCTGATCAAACCCCTGTTGGTTATGACCTCGCTCATCCTCGCAATCAAACTCTTGTGGGACATGGTTTAGACCCTGCCCCGCTGCTCCGCTCACCTTATGTGAGCTACAGGTCTGTACTTAATTTAACAAATATGTTAAATTTATTCTCATGACACACCTTCTCTCAGCCTTTTCAGCGCTCTCAGACCCAACGCGATTCGATATCGTCGAACAGTTGATGGCACAGGGGGAATTGCCCGCCGGTGACCTGATCCAAGGGCGCGGCATGTCCGGGGCTGCGATATCAAGACATCTCAAGGTTCTGCGCGAGGCCGGAATTATTCAGCAGCGCGCCATCGGAACCAAACGCTTGTACACGGTCCAGCCCGAAGGTCTGCGTGCCATTGCAAATTGGACAATTTCAAAACGTGAATTTTGGGAAGCCAGCCTCGACCGGTTGGAAGCCGCCATATTAGAAGAGGACGACGCATGACTGACCTGCGACTAGAACGGGAATTCCCTGTCAGCCCCGAAAAGCTGTTCGATTGGGTCAGCTCCCCCGGAAAATTGCTAAAATGGTGGGGGTCCGAAGGCATGCTCCTGTCTGCATATAACCTTGATCTATCCCGCACCGGGCCGTGGTATTCCGTCCTGAAAAATGACGAGGGTCAGCAATACAAGATGTCCGGGCATGTCACCCACGTCGATCCCCCCAAATCGGTTGGCTTTACCTGGGGTTGGCATGATCCCGAAGACAATCGCGGTGCCGAAAGCCATGTGACCTTTACCGTGGTGGCAACCGCCACTGGGTCACGTTTGCTGATAGATCACCGCGATCTGGGCGATGACGAGATCAGCACCAACCACGAGCGTGGATGGAGCTCAGCCCTGCGCAAACTGTCTGCACACCTGAATTAACCCCAAACCAACAAGGAGGACCAACAATGCCACAGTTCATTTTTGCCTATCACGGCGGCAAAACCCCCGAGAGCCCCGAAGAAGGCGCCGAGGTCATGGCCGCATGGAAAGCTTGGTTTGAAACCATGGCCGATGCTTTGGAAATCCCCGGCGCGCCCGTGGGTATGTCCCAAACAGTCAGCGCGTCTGGTGTTGCAGCCGACGGCGGTGCAAATCCAATTTCGGGATATACCGTGGTGAATGCCGCCGACATGGGGACCGCAACAGAAATGGCCAAAGGGTGTCCCATGGTGGTCAGCGGTCACGGCTCTGTCGAAGTCGCTGAAATCATGGAGATGTAACGCGCGCCCGCCCGTTACACCCCAACAGAAAAATCCAGCCGTCAGATAAACCCGGCGGCTGGCTTGATCATACCGGTATCAATGCCCCGGCGATTCAGGATCGGCGCATTCATAAATTTGCGTGTCGCCGGATGATCCGCCTCAAGCACACCCAACTCAACCAGAATCGCCGCAATGGCGCATTCACTGGCGCGGGTGGTGCCATCAACAATTTTCAATGCAACGCCCATCCGCTTTTCAGGAATGATCGCAATGAAAAACGCCTCGGCGCCGGTTTTAATCGCAACCCGCCCGTTCATCGCCCGCATCAATTCAGTACAGGCCCGGCCTTCGCCCGCCACCAGTTCCGGATGTTTGATCATCGCGGTGGTCAATTGCTCGGCTGCGGCACTCTGTCGATCTGACCGATCCGCAGCAGATGCAAACCAAGCCATCGACCGCGCCATGCCCAGCAATGAACTGGCATAATTGGGGGCCGAACAGCCATCAATGCCATAGCCCGGACTGGTCTCGCCGGTGGTCTCTTCGAACGCCGCCAGACAGGCCTGCTGCACCGGGTGATCCACCTCGATGTATTCAGCATTACCGCCCATATGTTGGTTCAGGGTCAAAAAACCCGAATGCTTACCCGAGCAATTGTTGTGCATCTGGCAAGGGCTGTCGTCACCGATGATCAGCGCATCCCGTGCGGGCGGATCATTTGGCAATTGTGGCCCACAGCGGAAATCGTCATCGCTCAGCCCCAGATGATCTAGCCACGCCTTGACCCGATCCGTGTGGATCGCCGCACCGTTGTGGGACGCACAAGCCAGTGCCAAATGTTCAGACGTCAGACCGTATTTTGCAGCGGCCCCCGATGTAATCAGTGGCAGCGCCTGCACCATCTTCGAGGAACTGCGCGGCAGCACCGTCGCGTGTGGATCGCCCCAGCTGCGCACGATCTGTCCGGTATCATCACAGATCACCGCATGGCCTGAATGCACGCTCTCAAGGAACGGACCGCGCCAGATTTCGGTCATTGGAACCGGTTGTGTCATCAAAACCCTCCCCATTTCTTGGCAAATTCCCGCCAATCGCCCTTTCGCCCATGGCGAAAATTGCATTAGTATGTCTATGTCGGCAAACGATAGGATGCGCAAGACAGATGGGTTGGCAAGACCCGCACGGGCGCACCTTGGGAATTGAGGTTAAGGACAGTCTAGGAGGCTGGACACATGGTATCTATACTTTTCCGCACAATCGCGGGCCTGTGCATTGCAGGAATGGCCGCAACTGCGTCCGCTCAAACACAAAGCACAAACCGGGTAGCGGCAAAGACCAATTGGAGTGTCTTTGTCGAGGACGATCCAACCGAGTGCTGGAGCGTTTCCGCCCCAAAGGAAACCGTGAACACACGCGGTGGCCGGGTTGTTGCAGCCAAACGCAGCGATATCCTGCTGTTCGTCTTTTTCCGCCCCAAGGCGGGCGTCAAAGGACAGGTGACATTCACCGGTGGATATCCCTTTGCCCCCGGCTCAACCGTTTCGCTTGATGTTGGCGGCACCCAGTTCGAACTGATTTCCGAAGGCGAATGGGCATGGCCGGCGACCGAAGCACAGGATTCTAAAATAATCAGTGCAATGAAACGCGGCGCCTCTGCGACGCTGACCGCTCGGTCCTCACGCGGAACACAAACCAAAGATACGTTCTCGCTGCTTGGCTTCACCGCCGCACTTGAGGATGCGAAAAAGCGCTGCGGCAGTTAATCTTGTCCAAATCCAATACAAAACCCCGGATCTGATCCGGGGTTTTTGCGTTTTGCACCTGCGCTTTGCCGTTTTTGTACACACCAAATCACAAGCCGGTGAAATGCTGCGCATCGCTGCACAGTAATCTCTGCCCGGATCAGCGTTTTTATCAGAACGCTCCAATCATAGCTGTCTGCCAACACACTTCTGACAGGACAGCCTCATGACTCAAACCGTCATTCACACCCTCGAAACCGCCCCAGACGCCGCAAAACCGTTGCTCGAAGGGTCGGTCAAAGCCTTTGGTTCCATTCCAAATCTGCACGGCGTCATGGCAACAAGCCCCGCCTTGCTGGAATCCTACAAAGAACTGTCGCGCCTTGCGATGACCACCGGCTTTTCCCCGGCCGAGCGCACCGTGATCTGGATGACCATCAACGTCGCCAATACCTGCCATTACTGCGTTCCCGCACACACCGGCATCGCGCTGCGTGAAAAAGTCGACAAAGACATCATCGACGCGCTGCGCGATGAAACACCGCTGAATGATGCCAAGCTCGAATCTCTGCGCACCTTTACTTTGGCCCTGCGCGACACCCATGGCCGCCCTGCGTCCGAAGATCTGGTTGCCTTCCGCGCTGCTGGCTATGACGACCGCGCGCTTCAGGATCTACTGGTGATCTTTGCCCAAAAGGTCCTGTCGAATTACACAAACGCCCTTTTTGAAACACCGGTGGATGGCATGTTCCAGCCCTTCGCCTGGGAGCCCAAGGCAATGGCTGCCGAGTAGGTCCCCCCTCTCGGTAACCGCCTCGCACAGCCGGCACTCTGAAAAGAGCGCCGGCTGTTTTTGTTTGACGGGTTAGGGTTGTAAGCTGCAGGTTATTATTATTCAGAACGCGAGGTTTAAGATGACTTTTACCACTGCCATAAAGACCTGCCTTTCCAAGTACGTCACCTTTTCTGGCCGGGCACGGCGCCCGGAATATTGGTGGTTCGTCTTGTTTGTTTTTCTCGGGGCGGTGCTCTTGTCGATCATCGATGCCATTGTGTTTGGCACAAACCCTGAGACTGGCGAACCCTCGCAATTCTTAACTCCGCTATTTCAGTTCGCGACTCTGCTCCCCATGCTGGCAGCTGGTTGGCGGCGCATGCACGATGTCGGATATCCCGGATGGTATCTGCTTTTACCCTTGGCCATTTCCTTCGCCATGATTCTGTTTCTGTTTTCAGGCGTCGCCGTTTTCTCCTTGATGGAAGGGCGAGTTGACGATCCCGAAGTGTTACGCGGCCCCGCTGCCTTTCTCGGAGTTTCAGGGCTGATCGCTGCGATGTTGCTCCAATTGGGTCTTAGCATCTTGATCCTGTGGTGGCTGACACGCCCCTCACAGCCCGAGGCAAACGAATATGGGGAGCCAGTTTAATGCGATACCTCGTCTGCGCCGCCCTGCTGCTTGCCCCAACAGCCGGAACAACCGACCCGTCACTTGAATGCAGCGCCGCCGGGTCGCAGGTCGAAATCGGCACATGTGTCGGGGCCGCCGCCGATCAGGTAGAGGCCGCGATGGCCATCGCTCTTGAAATCGCCCAAGGCTCTGCCATTGAGCTCGATGAGGTCACTGGCCGCAAAGTTGCCGGCCCTGCGTTGGACGCCGCCCAAACCGCTTGGGCTGCCTATCGCACCGCTCAATGTGATGCGGTGGGGGCATCCTTTGGGGGTGGTTCGGGCACGGGCATCGCAATTCAAAGCTGTTTCATCACTCTAGGGCGGGCCAGAATCGCCGAATTGATGGCCAGCGTCCAATAAAGTCTAATAATAAGAGCGCGCGAAATCTTTTGATCTTTGCGCGTTCTCCTATATAGAGGCGCATCCCTCAGCTTAGTGAGTCCTTTGATATGTCCGCCAACGCGCCGATCACGCAAGATGTGATGACAATTCCCCGCAAATTGCCCGAGGGGCCGACGAACATCGTCGGTATGACCCGTCCACAAATGCGCGAAGCCCTGATTGCCAGCGGTACGCCGGAAAAACAGGCCAAAATGCGCGTCGGGCAAATCTGGCAATGGATCTATCAGTGGGGCGTTCGCGACTTCGCAGAGATGACCAACCTGTCCAAAGCGTTTCGGGCCGAATTGGCCGAAAAATTTGTGATTGAAATCCCCGAAGTCGTCTCGCGTCAAGTGTCCAGCGATGGCACCCGCAAATATCTGGTGCGGATCGCGGGCGGCCACGAGGTCGAGGTCGTTTACATCCCCGAAGAAGGGCGCGGCACGCTGTGCATCTCGTCTCAGGTTGGGTGCACATTGACCTGTTCGTTCTGCCACACCGGCACTCAGAAACTGGTCCGCAACCTCACCTCGGCCGAAATCATCGGTCAGGTAATGATGGCGCGTGACGATCTGGACGAATGGCCGACCCCTGGCAAACGCGCCCCCGATGAATCCCGACTGCTCAGCAACATCGTTCTGATGGGCATGGGCGAGCCGCTCTATAATTTCGACAACGTGCGCGACGCGATGAAAATCGCCATGGACCCCGAAGGCATCCAGCTCAGCCGCCGGCGCATCACATTGTCGACCTCAGGCGTTGTGCCTGAAATCGCGCGCACCGCGGATGAAATCGGCTGCTTGCTGGCGATTTCGTTCCACGCCACCACCGATGAAACCCGTGATAAGCTGGTTCCGATCAACAAACGCTGGAACATCCGCGAACTGCTGCAAGCCCTTGCTGATTATCCACGCGTGTCCAATTCCGAACGCATCACCTTTGAATATGTGATGCTCGACGGCGTGAATGACACCAAAGCAGATGCGCACCGCCTGATCAGCTTGATCCGGGAATTTAACATTCCGGCCAAAATCAACCTGATCCCGTTCAACGAATGGCCCGGTGCCCCGTACAAGCGCAGCTCGGGCAACCGCATCCACGCTTTTGCCGATATCATTCACGAGGCAGGCTTTGCCTCGCCCATCCGCACACCGCGCGGCGAAGACATCATGGCGGCCTGTGGTCAGCTAAAATCGGCCACCGAACGCGCCCGCAAATCACGCAGGCAGATCGAAGCCGAAGCAGGTCTTTGATTTTGGATGAAATCGGCGGAAACCCAGGCTAAGGTTGCATTCAATATCTCTTAGATTTGAATGTAAGGAATTGATCCTATGTCCCGACGTGTCCTGTCGATTGTCGCGCTCTTGATCGGTAACGCGGTTGGCCTATTGCTGGCCGCGCTCTTGCTGGATGGGTTTTCGATTGCGCCCTTGTCCATGATCGTCGTGGTGGTGGTGTTCACACTGGTTCAGGTGATTGCCGAACCGCTGTTGACCAAAGTCAGCGAGAAAAACGTGCCAGCCCTTAAGGGCGGAATGGCACTGGTAGTAACCTTTGTTGGCTTGTTAATTACGGATATGATCGCCTCGGGCCTAACCGTTGGCGGCGTGTCGAACCTGCTGGCCGCGACCTTGCTGGTTTGGCTGGGTGCGCTAATCGCCTCCATCGTCATCCCGATGTTCCTGTTCAAAGAACTGCGCGAACCAAAGAAAAAGTAACTCAGAGCCTCGAGCTGAACCGCACCTAAATGCGTTGCGGTTCAGCCCACAATCAGACTGATCTCACAGCGCGTTCAGCGCTTGATCAATGGCCTGCCACAACTCCTCGACAGGTTCACACCCAACCGACAAACGTACAAAGGCTGGGTCTACGACATCCCCCCACCGTGCGCGCCGCTCGGCTGACGTATGAACACCCCCAAACGACGTGGCCGGGCGAATCAACGGGCAGGTATTGATAAACGTGTCCGCTTGCGCCTCGCTGTCCAACGTGACCGAAATCAGGAACCCAAACCGCAATGTCTGCGCCTTGGACAGGGCATGAGACGCGTCACCCGGCAAGCCGGGAAATCGAATCTGCTTGATTGCAGGGTGCGCGGCCAACCGTTCCGCGATCACCTGTGCCGAAGTGCACATCCGGTCGAACCGCACATCCAGCGTTTCCAAGCCCCGGTGCAACAACCAACTGGCGTGCGGGCCGGGGATGCTGCCTGAAATCTTGCGCCAATCCTCCACCCGCTGCAAAATCTGCGGATCACGCGTCGCGACGTGACCCATCAAAACATCCGAATGCCCGCCCATCGCCTTGGTGTCCGAAGCAACAACGATATCAACACCCATATCCAAGGGCCGCTGCCCCAACGGCGTCAGGGTGGTATTATCCACAATGCTGATGCCACCTGCCACGCGTACCGCCTCTGCGACCGCGCGCAGATCAATCACATCCAATCCGGGATTCGACGGGCTTTCTATGAACACCACATCGATTCCTTCGAACCCACCTTCTGCGAATCCCAGTGTGGGCCGTTCAATCACTTCAACACCCAACTGCGCTAGAAACTGCGCCGCCAACAATCGCGTCACATAATATCCATCTGACGGTACCAGCACCCGATGCCCCGCCTTCAACGTAGCAAACAATACTGCCGAAATCGCGCTCATACCCGAAGGAAACGCAAGACAAGGCGCGCCTTCCAGATGCGCCAGGACATGTTCCAAATGCGCCCATGTCGGATTGTGAACACGCCCGTAATTGGAAAAATCCTCTGGCATTCCAGGGAGATGGAACATGCTACTCTGCACCAAAGGCAGGGCAATCGGTTCGCCCTTTGACAACGCATTGCCGCGTAGGTGTAGCATCTCGCCCAGATTTGGCTGCGTTTGTTTAGGCGTATCCATTTGACCCTCTCGATGTGTGTTGCGCAGACCCATATCAGCCCAAGCGGCGCAGGCATAGCATCCCGCTTGCCTCAAATTTTCCACAATTCCGGTAAAGTTCGGCCTTTATCAACAGTCAGTTTCCAAATGAGAAACAAACATTGAGAGGAAAACAAAATGGCACATGCAGATATCGGTGGAACAATGATCGAAGGCGGACTGTTGGACTTGCTTCAGGCAGAACGCTCAAAAGCCCTCAGCGCACGCGAATGGAAATTCCGTCTGGCTGGATTCGGCTATGGCATCAAAGACGTGCAAGGCGCGCAGGTCGTGACCAAATTGCCCCAAGGCACCGAACTGGGTGTTCTGCCTGCAACACTGAACTGATCTCTTTTTCCTCTCAGAGATCCTCCAACAGGCGTGCAGTTTACACGCCTTTGGATCCCCGAGAGCCAATAGAATTCAGCGAATTTCAGCGTCAGACAGACACAACAGCCGGACCGTTCATGGCACCCGTTGGGGTGCCACCAACCTCAGGTCGGGTTTCGGCGCGCATGTGCAATACCGTATCGCGCACCCGATTCCAGATACCTTCGTCCGGATAAATCATCACGATCATGCCCTCGTTCGGGCTGACCCGGACCAGATACCCGCCACTGGCCCCCATCGCCTTGATCTGGCTGATCTTTTCCTGAGCGCTTTCGACCAGTGCGGCCTCATCCAGCGTTTCATCATAGGCCCAAGTGGACACAGTAACATAAGACATCGACCCCTCCCTTGATTAGCTATGGTGGGGCCGAGTGTAGCACATTTTCCCTATTTCAGCGCGTCAGCGCCCCGGAATATCCTCGCGCGCCGGCGCCGGGCCCCAGTTTTCGATCAGATCGACCGCCTCTTGCGCGGTATCCACAAACCGGAACAGATCCAAATCCTGCTCGGAAATCGTACCTGCGTCAGCCAAAGCCTCCCAGTTGACAACTTTTTCCCAGAACGCACGCCCAAACAGCAGAAACGGCACCCGATCCATGCGGCCGGTCTGTATCAGCGTCAGCGCCTCGAACATTTCATCTAATGTGCCAAAGCCACCCGGAAAGACCGTGATCGCCCGTGCACGCATCAAGAAGTGCATCTTGCGAATCGCGAAATAGTGAAAGTTAAAGCTGAGCTCGGGCGAAACATACAAATTCGGTGCCTGCTCATGCGGCAGCACGATGTTCAAGCCAATTGAACACCCGCCAGCATCCATCGCCCCACGGTTGCCCGCCTCCATCACACCGGGTCCCCCCCCGGTTACAATGACGTTGTCCCGGCATCCGGTCTCTTTGGACTTTTCAGTCATCAGCCGCGCAAATTCGCGGGCTTCATCGTAATACTGCGACAGATTCGCAAGCGTCTGTGTCCGCGCGGTATGCTTTTGCGACGGCTCTGGAATACGCGCGCCGCCAAACATCACGATTGTTGACGCGATTCCCTGCTCTGCCATCATCAGCTCGGGCTTCAACAGCTCCAACTGCAGGCGCACCGGGCGCAACTCATCCCGGCACAGAAAATCCTCGTCCGCAAAGGCCAGCTTGTAAGCCGGTGAACGGGTTTGCGGCGTATCTGGAACGTCGCGGGCTGTTGAACGGTCAGTGCCCGCATCGCGGAAAGGGCTCAGGCGGTCTTCTTTCATTGCTCGGGGGTTCCCTGCTTGCGTGTTTTTCAAACAGCTATAGGGTTCGCCGTTGCAACACCAGTGACAGGAACGCGACGATGCAGTGGAAGGCAGAAATAGAGGCAGCGGCACAGCGAATCGCAGGCCATGCGCACCAAACCCCAACCCTGACAACAGATGGGTATGGTCTGGGCTACCCGATCGAGCTGAAATTGGAGCACATGCAGCACACCGGCAGCTTCAAAGCCCGCGGTGCGTTCAATACCCTGCTTAGCTGTGACGTCCCTCCTGCCGGGCTGGTTGCCGCCTCGGGTGGGAACCACGGCGCTGCTGTGGCCTTTGCCGCCAAGGCGCTCGGCCACACGGCGGCGATCTTTGTTCCCGAAATGGCAGGCCCATCCAAAATCGCTTTGATCCAAGGAATCGGCGCAGACTTGACTGTTGTGCCCGGCGAATACGCCAATGCGCTCACGCTGGCCAAAACCTATGAAACCGAAACTGGCGCGATGCAAATCCACGCCTACGACGCCCCCGCCACCGTCGCGGGCCAAGGCACTTGCTTTGCCGAGTGGGAGGCCCAGGGCCTGCAAGCCGATACTGTTCTGGTCGCGGTGGGCGGCGGCGGCCTGATCGCGGGGGCGCTGGCGTGGTTCCAAGGCGCACGCAAAGTGGTCGCAGTTGAACCCGAAACCTCCTGTGCTTTGAATGCCGCCCTCGCGTCCGGGCAGCCGGTTGATGTGAATGTCTCAGGCGTGGCAGCCAATGCGCTGGGTGCGCGTCGGATCGGGGACATCTGTTTTGAATTGGCTCAGGGGATGGAATCGGTGCTGGTCAGCGATACTGCCATCACCGCCGCCCAACACGCCCTGTGGCAGGAACGGCGGCAACTGGTGGAACCCGCTGGGGCCACAGCATTGGCCGCGTTGATGTCCGGAGCCTATGTACCAGCCCCCGGTGAGCGGGTCGCTGTACTGGTCTGTGGTGGCAATATCGCCCCTGATCCCTTTGCAGGCTAAGGAAACGACGCAAATCGCGGGTCGTGCGTCGGATTGCGCATTGGCCCCGCGCGCCTTATAGGCCATTCCAACACGACCAGAGTTTTAGGGAGCCGATCCATGTCGAATGCACAACTCGAAGCCGCCATTGAAGCCGCCTGGGAGGCGCGCGACACCATCACCCCCACAACCACGGGTGAACAACGCGATGCCATCGAATCCACTTTGGCGGCGCTGGACGGCGGCAGCCTGCGCGTTGCTGAAAAGCAGGACGACGGCAGCTGGCACGTAAACCAGTGGGCCAAAAAAGCGGTTCTGCTCGGCTTCCGCATCAAAGACATGGAACAGCAATCCGGCGGCCCACAGGGCGGTGGCTGGTGGGACAAAGTTGATTCCAAATTCCTCGGCTGGGGCGAAGAGCAGTGGAAAGAGGCCGGTTTCCGCGCCGTTCCAAACTGTGTTGTCCGCAAATCTGCCTATATCGCTCCCGGCGTGGTTCTGATGCCCTCTTTTGTGAACCTTGGCGCCTATGTCGACACAGGCACCATGGTTGACACATGGGCGACCGTTGGCTCCTGCGCGCAGATCGGTAAAAACGTGCACCTATCGGGTGGCGTTGGCATCGGTGGCGTTCTTGAGCCCATGCAGGCTGGCCCAACCATCATCGAAGACAACTGTTTCATCGGCGCCCGGTCCGAAGTCGTCGAAGGCTGTATCGTGCGCGAAGGCTCTGTTTTGGGCATGGGCGTATTTATCGGCCAGTCGACCAAGATCGTAGATCGCGAAACCGGCGAAGTCATGTACGGCGAAGTGCCCCCCTATTCGGTGGTTGTTGCCGGTTCCATGCCCTCCAAAAACAACGTGAACCTGTACTGTGCCGTCATCGTGAAACGCGTTGATGCAAAAACCCGCTCCAAAACCGGTATCAACGAACTGCTGCGCGATTAATCCGCGTTACAGTCGAAGCAATTTCAGGGGCTGCATTTCGCGGCCCCTTTTTTGTTGTGCCGAAGAAAAGGCAAGGAATCGCCCGGTAAAAACCGGGCCGCGCCCGACCTCCCCCCGGAGGGCGCAACCCTCAGTTAGTTATCTCAGCCCAATCCATCAAACAGTCTTAACAATTAGAAACACCCGCGTCGGGTCATCTCCGGCAACGATAGAATGCGCTACGTCTGACGCATATCGTGCGGTATCACCTACGCTCAACGCATTCACCGCGCTGCCGGATGTGACCCGCACCGATCCCTCTAAAACCGTCAACTGTTCACGGGTGCCACGGGCGTGGGGCTGACTGTTCAGCGCGCCGTTCGCTTCGAACCGGATGTCGTAAACCTCGTGACCACCCGCATCTTCGGGGGGCGACAGGATACAAATGCGGCACCCCTGCCCCATGTTGTCAATGCTGGGCACATCCGAGGCACGCAAAACCTCAATGCGGTCGGCTGCTTCTCCATCCTCGAGCAACCCGGCGAAATCGACTTGCAAGGCGCGGGTCAGGTTCCACAACGTTGCGATGGTCGGACTGCTCTCGCCCCGCTCGATCTGGCTGACCATCGACCGGGACACGCCCGACAGATTCGCAACCGCCTCTAGTGATAACCCCTGCGCCCGGCGCGCCTCTTTCAGGCGGGCAGGCAAGCGTGTCAAAATATCGTCTGAATTTTCCGTCATGACGGATTCTCTGCGACCTTTGCCCTGCCTTGTCAACTCTGCGCGTGTCCGCTATAGATGTGAAATGTAATAACGTAACATGCCCATCCCATGCCCAGAAATGTCCAATCCTCCCTCCGACGTCGTAGGGCCGCCCCTATGTCCCGCTTTGACAAATTACATCCAGACCTGCGCCGCTGGTTGCAGCGCGCCATGCTCAGTTGGTCGGTCAAATCAGCCGAGCGAATTTGGGCCAAGGCGCTGCGCCAGAATCATGGCAATGTACAGGCAGCCCTGAGCGAACTGGATCGTCTGGAACGCGCCCTTATGTTTCGGGACATCGAACGCATCTGGGGACCAGATCACCCCGGTCTGATTGATGGACCCGCGCGCCGAACCGCCGCATAGCAATCGTGCACCAGGGGGTGCACGGGGGGTGCACGCCCGGTGCACGCATGTCACCCCGCCTATTTTGACGGCACGTTTGGGCAGACACGCCCGTGCTGCACATGCATAATGGCGCAAATCTTGAGGAGAAACATACATGACCGACATCGTGATTCTGGACGGCGCCCGCACCGCCATTGGCACCTTTGGTGGTGCGCTTGCAGCCACGACCCCCATTGATCTGGCCACCACGGCGACCAAGGCCGCGCTGGAACGGTCCGGCGTCGAAGGCGGGCAGGTTGGGCACGTCGTATTTGGTCATGTCATCAACACGGAACCCCGCGATATGTACCTCTCGCGCGTTGCCGCAATGCAGGCGGGCATCCCCGATATAACCCCTGCGATGAACGTCAACCGCCTCTGCGGTTCTGGCGCGCAAGCCATTGTTTCTGCTGTTCAATCACTGATGCTGGGAGATGCTGAATTTGCCGTCGCCGGTGGTGCGGAAAACATGTCCCGCAGCCCCTTCATCATCCCGCAGCAACGCTGGGGGGCCAAGATGGGCGACGTCAAAACCCTCGACATGATGCTCGGCGCGCTGAACTGCCCGTTTGGCACCGGCCACATGGGTGTGACAGCCGAAAACGTCGCGGACGAACACGATGTCACCCGTGAACAGATGGACGAGTTTGCCCTCACCAGTCAAACCCGCGCCGCTGCCGCGATTGAAGCCGGTCATTTCACCAGCCAAATCACCCCGGTTCAGGTCAAGGTCAAGCGCGACATGGTCGACTTTGTCACCGACGAACACCCCAAGGCCACCACCCCAGAAGCGCTTGCGGGTCTACGCGCCGTGTTCAAAAAGGACGGCCGCGTAACTGCCGGTAATGCAAGCGGAATTAACGATGGTGCCGCCGCAATGGTGTTCGCAACAGCCACCGCTGCCGAGGCCGCTGGCCTGAAACCCAAGGCCCGTGTTCTGGGATATGCCCACGCCGGTGTCCGCCCCGAAGTCATGGGTATCGGCCCTGTTCCTGCCGTTCAAAACCTGCTTGCGAAAACTGGTCTGTCCATCAACGATTTTGACGTGATCGAAAGCAACGAAGCCTTTGCTTCGCAGGCATTGGCCGTGAACAAAGAACTGGGTCTGGACCCGGCCAAAGTAAACCCTAACGGTGGTGCCATTGCTCTGGGTCACCCAGTTGGCGCAACGGGTGCGATCATCACCTTGAAAACACTGTATGAATTGGAGCGCACCGGCGGGTCCAAAGGGCTGATCACCATGTGCATCGGCGGCGGTCAAGGCATCGCACTGGCCATCGAGCTGCTATAATCAACAGCTCTCGGGTCCTTGACCCGAGTAAGCATCTGACAAAAAGGCGCGATTTATTCGCGCCTTTTTCTTTTAGAACAACGAAATAGCCGCCAAGACGGCACACCCGCCAATAACCGCCCCGAGCACGGCCGGACCAATCGCAGTTCGCCAGGCTGACGGCTGCTGATCCGTGACATGTGTTTGCGCGATCAAGGCCTGCTCAACCAACCCCGGCAACCGCGGGCCAAAGCGCGCCAAGACCTTGGCGGTCTTAGCCAAATCCGAAACGATCGCACGCGGGCCAATGGATTTCTTGATGTAATCCTCGACCACGGGATGGGCGACTTCCCAGATATTGATATGGGGGTTCAAAGACCGCGCCACCCCTTCGACCACGACCATTGTGCGCTGCAACAAGATCAGCTCGGTACGCGTTTCCATGCCAAAACGTTCTGTGACTTCAAACAGATAACTCAACAACCGACCCATCGAGATATGCGTCGCATCCATCCCGAAAATCGGTTCCCCCACTGCGCGCAAGGCACGGGCGAATTCATCCACATCCTGATTGGCAGGCACATACCCGGCCTCAAAATGCACTTCGGCCACCCGCTTGTAGTCACGGCGGATAAAACCAAACAGGATCTCGGCATAAACCCGTCGAGTGTATTCATCGATGTGCCCCATGATGCCGAAATCATAGGCAATAATATCGCCATTTGCGGCCACCTTCAGGTTTCCCTGATGCATATCCGCATGGAAAAATCCGTCGCGCAGCGCGTGCATCAGGAACAGACGCAATACACGTTCGCCCAGATCGACCCGGTTATGCCCTGCCCCGTCAATCGCATCGTTATCCCCAAGCGGGACACCATCCGCCCAACCCAGCGTCATCACCCGGCGGGCCGAATAATTCCACACGATCTGAGGCAGCTGGAACCCTTCGTCGTCTGTAGTGTTGGCCGCAAACTCTGACGCCGCAGCACTTTCCAACCGCAGGTCCAACTCGCCCTGTACCACACCATCAAAGTGTTCGATCACCTCCATCGGACGCAGGCGACGTGCTCCGGGGGCGAACAGATCAACAATCCGCGCCGCGAAATAGAACGCATCCACGTCTTTGCGAAACGCACGCTCGATCCCTGGACGCAAAACTTTGACCGCCACATCCTGATCGGAATCGGCCAGACGCGCGCGGTGAACCTGAGCAATAGAAGCCGCCGCAATGGGTTCGCTGAATTCGGAAAAAACCTCGGCCACAGAACGCCCCAATTCCTTTTCCACTTCGGCCATTGCTTCGGCTTTGGAAAACGGAGGGAGCTTGTCTTGAAGGACACGCAGCTGTTCTGCCAGGTCATCCCCAACAACATCAGGGCGTGTTGATAGAACTTGCCCAAATTTGATATACGCAGGTCCCAACGCCGTCAGCGCACGGGTCGCCGGAGGCATGTCAGGATCACCTTTGTACCCAAGCCATTGAAAAGGTTTACCCAAAACATGTGCAACAAAGCGCAACAATGGTGGGGCCTCAAACGCATCCAACACCACATTCATGGCGCCGGTGCGCTCTAATGTGGCGCCTGTTCGGATCAGGCGAATAATATTGTGGGGTCCGCGCATTTAGACCTTCCAACCTGAATGCAGGGCCGCAATGCCAAGGCTCAGATTGCGGTATTTCGCGTTCGCGAACCCGGCTGTTTTCACCATATCCAAAAAGGTGTCCTGATCTGGGAAATTACGGATCGATTCGACCAGATATTGGTAGCTGTCATAATCCCCCGCGATCGCCTTACCCATGCGCGGAATCACGTTGAATGAATAGAGGTCATAGGCTTTTTGCATCGCCGGATTAGGCAGCTGGCTAAATTCAAGCACCATCAAACGACCACCGGGACGCAAGACACGATAGGCTTCGTTCAACGCCTCTTGCGGGCGGGTCACGTTCCGGATGCCAAAGGAAATCGTATAGACATCAAAGGTGTTATCCTCGAATGGCAGCGCCATGGCATCACCAACCACCCAATCCAAGCTGTCTGCCCGCTGTTCTGCCTCGGCGCGTTTCCGTCCTTCGATCAGCATAGGCTCGGTCAAATCCAGAACGGTTGAATGCCCTTCTCCGGCACGTTTCAGGAACCGGAACGAAATATCACCTGTCCCACCGGCCACATCCAGCAACCGTTGTCCAGGGCGTGGAGCAAGCCAATCCATCATCGCGTCTTTCCAGACCCTGTGAATGCCCATGCTCATCACGTCGTTCATGATGTCATATTTACTGGCGACCGAGTTGAACACGCCCTGTACGCGCCCGGCCTTTTCGCCTTCGGGGACGGTTTCAAACCCAAAATGGGTGGTTTTATCAGAGCTGTCAGACATGTCGCTTGCCGTTCGTTGAATTCGCCTCTGTTATAGGGCGCTGGAAGATGGGCACAATGCGGCCCAATGGAATAGGAGCGCCTAAATGCCGGAATTGCCCGAAGTCGAGACGGTGAAACGTGGATTAACCCCCGCGATGGAGGGAATTGTGATCGAAAAAGCGGATGTGAATCGCCCTGATTTGCGCTGGCCATTCCCAGACCGCATGGCGGAACGGCTGTCAGGGCAACGCGTGGACCGGCTAAGGCGACGATCGAAGTACATTCTAGCAGACCTCAGCAGTGGCGAAACGCTGTTGGTTCATCTGGGGATGTCGGGACGCATGACCGTGTCAGGCGATCCATTGGGGCAATTCGTCCACGATCATCCCCCAGCGCAGAAACACGACCACGTCGTGTTTCATATGGCAAACGGCGCTCGCGTGACGTTCAACGACCCGCGCCGGTTTGGCGCCATGGATCTTTTGCCCACCGCAACGGCCGAAAATCACAAGCTGTTGGCAGTGCTTGGCCCTGAACCTTTGAGCAATGATTTTCACGACCAGCATTTGATCGATGCCTTTACCAACAAGAACAGTCCTGTGAAATCTGCCCTATTGGATCAGGGAATCGTCGCCGGTTTGGGAAATATTTACGTTTGCGAAGCATTGTTTCGCGCGGGAATTTCGCCACGTCGCAAAGCCGGACAGATCGCCGCAAAACGAGTCGCATCGCTGGTTCCGATCATCCGTCAGGTGCTGTCAGACGCCATCGACGCGGGGGGATCATCGCTCAAGGATTTCCGCCAAGCCGATGGAGAACTTGGATATTTTCAGCATTCCTTTGATGTTTATGGACGCGAAGGGGAACACTGCCGCACCGAAGGGTGTGACAGTGAAATTGCGAGAATCACCCAATCGGGACGCTCATCCTTCTACTGTCCGCAATGCCAAAGATAACTTGAACCAATTCCCCCGCGTGGTAAGGAATCGGTCCAGAACGGAACAACCGAAAGCATTTTCCATGGCCTTTGAGACGATCATCGTCGACGTTGAAGACCACGTAGCTCTTATCAAACTGAATCGCCCCGACGCCTTGAATGCATTGAACGCCCAACTCGTGGGTGAATTGTGCACGGCGCTGGAAGAGGCCGATGCAAACGATAAGGTGCGCTGCATTATCCTAACCGGATCAGACAAAGCCTTCGCCGCGGGTGCCGACATCAAAGAGATGTCCACTAAGAGCTTTGTAGAAGTCTATGGCGAAAACCTGTTCGCGATGGTCAACGACCGGATCATCGCAATCCGCAAACCCATCATCGCCGCCGTCAGTGGCTATGCGTTGGGCGGTGGCTGCGAATTGGCGATGCTCTGCGATTTCATAATTGCATCTGACACCGCCAAATTTGGCCAGCCCGAAATCAATCTTGGTGTGATTGCCGGGATTGGTGGCACGCAGCGCCTGACCCGATTCGTTGGAAAATCCAAATCCATGGATATGAACCTGACGGGCCGCTTCATGAACGCAGAAGAAGCCGAACGAGCCGGATTGGTGAGCCGTGTGGTTCCTGCGAAAAAGTTGCTCGAAGAAGCCACGAGCGCAGCGCAGAAAATCGCAGAAAAGTCGTCTCTGACAACCGCTGCTGCAAAAGAAGCCGTGAACCGCAGCTATGAGCTGACCCTGAACGAAGGCATTCTGTTTGAACGCCGCGTGTTCCATTCCATGTTTGCGACCGAAGACCAAAAAGAAGGCATGGCCGCGTTCCTCGAAAAACGTCAGGCACAGTTCCGGGACAAGTAACCCAGACCTCAAATTGACTAAAAAGGCAGGCCAAAACACCTGCCTTTTTGCATTTGCGGCCTTCCTGAACCGAATCCGGTTGGCAACACCCGAAAGTTCGAGTAAAGACCGCCGTCATACATGCGCGTGCAGCCCGCTCTGGCTAGAATCACACCGGTGGATCTGATCCGGGTCAGGCTTGGCATCGCGCTATCGAAACAAACTGAACCCGAAGACAAAGGTCCAATATCATGGCAAATTCGCCTCAGGCAAAAAAACGCGCCCGTCAGAACGAAGCCCGTTTCGCTGTAAACAAAGCCCGTCGTTCGCGCATCCGCACCTTCCTGCGTAAAGTAGAAGAAGCCATCGAATCTGGCGACAAAGAAGCAGCAACCGCAGCTCTGCGTGCCGCTCAGCCCGAATTGATGCGCGGCGTCACCAAAGGCGTTTACCACAAAAACACCGCGTCACGGAAAGTGTCGCGTTTGTCCGCACGGGTCAAATCCCTGGGCTAAAACGACTCACCTGAGTCGGTTTCGATTTAGCTGATTTCAAGGCGCTGCGTCATGCAGCGCCTTTTTTTGTCTCTGTTGCACGGAATCCGCGCTGCCTGCGGGGCAAGAGATTCTTTCTCGTCAAACTCTGAGTCAACCGCAGAGTTTGATTGCCGGTTCGCCCACAGACTTGCTACCACTGTTCCAGCGATTCACTCGCTTGGGGGGACGGGCTGCTTTCGAGGTCACTCTGATGGGCATCAGATAGACTGAAAGCGAATGTCGATAGATCGGGGCTGCCCCGGTTTGGTCGACCTGCTGTAAGGTTAGGGAAACCTAATCCATGGCCCTGTCGGAAAATGAGTGTGTAATAGGTACGATGTTTGTGTTGGCTGTCGAAGAAGAGAGCCCAGCACATCGCGTTTGACCTATTTTGATGTCTTTTGGGACATCAGGCGACGACTTTGACGGTCGGCGAACACTCTCTCTGTGCGCGTGAATCCTGCTGGTGATGGGCCGGCAAACTGGATGGGTAATAAGGCCAAAATGGCCAAGAGAAGATGGGATGCGTGAGGCACCGATGACACAAGAAAAATGGGGACAGCTCAGAGAGCGGCTGCTAAAAACCGTCGGCCAAAACAACTACACAACGTGGATTGAGCCGCTGGAATTTGAAGAACTGCAAGATGGGGTTGCAGTGTTCACAGTTCCGACAAACTTTATGGGAAACTATGTCAGCCAGAACTTTGCTGATTTGATCTTGTACGAATTGAATACTTCGGGAGAGACGGTTCAGCGACTGGCTTTCCGGGTCGCCGCCAATTCTACTGCCCGCCCCGCTGCGGCCAACACCGCAACACACCCCGTGACCGCACCAGCGGCGCCCAGCCTGAGCAGTAAGGCCGCCGTATCCGCGTCACAGGGCCAGATGGAATCACTCCAAGCCGCCCCGCTGGATGCGCGTTTCACGTTTGACCGCTTTGTTGTCGGCAAACCAAACGAGTTGGCTCATGCAGCCGCGCGTCGCGTTGCCGAAGGGGGTCCCGTCACCTTCAATCCGCTGGTTTTGTATGGTGGTGTTGGATTGGGTAAAACGCACCTGATGCATGCCATCGCGTGGGAACTAAAAACGCAAAAGCCTGAGCTGAACGTGCTCTATCTGTCAGCTGAACAATTCATGTATCGCTTCGTTCAAGCCCTACGTGAGCGTCGGATGATGGATTTCAAACACCTGTTCCGGTCGGTCGATGTCCTGATGGTTGATGACGTGCAGTTCATCGCAGGCAAAGACTCAACACAAGAAGAGTTTTTCCACACATTCAATGCCTTGGTTGATCAGAACAAACAGATCATCATTTCGGCTGACCGCGCCCCCGGCGAGATCAAGGATCTGGAAGATCGCGTAAAGTCCCGCCTTCAGTGTGGCCTGGTCGTCGATCTGCATCCGACCGATTATGAATTGCGCCTTGGCATCCTACAAAACAAAGTTCAGCAGCACAGCGCGACCTATCCCGGTTTGGAAATTGCCGACGGCGTTTTAGAGTTTCTGGCCCACCGCATCTCGACCAACGTGCGCGTTCTAGAAGGGGCATTGACTCGATTGTTCGCCTTTGCGTCCCTGGTTGGTCGCGAAATCGACATGGACCTGACCCAAGATTGTCTGGCCGATGTTCTTCGCGCCTCTGAACGCAAGATCACGGTGGAAGAGATCCAGCGCAAAGTATCGGATTATTACAACATCCGCCTCAGCGACATCATCGGACCAAAGCGATTGCGCTCTTACGCGCGTCCCCGGCAAGTAGCGATGTATCTGTGCAAACAATTGACCAGCCGCTCGCTGCCTGAGATCGGACGCCGCTTTGGTGGACGCGACCACACCACCATCATGCATGGTGTACGCCGGATCGAAGAGCTGAAATCGACCGACGGACAAATTGCCGAAGACGTCGAAATGCTGCGCCGCGCGCTCGAAGCCTAAGACTCTTACCCGTTTTCTAAAAGGCCCTGAACCTCGGTTCGGGGCCTTTTATTGTTCGCAACATGTGTGCACATTTCCACGATTTACCGTCAACTGTGCCATTCACGTCACGCCCCCCTTGACGCCCTTGATTTTCCAACCGACAAATCCATGAAAAACCTTGTGTTGCAGGGGCAAACCGTTAGGTTGCCTGTCCCGGCTCCCAGTAATGGTCCAAGTCAAAGGATAGTAGGGTATGAAAATCAGCATCGAACGCGGCACGCTTCTCAAAGCCGTGTCTCAGGCTCAGTCGGTTGTCGAACGTCGCAACACAATCCCGATCCTGGCAAACGTGCTGATCGAGGCCGAAGGCGAGAGCGTTCAGTTCCGCGCCACCGATCTGGACATCGAAGTCGTCGACAAAGCCTTGGCTCAGGTCGAGCGCGCCGGCGCAACCACCGTCGCGGCCACAACCTTGCATGAAATCGTGCGCAAGCTGCCTGATGGGGCCTTGGTCACACTCACAGCGGATGCCGCAGCCGGTCGTCTGACCGTAGAAGCGGGCCGGTCGAATTTCTCCCTTGCGACCCTGCCCCGCGAAGATTTCCCGGTGATGGCGTCGTCGGAATATCAATCGAACTTCTCGGCCCCCGCCGCCGTTTTACGTCGCCTGTTCGACAAATCAAAATTTGCCATCTCGACAGAAGAGACGCGGTATTATTTGAACGGCGTTTATATGCACATTGCCGATGCCGAAGGCGGCAAGGTTTTGCGCTGCGTTGCAACGGACGGCCATCGCCTTGCACGGATTGACGCGGATCTGCCAGCCGGCGCGAGTGATATGGCTGGTGTCATCGTCCCCCGTAAAACCGTGGGCGAAATGCGCAAGTTGCTAGACGACGATGAGATGGATATCGCTGTTTCGGTGAGCGAAACGAAAATTCGGTTTGCGACGCCTGACATCACCCTGACCTCTAAAGTCATCGATGGCACATTCCCTGATTACACCCGCGTGATTCCGCAGGGCAACACACGCCGGTTGGAAGTTGACGCAAGCGAATTTGCCCAAGCGGTAGATCGTGTTGCAACCGTATCTTCGGAACGGTCACGCGCCGTCAAGCTGCAGTTGGAAGAGGATCGTTTGATCCTGTCAGTCAACGCACCAGACAGCGGCGCCGCCGAAGAGGAGCTCGCGGTGGCCTATGGCGATGAATCGCTTGAGATCGGATTTAACGCGAAATACCTGTTGGAAATAGCCAGCCAGGTAGATCGCGAAAATGCTGTGTTCATGTTCAACTCTTCCGGTGATCCGACCCTGATGCGCGAAGGCAACGACCAAAGCGCCGTCTATGTTGTTATGCCGATGCGGGTTTAACCGCCTGAAACCGATAGCTTTGGCGCACTTTCGTGACCAGACAAAGGAGGCGGCCTCGTGTTGGCTCTGACGGCGCTGACTCTCTCTCACTTTCGTTCGCACAAACTGGCGCGGCTATCCTTGGATGGCCGCCCTGTTGCGATTCATGGCGCCAACGGCTCAGGCAAAACAAACATCCTCGAAGCGGTTTCGTTGTTTTCTCCGGGTCGGGGAATGCGTCGTGCCAGTGCAGCAGATATGGCCCGCCGTCCCGAGGCTTTGGGCTGGAAACTAAACGGCCTGTTGAATGTTCTGGGCCAATCGCACGAAATCGAAACATGGTCTGACAAAGGCGCAGCGCGGCAAGTCAAGATCAACGAAAAATCCGCCAACCAGATCGCTCTGGGGCGTTTGGCACGGGTGGTTTGGCTGATTCCTTCTATGGATCGGCTCTGGGTTGAAGGCGCCGAGGGACGGCGACGATTCTTGGATCGCATGGCCCTTAGCTTTGATCCCTCCCATGCTGAGGCGTCACTGACCTACGAAAAGGCCATGCGCGAACGCAACCGCTTGCTGAAAGAACAAATACGCGACGCCCATTGGTACACAGCACTGGAAACCCAAATGGCCTCTGCTGGGTTCCAGATTCATCAAGGACGCATTAACGCCCTCGACCAACTACAAGTAGCTCAAGCAAAGGCCGAGACCGCATTCCCATTCGCGGATCTAGAATTGACGCAAACCGAAGGCGCCATGCCCGATACCGAGACTGACTTCCGGGATGCTTTGACCGAAAGCCGATTTCGTGATCTGGCTGCAGGGCGAACTCTTGTTGGCCCCCACCGCAGCGATATCTATGGCGTTTTCGCGGCTAAGGGTGTGCCCGCCAAAGACTGTTCGACCGGTGAACAAAAGGCGCTTTTGGTGTCACTGATTCTTGCTAATGCCCGCGCCTTGGCCGAGCAAGTCGGCGCCCCGCCCATCGTTTTGCTGGATGAGGTTGCGGCGCACTTGGATGCGGATCGTCGCGCGGCGCTCTATGATGAAATCTGTGCCCTTGGCGCACAGGCGTGGATGACCGGGACCGGCCCCGAACTGTTTGCTGAACTTGGGGACCGGGCGCAGGTCCTGCAAGTTACAGAAACTGATGGTATTTCCCAGGTTACCAATCATTGACAGTTACTGTTTGGGATATGGCGCTCTATGCGGGGGCCTTGCTCGTCTTGTTCCTGACACCCGGGCCCGTTTGGCTTGCTCTTGTGGCAAGATCCCTGTCAGGTGGGTTTCAAGCCGCTTGGCCGCTTGCTTTGGGAGTCGCTGTCGGGGACATCATCTGGCCCCTAGCGGCAATCATCGGTGTGTCCTGGATGGTTTCTGCGTTCGACGGTGTCATGCTTATTCTACGGTATGTCGCCAGCGCCACGTTTCTTGGGATGGGGATTTCCGTTCTTGTGCATTCAAAGAAGAAAATCACAGAAAACAAAACACTGACCAAACCCGGAAAACTCGCCGGGTTCTTAGCCGGATTGTTTGTCATTCTCGCGAACCCAAAAGCGATCTTGTTCTATATGGGCATGTTGCCCGGGTTTTTCGATCTCAGTCAAATCACCAAGGCTGATTTACTGCCAATCCTGTTGCTTTCCTTTTCCGTACCACTAATCGGCAATCTTGCGTTAGCCGGATTAATCGGACGGGCCCGCGGGTTCTTGACCACGCCCCGCGCAATGCAAAGGACCAATATCATTGCGGGCAGCTTGCTCATTTGCGTCGCACTCGTAATCCCGTTTACCTGAGTAAATGGCGTAATGCGCTTTGAGCCGTGTCTGAGAGCGGCGGCAGTGGAAGCCCTCATCCGAATTGGGAACAGCGATCTGACAGATTGCTGTAATCTTCAACTTCCAACCACAAAATCTTGTGGGATCGCGTGACATTGCCCACCAGAGAACGTATAACATGACAAAAAAATGAAGGAAATTTCGGATGTCCGAAGCCGCACAGACGACCGAAGAATACGGCGCCGATTCTATCAAAGTTCTCAAAGGCTTGGAGGCTGTTCGAAAACGCCCCGGCATGTACATTGGGGACACGGACGATGGCTCGGGCCTGCACCATATGGTGTACGAAGTCGTGGACAACGGAATTGACGAAGCTTTGGCAGGTCACGCAGACCACGTAACCGTCAAAATCCACGCCGATTCCAGTATTTCCGTCAGCGACAACGGGCGCGGTATCCCAGTCGGAATTCACGAAGAAGAAGGCGTTTCAGCAGCTGAAGTCATCATGACCCAGCTGCACGCGGGCGGTAAATTCGACAGCAATTCGTACAAGGTTTCAGGGGGTCTGCACGGTGTGGGTGTGTCCGTTGTAAATGCTCTGTCGAACTGGCTTGAACTGCGCATTTGGCGCGATGGCAAAGAGCATGTCGCCCGTTTTGAACACGGCGACACTGCGGAACATCTAAAGGTCGTTGGTGAGTGTGGCGATCAAACCGGCACCGAAGTTCGGTTTCTCGCCTCTACCGATACGTTTTCGAACCTCGATTATTCCTTTGAAACGCTTGAGCGACGGCTGCGTGAACTGGCCTTTTTGAACTCAGGCGTTCGTATCATCTTGATCGACGAACGTCCTGCCGAGGCGTTGAAGTCCGAGTTGTTCTACGAAGGTGGCGTCAAAGAATTCGTCAAATATCTGGACCGGTCCAAAAGCCCCGTCATGGAAGAACCGATTTTTATCACCGGTGAGCGTGATGACATCGGCGTCGAAGTGGCGATGTGGTGGAACGACAGCTATCATGAGTCCGTTCTGCCCTTTACGAACAACATCCCGCAACGCGATGGCGGCACCCATATGGCCGGTTTTCGCGGGGCGTTGACGCGGACGATCAACAACTATGCGCAATCCAGTGGCATCGCCAAAAAGGAAAAGATCAGCTTTACCGGCGATGACGCGCGCGAAGGTTTGACCTGCGTTCTGTCAGTCAAAGTGCCCGACCCCAAATTCAGCTCTCAGACCAAAGACAAACTCGTGTCTTCCGAAGTGCGCCCCGCAGTCGAAGGTCTGGTGAACGAAAAATTGGCTGAATGGTTCGAAGAGAATCCGAACATCGCCAAGCAAATCGTCGGCAAGATCGTCGAGGCCGCCCTAGCGCGCGAAGCCGCCCGTAAAGCACGTGAACTGACCCGTCGCAAAACCGCGATGGATGTGAATTACCTCGCCGGTAAACTCAAAGATTGCTCGGAAAAAGATCCATCCAAAACCGAAGTTTTCCTGGTGGAGGGTGACTCGGCCGGTGGTTCTGCCCAAACAGGGCGTGATCGACAGACCCAAGCGATCCTGCCTTTGAAGGGTAAGATCCTCAACGTTGAGCGGGCACGCTTTGACCGGATGCTGGGATCTCAAGAAATTGGCAATCTGGTGATGGCTTTGGGAACCGGCATTGGCCGCGACGAATTCAACATCGACAAGCTGCGCTACCACAAGATTGTCATCATGACAGATGCGGACGTCGATGGGGCCCACATTCGGACCTTGTTGCTGACCTTCTTCTATCGCCAAATGCCTGCGCTGATCGAAGGTGGATATTTGTACATTGCACAGCCACCTTTGTACAAAGTCAGCCGTGGCAAATCCGAAGTGTACCTGAAAGATCAAGCGGCAATGGATGAGTACTTGGTCAATCAGGGCGTCGATGGCGCAGTTCTGAAACTGGGATCTGGCGAAGAGTTGGTCGGTCAGGATTTGACTCGCGTTGTTGACGAAGCCCGCCAGCTCAAGCGTGTTTTGGATGCTTTCCCGACGCATTACCCGCGTCACATTCTAGAACAGGCCGCCGTCGCAGGGGCGTTTGTCCCCGGTGCGGTGGATTCGGATCTGCAAGGCGTGGCAGACAAAGTCGCGCACCGCCTGAACCAGATTGCACAAGAATACGAACAGGGCTGGCAGGGGCGCATTACCCAAGATCACGGCATCCGTTTGGCCCGCATCCTACGAGGCGTAGAAGAGGTACGCACGTTGGATGGTCCAATGCTGCGGTCCGGAGAAGCCCGTAAAACAGGTAGCTTTACCAAGAACTTGCAGGAAATTTACTCTACCACAGGTCAACTCGTTCGTCGTGATCGCTCGCAGGTCATTCATGGACCGCTTGGATTGCTCAAGTCTATACTAGACGAGGGTGAAAAAGGACTATCGCTGCAACGCTACAAGGGTTTGGGTGAGATGAATCCTGACCAGTTGTGGGAGACCACATTGGACCCGGATGCGCGTACATTGTTGCAGGTAAAAGTTGACGACATGGTGGAGGCAGATGACCTATTCACCAAACTTATGGGTGATGTTGTCGAACCGCGCCGGGAATTCATCCAGAAGAATGCGCTGAGTGTAGAAAATCTAGACTTCTAGGCCTGTGTAGGTGTGCGTATAGCACTTCGCACACCCCATAATTTTGCATAGTTCGCCCATAGTTTTTCGCGACGACAGTAAACATCATCGCTATTCGAACTGAATATACGAACCGCTGCCTTGGAAGAACGTTGCAGCGTTCTCATTCAGCATGTCGTGATTACTGGCAAGAACGATTTCCTTGAAGTACGAAATAGCTTTTGACGCTCAGATGTAGGAATTTCTTCTCCATCTTGTTTCAGCCTCAAGGCTGCAAAGGCAATCGGGCACTTTGGACGGATAGTGTGAATTCGCCGCAGGCGCGAACCTGACAAACCAAAACGTTGAAAGCGGCCATCCACAATCGCATTAAATCAAGATTCTCTCTGCGCTGCCGTGGGTCGACTCCAAGCCCTGAGCGGACTCCATAGACCTGTTTACTTTCCGCAAACGTATCAGGCCGGAAGCGGCCCCTTGCAGACGTGAATCCGCAGCTGTGCTGCTGTATGTGCATTTATTCTAACGTAGCCCTAAGCGGTCGACCAACAAGGGCACTAGGCAACTCTGGAGCTAGGGCACAGAAGGAAGCAGCCATTCGGAGTTTTCGTGAAGCATGTTGGCTAAGGAGATCCGCCTGAAACCAACGCATCAATGAACTTTGAAAACAACTCTCCCTGAGATCGGATTTGCAGCTTTGAATACACGTTTCTACGGTGGATACGCACCGTGCCCGGCGAAATCTCGAGAATCCGGCCGACGGCATCTGCGGAATGACCTTTGAGCGTGTATTCGACGACCTGGCGCTCTCTTGGGGTCAGGACACCCTGTCCGAAATTGGTAAAGGCAAGGGCTACGCTCTGATAAAGATCATCGCCTGTTGAGCTGCCTTCGCCTGACCCAAAATGGGTGGCGAGATCGTTCCAGTGGCGTTTGCATGTGGCTTGTACAACTGGCCAGAACTCATTGATTTGCCGAATGTCTTTTGCCGAGAAGGCCTTTTCGGCGCGCATGGCAGAAACTACAACGGTCGCGCCGTCAAGTAGCTTGATGACAAATCCGATTTCTTCCGCCAAACCCGTCCGCGCGTAGTAGCTACGGTAATACTCACCTTGGAAGAACCTATCGGGGGCGAGATCACGTATGCGATGTAGTCCCGGAACGAAATCCGTTTCGCAAACCAGATAAAATGGATCAAGCAAGTAAGGGCCTTCTTGATAATCCTCAACAAAGACCTTGCGTTTGCTTCTTGGAAAATCGTCAAACAAATCCAAAGGTCGCGCCTGGCCAAAGTACCCGAACACGACAGTGTAATCGAAAGGGGTGATCTGCCTTAGCGCATCAGACAATGTTTGTGGAAAGCTCTCTGTGCCGATAGCGTCAATGAGCGTTCCGGTTGCTTCGTACGGAACTTTCATGATCCTCCCCCGTGCTCCGCCATTCAGATTGATATACTAAAAACGTGGTATATACACTGAAATGAGTTTTTCATACAGTTTTTCCGAAATGGATAGTAGTCAGCAAATCGGAAAAAGATAGAAATAAATGACAACTGGGGTATATGTCAGCCAAAGTGAGCTGACTGAGAAAAAACCGATTGCGGAACTTCGCGGCGTTACAAAACGTTTTGGCGAAGTCGTGGCCGCCAGCGATCTGAACCTGACAATTGCAGAGGGTGAGTTTCTATCGTTCCTAGGGCCGTCTGGATGCGGAAAGACAACCGCACTGCGCATGCTGGCAGGGTTTGAGTCCCCGAGCGACGGGGATGTGCTGCTAGACGGGCAAGTGGTCAACACTCTGGAGGCGCACCACCGCCCTGTGAACATGGTGTTCCAGCAATATGCACTGTTTCCACATATGACCGTGGCGCAGAACATCGGCTACGGGTTGCGCCAAATCCGCCCCCGGCTTCCCAAAACGCAGATTGCCGAGCGCGTCAGCAGAGCTTTGGATGTTGTTCGGTTGGGTGGGTTTGAAGATCGGAAGATTTGGGAAATGTCGGGCGGACAGCAACAGCGCGTTGCCTTGGCCCGGGCAATTATCAACGAACCCAAACTGCTGCTGTTGGACGAACCCATGGCTGCGCTTGACCGTAAGCTGCGCAAAGAGATGCAAATAGAATTGCAGGATTTGCAACGGCAGTTGGGCATCACCTTTGTGCTGGTCACGCACGATCAGGAAGAAGCCCTGTCGATGAGCGACCGTATTTGCATCATGCGCGAGGGTCGGATCGTGCAGATTGGCAGTCCGCAAGAGCTCTATGATCGTCCAAATTCCCGCTATGTTGCTGACTTTGTGGGAACCTCCAATTTCTTTAACGGCAAACTTCAGGGCGCATCTGACGGATTGTTTGGCGTCACGCTTGAAAATGGAATGCAGGTTCAGGGCGTCGCTGGGGATGGCCTGACGGATGGTCAAGATGTCTGCATCAGCGTGCGCCCCGAACAGATGAAGCTGAACCGAAAGGGCGAGGGGCTTCAGGTTGAGGTCCACAACCGGATCTTTCTTGGAGAACACACCGAATACCTCGTGACCCACGAAACTCTCGGCGACTTTCTTGTGCTTGCACCGCGTCAAGCTGACCTCACTGAAGGCGCATTTGCCGTGGGTGACACAGCGACGGTTTCGTGGGAGGCGGCAGCGGCGCTGATACTCGACCGAAACTAACCCAAGACCATAACGACAGGGAGTAATGACAATGACTAAGAAAACCATCGACCATATCTCCAAAAAGGAGTTCATGGAAAAACTTGAGAGCTACAGAAAGGGCTCGATTACACGACGTGATTTTCTGAATGTGACTGGCCTTGGTGCCGCAGCGGCCGTGATGGGGGCTTCGGTGCCCGGTCTGCGCCCGCAGCCCGCATTTGCTGGCGATATTGGTGATCGCGTGGTTTTGGCCACTTGGCCGAACTATCACGATCCAGCCAACTTTGACGCCTTTACCGAGGCGACTGGCGCGCATGTACAGGTCAACGTGTTCGGCTCAAACGAAGAGATGCTGGCCAAGCTTCAGGCCGGTGCCACCGGTTGGGATGTTTATGTACCGACCAACTACACCTTCGAGGATTACGTCAAAGAGGACCTGATCGAACCCCTGGATACCTCGTTGTTGCCGAACTTTGACGCGTCGGCCTTTGATGCGCGTTACGCCGAGGCGGGCTCGGTCAACGGCAAGCTCTACGGCGTTCCCAAGAACTGGGGATCGACCGGCATGGCCGTGAACACCAAACACAACGGCGGAAATGCGATCTCGTCGTGGAGAGAGTTCTTTGACATCACCATGGACAAGTTCTCGGGTCGTACCATCGTGCATGACTATCAGCTGACCACCATTGGCAGCGCGCTGAACGCATTTGGGTACTCGTTCAACTCAGTTGACGAAAAAGAGCTCGCGGATGCCGAGAAACTGCTGATCGACGTGAAACCGCATCTTTTCGCGATCACATCGGATTATCAGCCGGGTATGCGCAATGGCGACGCATGGCTGACCATCTGCTGGTCTGGTGACGGCAAACAGCTCAATACAGATATGCCCGAGATCGCCTATGTTCTTGGCAAAGAGGGTGGCGAAATCTGGAGTGACTACTGGGCCATTCCGAAAAGCTCCGAGCGCAAGGCTGCGGCCTATGCTTTGATCAACTTCATGCTGAATCCGAGTGTGAACGCGAAAGAAGTGTTGGCGCATGGTTATCCGACGGCGGATTCCCGAACCTATGACCAACTGCCAGATGACCTGAAATCTGATCCGATCATCTTCCCGGCCCAAGAACTGCTTAGCCCACTCGAGTTTGGCGCGGCAGTGACACTGACTGATCCAAACCGTGCCGAGCTGATGGCACGGTTCAAATCGGCCTGATCCGAACCAAGGTGAAAAAAACATGACGCAACGCACACGCAATTGGCTGTTATTGGCACCAGCAGGAACCTGGTTCCTGGTGATGCTGATTATCCCGCTGACTGTTGTTTTCATCTTTAGCTTTGGAGAGCGAGCACCGTCCGGAGGCGTTGTGCTCGCTCTCACCACTGAACAATATGCCAATCTCCCGGCGCGGTGGGCGGCGTTCAAAAACACGATGACCCTAGCGCCTATTGGCACCTTGTCGGCGCTGCTTATTGCCTATCCTCTGGCCTATTTTCTGGCTGTGAAGGCGAACCCCAAGTGGAAAACCATCCTGCTGGTGCTGGTGATCGTGCCATTCTGGACCTCGATCCTGATCCGCAGCTATGCTTGGATTTTCCTGCTCGGCGGGCGTGGTATTCCTGCCCTTCTTGAATGGGTTGGTATTGAAGGCCTGCGCCTGATCAACACGCCATTCGCGGTGCTCATTGGCATTATCTACGGGTATCTGCCGCTGATGGTGTTCCCGATTTATGTCAGCCTAGACAAGCTGGACAAACGCCTGCTTGAGGCCTCGTCAGACTTGGGCGCGAAGCCTTGGAAAACCTTTTTGCAGATCACGCTCCCACTTTCGATCCCCGGCATTGCGACCGGCTGTATGCTCGTCTTTATCCTTTTGATGGGTGAATATCTGATCCCTGCGCTTCTCGGTGGTGGCAAGGTCTTCTTTGTCGGCAATGCGCTGGTCGATCTGTTCCTGCAATCGCGCAATTGGGCTTACGGATCGGCGGTGGCGGTCACCCTTGTGGTGGTCATGCTGATTACTGTCACGATCTACATGCGGCTCATCAGCCGCCTCGGCGCAAGCCGTGAAGACGTGTCGATCATGTGAGGCGAACCGATGAGACTTTATGCAATCTGCGTTTACCTTTTTCTTTACATCCCGATTGGTGTGATCGCCCTGTTCAGCTTTAACGCTGGACGCCACGCGAGCCAGCTTCAGGGGTTCTCAACCAAGTGGTATGGCAAAGCGTTGTCAAATCCCTTTGTGATGGATGCACTGGAAACCAGCCTGATCGTGGCGTTTTGCTCAGCGCTTTGTGCCAGCGTCTTTGGCACCATGGCAGCCGTGGCATTGCAAGGCATCCGCGGCCCGGTACGCGCGGCCTTTGATATGTTGATCTATGTCGCAGTGATGATTCCCGGCATCGTGATCGGCATTGCCACCCTGATTGGTCTTGTGACGGTGTTTGACCAATTTAACCCATTGATTGCAGCGATCTGGCCAAACGGGTTTGAGCCTCCGAAGCTACGCATGGGGATTGGGTCTTTGATTGCAGCCCACACGATGTTCCTTATGGCGTTGGTGGTGATTATCGTGCGCGCCCGGCTTGCTGGCATGGACCGTGCCCTGACCGAAGCTTCTTCGGACCTCTATGCCACGCCGATGGGGACTTTTCGGCAGGTTACTCTGCCGATGATCTTTCCCGCCATTCTCGCAGGCTTTCTGCTCAGCTTCACGTTCAGCTTTGATGACTTCATCATCGCATTCTTCGTGGCAGGTTCCGAGACGACGCTTCCAATCTATGTCTTCTCTTCGATCCGACGTGGCGTGACCCCGGAAATCAACGCAATCGGGACGATGGTGATGGGTGTGTCCCTGTTCCTGCTGATTACAGCCCAGTTGTTGCTTCAACGCGGAGGCAAGAAGTCCCGATGACCCTTGCGGAAAAAACTCTCAAGACCCACACATTTCCCATGCTTGACGGCAAAGTTGTACTGGTAACAGGCGCTGGATCGGGCATTGGCCGGGCAGGTGCGATGGCCATGGCACGCCATGGTGCGCAGGTGGTGGTGACAGATCTGGACGCCGAGAAGGCCGCGTTGGTGGTCGAAGACCTGCGCGGCGAGGGGCTGAAGGCGGTCTCGTCTGGGCTGGACGTTACCGACGATCAGGCGGTCAAGGCCGAGGTCGATAGGATCGTAAGAACCCATGGGCGCATTGATGTCCTGCACTCTCATGCTGGCTACCAGATCGAGGGAAATCTGGAGCAGGTCCCAGTCGAAGGTATGGACATGTCGTGGCGACTAAACGTGCGCTCGCATTTTATCGCATCGCGCGCGGCTGTTGGGCACATGCGCGATCAAGGCGGCGGAAGCATCATCATCACCTCGTCGAACTCAGGCGTTCAATACGACCGCGAGATGATCGCCTACGCGACGACCAAACATGCGGTTGTCGCCATGACCCGGCAAATGGCTGCGGATTATGCCAAGGACAATGTGCGGTTCAATGCGCTTTGCCCCGGATTCATCGATACGCCCTTTAACGCCGGGTTTGAGACCCAGATGGGTGGCCGAGAAAATCTTGAAAACTACGTGGCGCAAACGATCCCGATGGGACGCTGGGGAACCACGGATGAAATGGCCGATTCCATCCTGTTTCTGGCCTCTGACATGTCCACTTTCATGACCGGACACGCGTTGGTCATTGATGGCGGAGAATGCATCTAACGCCCTTTGACGAGAGACACCGATATGACCAATAGCCTGAAAACTCCGAATGGTCGTTTGGCCGGAAAAGTCGCAGTCATCACCGGAGGCGCCACCGGCATGGGCCGGGCGACCGCGCTGATGTTTGCCGAAGAAGGCGCGAAGGTCAGCATCTTCGATATTCAGGATGAAGAGGGGTACAAAACCGTCGACATGATCCGCGACGCTGGTGGCCAAGCTGCCTTTTTTCATGCAGATGTGACCAAGGATGCCGAAGTTAACGCTGCCTTTGATGCCGCACTTGAAACCTTTGGGCCGTACAACGTGCTGTTCAATCATGCTGGCACAATAATTGTCAAAGCAATGCATGAAACCAGCGAAGAAGAATACGACTGGCTGATGGACGTAAACGTGAAATCCGCTTTTCTAACCTGCCGCCGTGCCGTGCAGGACATGAGCGCAAATGGCGGTGGGTCAATCATCATCACTTCGTCGATTGCGGCCGAACTTGGCTATGCGCTTGAGTCAGTCTACTGCATGTCCAAAGGCGCTGTTCTACAACTGGCTCGCACGATTTCAACCGAGTACCGCGATGCCGGCATCCGATGTAACGCAGTCTGTCCGGGCTTTGTTGAAACCGCGCACGGCCTCAAAGAAATAGCTGAACTGGATGCCGCTGGACAAGAATGGGAAGACTCTGGCATGGCAGCCACCCAAGGGCGCATTTGCTATCCAGAAGAGGTAGCTGCGGCTGTGGTGTTCCTTGCATCGGATGAAGCCAGTTTTGTGAACGGTAATGCCACGTATGTTGACAATGGCTGGTACGCCAAAGGCTGAACACCGAACGTCCGGTTTGGTGAAGCCGTGTTGCGGCATTGGAGGTAAGGGTGAACGGCAGGAATAGGCCGGGAGCCGACTTCCGCTGCGTTTGTCTTGAATGACTGCTGCTGTGGGCGGCTACTCGACCTTGCAGCGCTGGCCGCTGTGCACAACCACCTAAAACAACCCCACCAATGCCAAGTTTATCAGGGAAGCCTCAAGGTTACAGAACTATTCCAATCAAATTGCCTGACACTCAGAACCGCCAGGATGGCTTCCACTACTCTTGAACCACCAGGTCTTCAAAGCGTGGGGCACCTGTTTCCGGAAGCGTTGCAAAACGTATACCATCCAAGCCTATCTCATCACGAAGCTTAGCTAGTTGATTTAGCTCGTATCCAGATCCCTGCGGAACAATTAGGAGAGCTTCCGGTACTAGCTTTCTTAATAACCACAGATAACCAAGTGTGTTGACCGTGAACTGTCGCTCTACTCTTTGCCTGTAAGCATTGATCTCAATTGCTACTTTTGGCTGGTTATCAATCTCTACAACATAATCAGGATAGAGAGAGCCTAAGCTTCGTCCATCTTTTAGCTGCATGCTCTCAGTCCCAAACACTTTCGGGCCGTACTGCATGAGAAATTTGAAAACGGTTTGATCGAAGATTTGCGCTCGTTGCGGTGAAGACAGCTTTGAAAGATCTGCTTTTGCGTGTTCGTCAGCACGTTCTTGTCGGAGCCGGTCGAATTCAGCCTTCAACTGGACCTGTCTCATCTGCCCCCCAAACACCTGCGGAGCGAGTTTTTCAGCTGTCGCTTGATCCAGTTCCTCTATCTTCATCAAAAATAATACCAGCGTCATGCCTAACCAAGCCGGTCTCCCTTTTTCGACGTTGGGGTGTCTCTTTTTTAGCCATTTGTACGCTTCGAGCGGATTTCTCAGAGTATGGGTTCGCTTCCCCCTTAGTACTGCAACCCGGTTTAAAACTTCTGTTGGTGTGCGAAAGCCATATTTTATTGGGTTATCGACTGCTTCTTCTAGGGCTTCACCAAACTCCACCCAACTCTCTTTTTTTGCCACGTCTTCGAGGCCGTTGCTTTTAAGCATCGGTAATCTACCATTATTGAAGATCGTCAATAACTAATTGCAGTTGGTGACGTCATTATTGTAGGGGTATCCCTATGAAAATCGACAGTAGAGCAGAAAACCCTGCACGCCAAGCTTGGCAAAAAGGGCAAAAGAAGAAGTCTCACTTCTTGTCGCCAAGGAAAGCGCAAGGAGTGATCCAGACTGAAAGCGGTCTTGAGGCAAGCTTTGCGTTTGGCTGTGACCTTCATCCAAAGGTCAAGGCCATCCGTCCTCAACCTTGTACATTCGATCTCAAGTCGGGGCGTTCGTACGCGACAAAAGCTGAGTTGATCAACAAATTCAAAGGAACGGGATACAAGCCGAAGCCTTATACGCCGGATTTTGAAGTTCACTGTTTTGGCGGTCGAAGGCTGTTCGTAGAGGTTCGCCACTCCAGGCTTCTCCAACACAATGACAGTACTCTTTTGCTGCCCGTGACTTTCAAAGCCCTTGGCCTGGAACTTTTGGTCATCACAGACCGATTTCTCACCAGAGACTTGGTGCACAATATTAGATCACTCCAACCATACTTGAGAATGTCACCATCAAATGAGTTCTTAGACGCCCTATCCTCAGTGGGTGGACAGACATTCAGACTTGACTGGTTGATGGCATCTCTTGAATGCAGCCAGGAAGATTTGCTCAGTTCAATCGCGTCTGGTCACGTCGCCGTTGACTTTAAGGCCGGAATGCTTCGCCCCAAGTCAATTGGCCAACTTTCAGGGGGTGACACATCTTACCTGGAGGTACTCCCTCTATGATGGATTCTGAACAGTCTTACGTCGGATGGCAAATAATTGTCGAAACCGTACAATATGTGATCGAAGAGACCGATCACCGCCAAAACCGGGTTGTACTTAGGGATGAGGACGGGACCCAAAGGGATATTTCGAATGATCAGTTCAGGGAGCTCTTCGCGCTTGGTGCTGTGGTGCACTCGTCTGGTCAATCGGCATCCTCAAAAAGGTTGGGAACTCCGGAAGAAAACAGCGAAACGCGATTCCGCGAATTGGTTCTTCGGAAAGCTAACGAACTTGAGCAGCGTGGGTACTCGTGGCCGAACAGAAGAACAAAAATCATGGAGGAGCTTGAAGCTCATCCGATGCTGACGGCCCGAAAGAGACCGTTCCCAACAGTCAGGACCATGCAAAAATGGCGCGAACAGTATCTTACTGAAGGTAAGGAAGGATTGCGGTCCAAGAACTTCAAGTCTGGAAATCGAGTTGCACGGTATGACCAGGAGTTTCAAGAGGTCGTCTTGGATCTGTTGGAAAAACACTTCATCGAGGATGACTTGAAGTCCATCGCCTGGATTTCACGGCAAGCCGAGAGGGTTTATCTGGCGCAGTGCAAAATCGAGGAAAAGACACCCGGCCCTTATGGGCGGAAATGCGTTGAAGCAATCGTGTATTCCCTCCCACATGCGGGATTGCTTAGTAGACGCGCTGGGGACAAAGAAGCGAATAGGCGCTTCCTCATGGCAGTGGAGTACCAACAAGTTTTCACTCCTCTTGAGAGGGTTGAGCTCGATTGTTCTGTTCTTGATGTGTGGTGCGTTGATGGTGACGGGAACCCGATTGGCCGCCCTAATGTCTGTGTAGCGATAGATTGCGCGACCGGCGTTATTCTCGGGATGCAGCTCAGCTGGAGTCGCCCAGACGCAGCTTTGGTATCCCGAACCGTGAAAGAAATTTTGGAACCTAAAGGCCGAGATTTTTTCTTGACGCATGGCATCGAAAACGACTTTCAAACATGCGGTACACCCCAGCTATTGATCACCGATCAGGGTACTGAAAACAGTGGCGATGTTTTGCATTCGGTCATTGATTGCTCAGGTCTGGAATGGCGCAAAATGATACCCGGTCGCCCAGATAGAAAGCCCTTTATCGAAAGGTTTTTTCTGGAGCTCAGCCGATTTGTGACGGGATTCCATGGTGCGTCACAGACATCTGTAATTGGCCCAAGAGACCGGACGGAAAAGGCGAAACTGGAAGCGCGTCTAACTCTTCGACAAGTCGAAACATTACTTCAGAGGTGGCGATACGACATATACGCGCGGATGCCTCGGCGTAGGGTTCAACACGTACTAAGGACCGTCGAGTGTCCAATGCAGTCGTGGAAACGGACTTCCAAGGAATGTTTTCCACCATTGCCGCCGAACCCCCATCAACTTCGGGAAATGTTCATGGTGCAAGCGGTAACGCGAAAGGCGCAAAGATATGGCATTCCTTATCGTGGCGTAACTTATCACAGCCCGGAGTTGGCAAGTTACTTGAAACGAATCGGAGTGCCGACCGAAGTTGATATCCGCATCGACCCAAATGACATCCGAGAAATTGCGGTGTTGGACTACCTGTCGGGCGAGCACTTCTTTGTACCGACCAAGTACGAAGAGTGCCCAGCACTATCCTTTGACGAACTGGCCAGGCTTCGAAAGGAAACGTTCACTCCCGAAGATGAAGAGCTCAAGGAAAAGGCATTGATTGCCGCCATGGCGCTGCACCTGTTTGAGGAAGAGCCCAAAGCCCGAACAAAGACCGCAAAGTCCAAAGAGAAGGCTGCGAAGGAACATCGCCGCCAAGATATCCTGGCCCGGTCCCGCAAGGTGATGGACAGGACAGGGGTCTCCGAACTGCCGGTTTCGAGTGAAAAACCCAAATTCGAATTGCCCCAAAAAATGCCCAACTTCATGAATAATGGAGGTAATCAATAATGACCGACAGCATGCTAGCGGCGCTTGGCCAAACAATCCACCACCCGAACTATGTCGAGGCATCAAACCGGCTCATTGAAGCAGTGTCCATCGCACGTTCAATCCAAGGGTCAGCCATCTTTCTTTCTGGGCCTACGCGTTGCGGCAAGTCACAACTCCTTCGGGACACTCAGGTACAACTCGGTCAACCGCCTGAGATGAGCAATGATCTGTTGGAGTATTCTGGATTGGCAGGCGTTAGTGACTTCGTCATTGGAAGCATTCCAACCAAGCCAAACAGCAAAACTCTGATTACCGCAATGCTGGAAGCTGTAGGGGTAAAGGCTAGCCCCAACCAGAGCGCACATGACTTACAGGCACGCTTGTGTTTTGCCGTTCGCGACAAAGGTATTCGGGTCATCGCATTGGACGAATGCAGTCACTGTGCAGAACGAGGAGCCCACCTCTCCAAACGTGGAGCAACCGATCATTTTAAGTGGCTGATTGATCAAACTGGCATCACGCTGATCCTCGCTGGCTTACCCAAGTTCCAGAGTCTCATTGACGAGAATGAACAATTGAGGGACCGAACGCTGTCCACAATTGAACTCAACCCCTATTCGTGGTCCAGCAGTTCTGATGCCACTGGCTTTGCTGCGGCTCTTTCTGAAGCATTGTGCAATCTGCAAGCCGCTGGAGCTCGTTTGGACTTCGACTTCGAAGACATGGTCGTTAGATTGTACGGCGTTACCGGCGGTCGCATAGGAATGATGGTGCGAGTGCTTCAGGTTGCTGTTCTGAAGATGAAATCCCGAACGCTTACATTCAAGGAAATCTCTGAGGGCGTTCTAACGCTGACGCAAAAGAGCTTGAATGCTCGCTACTTGTTCGAAACTGAGATTCCTCAGAAGATCGATCTCGTTCGTGCCTACATTCGCGTAATGCAAGACGCCGGGCTGGAAGTAACCCCTGAATCCCTCGCTGATCTGGAGGCACTTGAGGCTGCATGAACCCGCTTGGCCCGAACCCTCTAGCCCCGACAATCTCCGAAAGCCTGTTGGGTTACCTGAGGCGCGTAGGGCGTGCGAAAGCACACTACACCACGGCCGATTTCCTCGGAGAACTGGGCACGAAATACGGGCGCAAACTAGTTGACAACCTATCGGAAATCGAAAGCGAGCTGAAACTCCCTCGAGGCTCACTTGAGCCGCTTGCCCCATGCTCTCCTCCAAAGGAAGCCTGTCGGGATTGGCATTTCGAGCGACTTCACACTGATCCTGTATGTCCGCAGTGCCTAGCGGAGAAAAAGCCATACCAAGCTCATTGGCGCCACGCCTTGGTCAGCGCTTGCCATGATCATGGCTTGAGGCTTGTGGATGATTGCCCCAATTGTAGGGAACGGCTCAGCCCGAACACAGGAGGGTATTGTCTTTGCTCATGTGGGTTTTCGTTGGATCGGCTTCCTCGCCTTCAAGCGCCCGAACACGAGTGTGTTGTTGCACGAGCAGTCTCTGGCGCTGGACCCTTAGTCGAAGCATTGGAGACAGCTCCACACTTACTGAAGAATATTGGCAGGTTCGTTCACTTCTTGGCGTCGGGTTTTGGAGAAAACCGAACAGGGAAAGCTGGAAAAACAAAGCGTCCTAGGACGGTTGAAGATACGATTCAGCTCCTGGAGCCGTTGGCATCTCTGCTCACAGATTGGCCAAAGGGCTTCGAAACCCACGTTGAACAACGACTAAGAGCAGGCAATTCTAACGCAGCGAGTGCGCCAGAATGTTTGGGCAATTGGTATCATCGGCTCATGCAGTTTCGGGATCCAGCTTATGATCCATTCAAAGAGGCTGTGGGGCGTGTGGTTGGAAGAGAGTTCAACGGTTCGCACCCAGGACGCCTGGTTTCCGGCGCAACGAGAGACTGGCTGCCAGCAAAGGAAGTCGCCGAGCGCTTGGGAGTTAGCGCACAGCGCCTGGTCGAAGCCGTTCAGAAAGGGGAAATCGCGGGCAAAATCAACCAAAGCGGCTTCGGGCATCAGCATGTGGTGATCCCAAAATTTGAAGTGGCAATCATTGCTTCAGAACGCCGAGCTTTTTGGAGCGGTATGCAAGCCAAGGAGTTTCTCGGAGTTGGGCGCAAGCAATTTGACCTCCTCAAGGAATGTGGTGTGATCTTCGAAGTTCCAGAGTCCGAGCGGCCGGTACTTGCAGATGGAAGATTCTTTTCCGCCTCCCTAATCGAACTTGTCGCACGCATTCGGGTCGCGGCAACAGATGCAGGGGGCGACACCGTTGCCTTTTCAAACCTCACGCAGCGTCGTACGACTGACAAAGTAGCTTTGAAGAAACTAATGGAACTGATTTGTGAGGGAGCAGTCCAGGCTATTGCGGTTTCCCCGGACGCGAAGCTTGCAGAGTTCAGGTTCCAGAAAACCGACGTAGAATACGTTCTGAAATCAGAACGGCACTCTTTGGATTGGACGGCCAACGATGTTGCGAAGTTGACGGGGTGGAAAGCTCAATCAGTGACGCATTGGTGCAAGGAAGGGCTATTGGAATCTCGGACTGTGTCTCACGGTACTGGGGTTAGTTTCCTCGTGAGTCCAATGCAACTGGCAGCCTTTCAAAGTGAATTTGTTCCCTTGGGCACAATCGCCAAGTCAAGAAATACGACGTCACGGAAACTGCTTTCGGGCCTCGCCAAACGGGGCATCAAAACCCACGGCGCTGCGATTGAAGGCAAAACCAGCCGTGGACATCTGGTCAAATTGAGGGACCTGGCTACCCTAGCTGATTGATAATTTTCGGAAATGCACGATGCCGGTCGTACATCATGATAGACTTCCCTGTCAGAGACACCGAAAGCAGGCGCAATGAACACAAACGGATCTTTTCTTTACCTTTCCGATAATGACCTGGAGGCGCTCGGCATTCGGCCTTCCGAAGTCGCTGACGCCATCGAAGCTGCGTTGATTGACAAGGCGAAAGGGCGGCTTCACACAGCGCCCAAAACGGCCATCCTTCCCGGTGATGGACGCTATGCGATGTCTACCTTGGCGGCGGGCGATGATGGGTTCATCGTGGTCAAACAGGTGACTGTCTGCCCTGATAACCCGGCGAAAGGTCTGCCAGCGATCAATGGTGCTATCATGGTGCTGGACGCCCAGACCGGGCTTTTGCGCGCCATCCTCGGAGCGAACTGGATCACAGCGGTAAGAACAGCTGCATTGTCCGTCGTGGCGGCTCGGCGTCTTGCTGACCCGGAAGCCGAAACGCTCACATTCGTCGGAGCGGGCGTGCAGGCCCATTCTCATTTGAATGCCTTCCACGATCTCTTCCCTCTGAAACGCATCCGAGTCTTCGGTCGCGGCAAGGCCGGCATCGACAAGTTGTGCCGACATGCCCGCGATATCGGTCTTGAGGTAGAGGTTTCTGACGAACCAAAAGCCGCCCTGCACGACGCAGATCTCGTGGTCTCATCGATAACCCTTGATTACACTGTTGAGCCTTTCCTCGATGCCCATTGGCTCAAGCCAGATGCATTTGCCGCCATTACCGATGCCTGTATTCCATGGAAGCCCGAGAGTTTGAGCGCTTTCAAGACCGTCATCGTTGATGACCGGAAGCAAGAGGCTGAAAGCGACAAACCAATGCTTGCCTATGAGTGTATCAGAGCCGACCTGACCGAATTGGTCTCGGGAGAGGACGGGAAAGACATCGGCGCTCGACCGGCAGCTTTTGCATTTCGGGGAATTTCACTGGGCGATTATGCAGCGGCCGTTCTCGCGGTTCGGAGGGCCACTGAAGTCAGTATCTGAAACGGAACGCGTCAAAAATCTTGTGTTCGATAGTTAAATTCAACGTCTCTCGAACCTAAGCCACTTCCTGGTGCACCTCGATAACATTGCCTTCGGAGTCGTGGAAAAACACCTGAAGCCACTCTTTAGCGAAAGCGGTCCCGTAGTCGGAATATGGGATTCCTTCTGCATCGAGGTTTGCCTTGAAAGTCTGAATTAGGAGTCATCTGGGCTTTCACTCGTGCCTGCCTCTGTAACGTCAGAGAACATTAGTGTTTTGTCCTTAATCAGCCAGTGGCAATCAAGGTTTCAAATCTGGCTTGTCGTTCAGGGTCCCATTTTCGGCGTCTATGGGCTGCCAAACCCAGCCTAGAGTTGACCTGACCCCTTTGAGAAGAGCACGACCGAAACCCGCCCCCCGATCTCGGGGGCATGGTTTCGGGACAACTGCTCGGCGGCGCCGACGACTTGGGTCATCTGTTCAAAGATCACCGCAGAACGTTCCACGTCGATCCTGAGCTTTTCCAGAATGGCTTCGAGCGCGATGTACCCCTTGGGAAGGCCTTCATAGGCAAAACTCTCGCGTACTTCGTGCTTTGCCTGTTCCCAGAATGGATCAAGAAGGCGGCTCCAGGCTTCGCAGACCATCTCAACCGACTGGAGCGAGAGGTGTAGTGCGAAACCAGCTCGCGAAAGAACGTGGTCTTTGCACCCTTTGTGAAGCCTGCGAATTCGGCTGCCATCTTTGAGAAATAATCAAACTCCTCCTCCGTTACTCGAAATTGAAGTGGTTTGAATGTTGCTTCTTGTCTGGGTCTAGTCATTGATGTGGTTCCTTTCGTTGTTGTCGCTCAAGCGGGAGCCGGGTTGATCCTTCAGGGCCAGATCGGATTTTTTTTGAGATCGGCGAAGCGATTGGATTCTGATGAAACTGCTCTCACCACTCAGTTCCGGCACCTGAACCGCCATGTTCGCTTGTTGCCACCTCCGCGATCTTGCGAACCAGGTGCCAGACACTGGTTCTGCGTGGATGGCCCTTGATCAAGCCGGTGACATCGCTGGCCGGGATACCCAGGTCCGGCGCTCCCTGCTCGACCGCCCGGACCTTGTAGTCGCTAACATCCGCGAGATCGGACATATTGCCGACCAGCGCCCTGGCGACTGGCGTTTCGTTCACATAAACAACAACTGTCAGCATCCTCGTTCCTTTCATGTGATTGGCTGCACTGATCGCTAAGCAGGTTGTTCAGCCCGGGCGTGCCCCGGGCCGCCAGGCATACGCTCCTTCAGTTTCGTGCAAGGTTTCTCGACTTGTGGTGCAGGAGGCCACGGACCAGCCGGTTCAGGAACCGGACGGAGTTGTGGACCTTGTAGGTCTCCGTGAGGGCTTCAACATCACCGACATCCAGCCTGAAGAACTCCCGCCTTAGCCTGTGCTCTGAGGCGTACTCGTCCGCCAGGCTCGTGATGATCTCTGGCAGCTGATCCAGTGTCGGCACCGGGATCTCGTAAATCGTACAGCGCCTGCGTAGCGGAGCCGGAACGTTTTCCAGATCATTCGCTGTGAGGATCCAGCTTACATGGCTGGCGTCCACGTCAGCTGCTAGGTACTTCTCCCGGTAGCGCCTGGCTTCCAACGGCTCCAGCATGCCCAGGAGTTCGCCAGTTATGTCCCCGTTGCGCCCGGAATGTGTCTTGTCGATCTCGTCCAGGATGATCACCGGGTTCAGAACTCGGGCTGTAGCAACCGCGTCTGTTACGATTCCGGGATGCGCAGTGTGCCACCCAGCGGATAAACCAAACAGATGATTTTCGGATTTCCCGCCGACATTTGCAATTTGAGCATGCAGATCAAGCGCCTTACAGGCCTGCCTGGCCACCGCAGTTTTGCCAATGCCTGGTGACCCGACAAGAAGTGTGGGCGGGATTTGGATGATGTCCGATCCCATGCCCCAGCTGGTTTCAATGCCCTCAGCAATACCTTCAATGAGCCGCTCGCAATGAGGGAAGCGTCTGGACACGGCCCGGAGTGTGTCCAGGTCATTCAGGGATGCCAACCTGGCAAACCGCTCACTCCACTCGACGAGTTCCCGGATATGGGCTGGCATGTCCCTTTGAAGGTTCCGAGGCAGGTATTCGAAGTTCACTTTGTCGACGAGGTAGCGAGCAGCTCCTGGCTGTTTTCCACTTCCGGTACAGACATCCTGAGAAGTTGCCTTTGCGTGGGCCTTCGCGATGAGTGCCATGACATTCAACCAGATATCCCTGGTGGCCATCTGATCCAACGCTTTGGCTCCGTTGATTGCTGCAAGCGGATCAATCTCCGTCAACCGATCAAATTCAACTTCGCGCCAATCTTCCGGGTCGTCGCTGTATTGTGCGGCCTCCTCGACCCGATTGCACAGGACCTCCCTGAGATCTTCGACTTTAGCCGTTTCGAGAACCATGCTTTTGATGGTGTCCCAACAGTCGCAATCCCTCACAGCATTCAGGGCCACCCTGACGATGTCCGCGTTGTCGTGATCGAACCCGGCCAGGGCAAAAACCTCGCCATCAATCCATGTTGTGTCGGCCTCCATCTCACCACCCCTTTGAGACGCAGGCGGGACACCGGTGACCAGAGACACCCCAGGAGATTTGCCCGAAGTAGCCACAGCTGCGGCACTGGAGAGCTTCGCTCCGGACTCGGGTATTCAAGCTGACCGTCGGAAAGTTCGCCATTCGTTCGGCGGCTGCCTCATGGGCATGCCAGCAGCACAGATTAGCATACCGGTAACCGATGCACTGAATCACCGAGGCGTTTCCGCAGCGCTCGCATGATCTGTCTGCTTTCTGAACCGCCTCCCTCAGAATCGACTGGATGAACGGGTCTTCTCGCACGCCATCCAGGTGGATGCGAAGGGAACCGTATTTCTGCTTGATCTGGCCGACGGTAGGATAACTCTTTTCGACCTTGTCACAGTGCAGTTTGATGTTTTCGAAACACTCGGTGACGATCTGAACCCAGCCGACATTGTCCTCGCCGAGGTGTTTCTCGACCGATCCACGGATGTCGTCGTAGTCGAAGCCTTCAGTCATCGGATGACTCCAACTCCTCATTCGCTCCGGATGGATCGTCCGGGTTAAGGTTCTCTATACGGGCGACCAACCGGCTAAGACCCTCTTGAACCTCAGCCTGCACAACCGACCTCAGTGCGCTGAAATCATTGTCAGGTAGATCGACCAGAAGGTCAGCAACACGACAATGAGTTCGGCTGTCCGCGTCAAAGGCAATCATCGGAAAGACGGTTTTCATCACGGCGCCCAAGCCTAGAATGCGCCGACTCTCCAATTCGAGATCAGAGTAAATTCGGCCGGTGCTCATATCGAACAGAACCGCCTCTTTGAGCTCGCGATTCACAATGCGGGTTTTGATTTCCGCTACCAAATCTTCGTTTGCATGCAATTTGAGCGGGCGTGTGGGCTCGTCTTTGGATCCAGAGTTGTCAGACATGTTTTGCCTCCAATAAATGGTAGGAGGCGTCGGAATCGAACCGACTCGTGCACTCTAATCTGGAGCAATTACAGGAACATAAACCCCGCCCGCATACCAATGCTGCCTCCCACAGGTTTCCGTGTGGGCTATCGACCTCAGATCGATATTCGCTGGCAGTTGATGCATGCGTTGGTCATGCTCCAAGGCTGGAGGAACTTTGGTGGCGACGTCAAGACCGAGAATGAAAAAAACTGAAAATTCACCGCGTAGTTCCTGGAACCTTCCCGTATTGAGTGTGCGGAAAAAGCTATATCAGCCAATTGGGTTGGCAGATTTCGTCGGCCTTGAGTTGCCGACAGTAAGACGATTCGGGGTATATTCCATCCTTGGTCCAGAACATTGCTACCGACTTTGGGCACTTGCAATGGCGGCAGGCAATCCAATGCGAACATTTGTGCCCAAATCAGCGAACGGTCGCTTGGAGCCCTCAAAACGTGTTCTCTGTTATGCAACGAATGTCGGCTTCAGATGGGCATACTAAAGAGGCTACATAAATGGTTACAGATTTGCCGATACATAAGGCAAATGCTAGATTGAAACCAATTCTTTCATCAGTATCGGGGCCTTGGAAAAAGCGTTAGGCCCATGAACGTTGTAATTCCGCCGCCAAGTGGCTATGTAGAACCCACTAAGGTTCTGGTTTTCTGCGGCCTAGGCGTATCGCCTGCCAGAGTAAACTACGTTCTTCCATCATGAAAATTCAGCTGTCTCGTCCTCTACTGGGATCTGATGTTTGGGAAAGTTGCCGATGTATTCGCGCACGACCACATCGCTTGTGACGTTGGTTGATCCGTTTGTGGTGATCAGACATACCGACAACTTGCCATAAGCCCACAGCCCATCTGTTGATCAGATGACTTACCGGTAGGCCCGAACTGCGCCCTATCGGTCCTCGCGCCATGGGAATGGCTCTGGCACGAGATCAAGATTGCGCAAAAGACACAAAACAGCGAGGCGGCGCTTTCTCCGCCAGAGGATTTAGAATGACATTTCCAGAATGGACGAAACCAGGCATCTACGGTGCTTTGTGCGGTGCGATTGCGGTCTCAATCCTTGGCTTTTCTTGGGGCGGTTGGACAACCAGCGGTAGCGCTGAAAAAATGGCGAAGGACCATGCAAGCGAAGAAGTGACGCTCGCGATGGTGCCGGTTTGCCTGAACAGGTCAACCGCTGACCCCAAGCGCGAAGAAATAATCGCAACTCTCCAAGAGGCCTCTGGCTTCAGTCGCCGCAAGGCTATGATGGATACGGGTTGGGCTACACTGCCGGGGTCGGATACGCCAAGCCGCGACCTTGCAGAGGCCTGTCTCGCGGGGCTTGAATTGGATGGATCATAACTTAGAGGCAAGACCGCAACTTTGTCGGACAACTTGGCGGGCACATCTGTCATCAGGCCTTCAGATAATGGCAGCGCTGCTGGTGTTCCCACTCTGTGCCCTGCTTCTGATTTCAACGCCTGCATATGCTCAATCCACATCGCAATCTGTGCCTGAAAATGCCACTGCAAGGAGCTACGGTGACGGCTGGAAATGTAACGCCGGGTATAGGCTGAATGGCGACGTCTGCGCCGTTGTCATAGTGCCAGAAAATGCGTATCCGACCAACCGCACCTATGGTTCTGGTTGGGAATGTCTTCATGGTTTTCGCAAGAAAGATGATACCGCTTGTGTTGCCGTGATTGTACCTGACGGCGGATTTCTTGATCCATCAGGCGAGCGCTGGCATTGCTCTCGCGGTTTTCTCAAAATCGAGGACATATGCCAAGAAATTGTCGTGCCCGAAAACGGTTACCTCGCATCTGCTACCTATCGGCCAACGTGGGAATGCAGTCGTGGGTTTAAAGCATTGGGCGACCTTTGCGTCGCCATTGTTGTCCCAGAAAACGCATATCTGAATTCATCAAGATACGGGCAGCCTTGGACATGCGAACGTGGATTCTTTGAACAGGATGGCTCATGCGCGGCCGTTGTGATCCCTGAACATGCCTACTTGGACGATTCAAATTACGGTACAGGATGGAAGTGCGACCGGGGATACGCTGCCTCAGGTGCGATCTGCGAATTTATAGACATCCCTGCAAATGCTCATCTTGACAGGTCCGGAAACCGTTGGGGCTGCAACAAGAATTTCAAATTGTCCAAAGGTCTGTGCGTTCTCGACAATTGATTGCGCAGCATGGCGATTTTGACTTCAAAATCCAATGGCAACGACCGTGTTGCCTTGGGTGTCGACCACACAAAGGAAACATCATGAAAACCGACTTTAGCGCGGGAAACACCATCCGTCGTCCAGTCAGCGGCGCACAAGCGCCGCCATTGGTCCGCGACGAACCCATAAACTCGACCTCTGCCGCTCAGATCGTCTTGCCACCAACTGCGATTGTCTATTGCCAGGGTAACTTTGCTAAAATTGACGGCAAAACTGCAAATGGTCTTGTTCGTCATTCAGAGGCCTACAGGATCCTGTCTGTCATCGATAGCGACCACGACGGTGAAGACAGCGGGCTGGTTCTTGACGATGCAGTAAACCACATTCCGGTCTTCAAAAGTTTGGACGCTGCTGTCGTCCATGAAGCCGTAATCCCAGATACTCTCATTTACGGGATGGCACCATCTTCGGGGAGACTCTCACCGACAGATCGCGACGTCGTTCTCGACGCGATTTCGCTGGGTATGAGCATCGTCAGTGGATTGCATGAATATCTGAGCGATGACCCTGAAATCTCGTCTTTTGCAGTCGAACGCAATGTCACCATCCGCGATATTCGAAAACCTAAACCCAGCAAAGATATGCGCCTGTTCGATGGCAGTATTGCAAGAGTGTCGGCGCTGCGAATAGCGGTTCTTGGAACCGATTGTGCCATTGGAAAGCGGACAACAGCGACCGTATTAGCCCGCGCCTTGAACGCAAGAGGTATCAAGACTGTTCTTGTTGGTACTGGCCAAACGGGTTTGATGCAGGGTGCAAAATACGGTGTGGCCATGGATGCCGTGCCACCGCAGTTCTGTTGCGGTGAGCTTGAAGGTGCGATTGTTGACGCTTCCGAGGCTGAACAACCCGACGTCATATTGATCGAAGGACAAGGGGCGTTGAGTCATCCAGCGTTCTGCACATCCGCCTTTATCCTGCGAGGCAGCCAGCCGGACGCCGTGATCCTTCAGCACGCTCCAAAGCGCGCACATCGCTGTGATTTTCCCAATATGCCAATGCCCAAGCCCGCAAGTGAGATTGCCCTTATCGAAGCGTTTGCTGACACAAAAGTCATCGGCGTCACGCTCAATCACGAGGGGATGTCTGAGGCCGAGATCACCGACATTATCGCCGCACAGTCACAAATACTCGGGTTGCCTGTAACGGATGTACTTAGCCGGCCGACATCGTACTTGCTTGCAATGGTTGTCACCGCTTATCCTGGCCTGCGTCATTCCACACCTGTGGCTGCGATATGAACACCCCCCGCATTGAGGTGCATCTGAACAAGATACGCCACAATGCGCAGACTGTGGTCGGGCGCCTCAAGACACGCGGTATCAGTGTTACTGGTGTGACCAAGGCGGTGTGCGGGCATCCAACCATCGCTCAGGCCATGCTGGACGGTGGCGTTCTCGCTCTAGCGGAAGCGCGCCTTAGTAATGTGCGGAAATTACGTAAGGCGGGCATAACATGCTCGATCACTTTGATCCGTACACCAATGTTGAGCCAGATTGACCAAGTCATCCAATTCTGTGAGGCCAGCTATAACACAGAGATGCCTGTGATCGCAGCCTTGGCCGCTGCGGCATCGCGGAAAGACACGGTTCACGGCATTATCCTGATGGTCGAGATGGGGGATCTGCGCGAGGGGATTATGCCTAGAGACCTCGGTGCAATTGCGCAGCAAGTGGTGGATTTGCCCGGTGTCGCGCTGAAAGGCATCGGAGCAAACTATGCATGCCTCAGCGGAACTGCCCCGAATGCTGCCGAAATGGAGGCCCTATCTGACCTTGCCAATGACACTGAAGCTCAGTGTGGCCCATTTTTTCAGACGGTGTCTGGCGGTAACTCTGCCAACCTACCCTGGGCCTTTGCTGAAAACCCAACTGGTCGCATCAACGATCTAAGGTTGGGGGAAGCAATACTTCTGGGTGTAGACCCGGTTTCCGGCCTTCAGATAGGTGGGATGTACACGGACGCCTTTACGCTTGTCGCCGAAGTTATTGAATCCGGGTCCAAGCCTTTCCCGCTTCCCCATAGCATCTGTGATCCGGTTTTCAAAAGGCTTCACCTTGTGCCAAAAAGTGGACAGAGCGAACGAATGATCTTGGCTATTGGGCACCAAGATACAGACGTTCTTGGGCTTTCAATACCTCCCGGAAAAAGGCTTCTTGGCGCAACAAGCGATCATCTTGTCATAGGCACCTGCGAACCGGCGCAGAAGGTGGGATCCGAAATGAGATTCCAAATGAATTATAGTGCCTTGATGAGTGCAATGTCCGCTCCTGACGTTAGGACAAAGCTGCTCTGTGGCAATCCCTCACCACGTGCACGTGCCTCCCAAGGACCAAGCAATCACCTGGTGCCGACCTGAAATACTCAATTGACGAATGCAACGTTGAAAACGGTTAGGAGAATAACCATTGGCAAAGCTGACAAAATCAAATGTCTTCAATGCACACGTTCCCAAGGCGGAAACAGCGATGGACAAAACATCGCGGGTCGTTCGGGAAATGGTCACCGAAGAAGCAGAGCAAAGACAGCTCAAGAACGCCCGGCTTCGAAAAACTCGGCTCGAAAGGGATGCAAAGACACCATCTAAATCCTGCCCGCCGAAGTCCCCTCAAAAGCGGTGACTGGATCGTTGATCCTCTTTTTGCGCGACTTGAATGGTCGAAGCACAAACAATGCGGCTAGCGAGCATTGTTTTTCTCATGCATCAGTAGCGCCCATACTCGTTTCTAGGATATTGCCATGACAACCCCAGATGAGAGCTCAGAAAAAGTTCACTATATCTGCCAGACATATGTCGAACAGAAGCCAGGACGCGGAGGGCAAGGAAGTCTGAAAATAGGCAAGCAATTTGAGTATTCCACGGCGGCGGAGGCACAAAATAGAGCAGAAAGAGAAGCGCAATCCGACGATTGCGCTGGTGCCGATGCCTACATGGTCAGTGAGGATCCGAACAGTGGCGAAGTCGGGTCGCCAAGTTTCCTCATTCGGCTTGGCAACGTCCCGGAATTTGATGAGTTTTAGATATTTTGCTGACTTCAGCTTAGATCACTATTTGCACCTTAAATTCGGTACTAGATCGACCAAAAACACATCTTTTGGTGCCTGCAATATAGGCCATTTTGGGCGTGGGTTTTGCAAAGATACAGGGCCATGATTACCAGAAAAAGCGGCCATTGGTGCAAGCGCAGCGAAAGCTAATTTTGACCGCTCAGTTGACACTCGAAACCAGACTTTGCAAAGCCCGTTTCGGGCGAGGCAAGCTGTTATTGTTCGCAGTAATTTGACGGCCGTTTCTAACGAGGGGCCATGGCAGCACGCCGAAACGGGTCATCTACCACCTTCTTCGGTCAGAAAGTCAGAAGCCCATTCGCTGCGCGTCTACTTCCAGGCAAAAGCGGGTTGGTCAAAATGTGAGACCCGGGTTGTCTTGCCTCGCAGCGCAATCTCGCGAAACTGATAGAGAATAGCAGCCGTGGGCGCATACATGTAGTGCCCCAAAGTCGGGAAGAAGGCAGACAAAACCGGATGATCGCCGTTGTTGCTGTCCTCAAGCCTGGGGATGTCGGGGCTGTCCAGCTCGCGCAAAGGCAAGTGGAACACCTGTGCAACCTCTGAAGGATCAGGACAAAGCTGCACCTCTCCAGGGGCCCACACCACAATCGGCGAAATCCGAAACCCGGATCTGGTCGGAAACTGGTCAAGCTGACCAAGGACGTCATCTGCACCCAAATCGAGGCCTAATTCTTCGTGCAGTTCCCTGAGGGCGGCATCGACTTCGGGCTCACCCTCGTCCTGGCGACCGCCTGGCAAAGCGTACTGGCCGCCGTGGCGGTTAAGTTTCGGAGGTCTCAATGTCATCAACACACAGGCCTCACCCGTTTCTTTGTGCTCGGTTACTACGATTGCAACAGCGGCATCTCGCAATCCAGGCTGTTCTACGGTCAAGGCCGTAAAGTCTCCAAGGTTGGCCTGGAACCGAGACAACAGATCAGGGCTGAACACATAGGGCTGCAAGAGACGATCCAATCTTCAGGTTTAGGGGCCGAAAGGCATCTTCACATCGCAATGGAGGCGACATAAGACAAGAGCGACAACCAGAAAGCTCGCCGCAACTCATTCTTGCATCTTGCGACGGCAGATGCACTTAATGCTAGAGACTCGATGCCTCGAAGTTGATCTTGCCGATGCCTCTCACCCTATGATGAGGCGAAGTCAGGCGACAGGGCAAACTTATGTGCGAGAAGCTAGAATTTTTCCTTTTAGATTCAATTAAGGGTGCGCAACATTATGGGCACACCTACAGCCTGTGTTGGTTCAGGCATAACTTTGCACTCCGGCGTGAACGCCTGGGGAACAATGGGTCGTGGCAAGCCCTAAATTACAGGACGTAGCGGGCGCAGCACTCGTCAGTATAGGCCGCGAAGCAGCCGTTCGCTGCAGGCGCAGAGTTTTTAGCCACACAATCCAATAGCGGACATTGAGAAGCTACTTCAGGAATCACCGAAAGGCACCCGACAACAAGTTGCTTAGAAGTCGCTTTGCAATTCAAAATCTGGCTCTGGGACGACGACATCGTACAATCCGACGTTCAGGCTATCCACGCACCACATCAGAAATGGTCGTCAGCAAGATCTAAGTAAATCCACTGTTCCGTTGGATCGGAGATGCATTACCGACCCCAACCAGCCTGGCGCAAATGGTTCATTAAATTTTTAGCGTCTTCGGGATCGCGAAACAGCCGAAACATGAACTCCTCTATGCGGCTGTCTGGCCAGGCTTCTTTATACTCCTGAACGCGTTTTTGCGCTTCGGCCGTTCTACCGGACGCTTGCAATGAGGCGATCAGATGAGCAGTGTTAATCTCGCTCACTGGTTGCCCTGAAGCCGCAGCGTCCATCAGATGATTAATCGAGTCCTGATATTTCCCAAGATAAAAACAGGCATTTCCAAGAACGTTTCGCCAGGGAAAGCGTGTGCCCCGGCGGTTTTCATGAATAGCTGGATCTGAACTTGCAGCGGCTCTCTCAAAGTTCCCTGAGAAGAACGCAATAATTGCGTCAAATTCCAAGACGATAAGGTCGCTTGGATCCAACTCTACCGCGCGAACAGAGAGTCTGGTTGCTTCGTCAAAGTCCCTTTCAAACATGAGAAGCAGTGCCATTGCTGACTGGCTCCAGGCTTCCGAGGGCGCCAGACGCATCGCTTTTTCGGCATAGTGTTTGGCTTTCGCCAGCATCTGGTCCCGATCCGGCCCTTCAGGCGCCAACCCTCCGGAAAGCGTGGCCGCCTGTGCTGCACCGGCATAGCCGCCGAAATAATCGGGCTTCAGCTCGATTGCATTTTCGAACAATATCAAAGCAGCCAATAATCGTGTTGGCTGAGTTGCAGGAAAAAGCATCGATCGGGCATCTTCCGCAATATTGCGAGCCTGCAAGGCCGCGGGGGAGGTTTCGAACAAAACCGCTCGCTCGACCTGATTTCGCTGATCCGGATCGAAACTGGAAGGCTCGGCTGTTTTATTTACCCGTAAACCAAAGAACGCAGCTGCAAATCCCGCGATAAGAAATACAGCCGCGCCCACTACCATGCCAAACCGAGGTGCAGATGACGTTTTGGCATGCGAATTTACTGCTGGTGCTTTAACTTCGAAATGAGGCGCGTAACCGCCCTTTGCGACATGGATGCGGAGTGGGTCCTGTGCTCCTTCACCCAGATAATACACATCAAGTCTGCGCCGCAGGCGACCCGCGTCCACGCGCACCACATTTGCGGTAGCGATGTCTTTTTCGGATCGACGTCCGTAAACGTCTTGTGCGATCCGTTTTCCGAGGATCTTGTCACCTCGACCCTCGATGTTTTCGACAACGATGTAGTGCAAGAATTCACGCAATCGGTCTGCGCCAGCGAAAACTTCGCTGGACAAGACACGACCTAACGCATCCTGCACATCTGCTTCACTGGGAATCCCAGGAGATGTATCTTGCATCTTGGTTTGCATGTCTCAGATTTGTTGATTTAAATTCAGTCGCTTACGCTGAAATGTAACCGTTACATGCCGTTATAACATATATTTATTCGAATGCTAAGCTTAGGCAGGTTTCAGGTGACGTCAATCGGAGGCCTACAATGGAGATAGAAGAGCTGTGGACTAAAGGATTGTCAAAATGCTTCACCGAAGATTTTGACAGTGTGCGTGCACTTTTTCTAAGCGATTTTAGCTTTGCTGAGATGTGCCGAGATTTTGTCGAAATTAACAAACTGAGCGAGTTGGCGGATGCACAAAATCCGCATGTGCACGAATGCTTGGTAGGATTGAAAGACGAAATACTCTCTCACTTTGCCAACTCGGATATTCAACACCGCCCGTTGAGCCGGGTGAAACCGAATTGAGATCAATGGAGAGACTATGAAACTAACCAAACTCGCAATTATTCCACTGGTGCTTGCTGCACACCCGCTACTGGCGCAGGAGCAGCCGATCATCCAGGATTCAGAATACTACATTTTGCTCGCAGAACATGGTGATCAATGGGCGGAAGATGATGCAGCCGTGGACGCGCGACTCGCTGAGTTTCGTAAGCAAAACGGCGGCACCCCCCCGAACATCATCAATATCCTAATCGACGATCTTGGATTTGGTGACATGGGGATACCCGAGCTTAACGCCATTCGTGGCTATAAAACCCCCAACATCAATGACTTCTCTGACGAAGCGATGCGCATGGTGCGCATGTATACCGAACCGTCCTGTACCCCGACTCGCGTCGCACAGATGACAGGGCGATTGCCGGTCCGGATGGGCATGGGGGATACTGCGGTTGATATTGCCGGTTTCGGCTTACCTGGCAGCGAAGTCATCTTGCCAGAGTTGCTGAAGGAAGTGGGCTATGCCACAAGCCACATCGGCAAGTGGCACATGGGCGACATTCCTGAAAGCTGGGCGATGAACAACGGGTTCGATTACGCCCAGATGGCTGTACATCAGCAAGGTCAGCTGACCATCTTCAACGATGATGCGATTTTCGAGGGGGTGTCGCAGGGCAACGCTGACTATGTCCCAACCTACACGATTGACAGCAACTTCCGCCCTGATGCTTCGGCAATGATGACCACAATCGAAGGTGAAGCAGGTGGTCCGATCCATGAAATCCGTATGGAAGCTGGTGAGCGCTGGAATTCAGAAAAGTATAACGAGATGAATCAGGCCTTCCAGGGCAAGGCCATGCAAGAACTTGCGCGGCTGGCCGATGGCGAAGAGCCCTTCTTCCTGCAATACTGGCCGCTTCTGCCGCTTGACAACACGCGCGCCGGCCGCGACGGCCCGCAGCCACCGAACGGCGGTCTTTATGCCGACAAGATGCAGTTGGTCGACGAATGGCTGGGCGCGATGTTTGCCTCGATGGAGGAACTAGGTGTTGCAGACAACACCATCGTTATTGTGATGGGCGACAACGGACACTTTACTAAGTATTCGCCGCAATCCGGCTACACACCGATGATTTTCCGGGGCGGCAAAACCGACACAACCGAAGGCGGGGTGCGCACCGATGCGTTTATTCGGTGGCCTGGCATGATCGAAGCGGACAGCCTGCTCAACAGTATCGTGCATGTCTCGGATATGTATACGACGCTGGCTCCGCTCGCGGGTGCGGATCAGTTCATTCCGCGCGACCGCCTTGTCGACGGGGTCGATCAATCTGCTGCGCTTCTTTTCACCGATGAGCAGAAAGCACGTCGGGATCACATCATAATCTACTCTAATGACAAGCCAAAGGCGATCGTCAAGGATCAGCTCAAGCTGAAGCTGCCGCCTCCCGGTGAAAACCCAATCGTGGCCAAGTTCTATAACCTGTACCACGACACGCGTGAAGAATACTCGGTGTCGACGGAGGTTGGAGCCTGGGGTGGCCAGGAATTCGTGCGAATCCTGAACCGCCACATGGCCCGCAAAGAGCTCTATCCCGACACACCACCGGCCTTTGGGATGCCCTACGAGGGAATCGAGAATATCCGCCCCGAAACCCAGGCTGCAGTAAATGCATATGTTGTCCGCAGGGAAGCTCCGAAGCAATAGTGCTACGTGACGGCCCGAAACCGGGCCGTTGACTCCCAAAATCGAATGGGTTTTCGTAACGCATCCGAAACTGAACTGAGAAATGGAGCTACTCCTTGAGAAAAATGAAAAAAGCCATCGTTTTGGCCGCTGCATTGATGCTGGGAGGGACTGGCGCGTTTGCTGAGCAAAGCAAATGGAATTACCGAGCGTTTGTTTATCTTTGGACGCCTGAATTGGGCGGGACAAGCGTAACCGGTCAGGACATGACCCTAAGTTTTTCAGACATACTCGACAATCTGGATTTTGGTTTGATGGGAGCGCTGGAAGCCAACAAGGGCCCAATATCCATCATGGGTGATTTCCAATATCTCGACTTGAGTTCAGATCAGAATGCAGCTGTTGGTCCTGGTATTCCAGCAACTGCTGACGCAGACGTCTCAGGGTTCGTATTTACAGGGTCAGTAGGATACGATTTCAAGCACACTCAGCCCGGCCAGTTCGTAGGATTCGGCGGTTTCCGTTATCTTGGCATGGATACGACGGCGAATTTGTCTGTCGGCACCGGATCACAGAGGGTTTCAGGATCCATTTCAAACTTTGATGCAATTATCGGTGTGCGCGGCGTACAACCCCTTTCAGAGAAATGGGCGCTATCTTTCATAGCGGATGTGGGTGCGGGTGATAGTGATCTGACTTGGCAGGCCGGGGCAACCTTCGATCGCCGGATAAACAATTGGAATTTGAGCTTTGGTTACCGTCATATTGCCTGGGAAATTGGCAATTCAAACGTTGTCACCGATCTGTCGTTCTCGGGCCCAATTGTCGGTGCCAAGATTGCGTTTTGAGCGCTCAGGGAGAGCGCTTAACTTCTGAATTCCATGGCAGCCGCGCGTGCAGCACGCCACCTGTATTCAAGTGATACTCCGTCGCCGGAGTAATCGGTTCATCCAAAGGGGCATGGGATATGCTTATCGTTCTGGCACTGTATTTCGGATTGGCCTGGCTTGTGTTTTTCAAGCTTCGGCTTCTGCCCTGGAATACCGGCTCTAAGACGTTGATTTATGGGGGAGCGGTAGTGATCGCTCTCGTTGTGATTGGGGCATTGAACCATACCACGCCAAGCGGCACGGCGTCGGTTCAGGGTGCGGTGATCAACATCGCACCAAATGTTGCCGGCCCGGTGACTGAAGTCGCCGTTGAGCCTAACGAGCTCGTGTCTAAAGGTGATGTTCTGTTCCGTATCGATGATACGGAACAAGTGGCTGAAGTCGCCCGGCTTGAGGCTTCTTTGTCTTCAGCGCAAGCGTCAGCCGATCAGATGATACACGATCTCGAAGCAGCAGAGGCTGATATTGCCTCTCTTGAAGCGCAGTTGAAGTTTGGAATTGCGCGCCGCGATGACATCATCCGCCTTGCTGATCGGGGTGCAACTTCAGAGTTCAAACTGCAGGAAGCAATTTCAACGATTGAACAGCTTGAGGCTGGTTTGCGGGCTGCAAATGCACGCAAGGCAAGCCTTGAACGACGCATTTCTGCGCAAGTGGATGGTGTTGATGTTGATGTCGTCGAAGTTGAAAACATGCTGGCCCAGGCGCGTTGGACCTTGGAACAAACCATTGTTCGTGCACCTGCAGATGGCTTGGTGACGGGCCTGTCTCTACGCCCAGGAAACCGCGTGACGACATTGCAAGGTGCGGTTAATTTCGTAGTACCCAGTGATCGGACTTTGATTGCAACGCTCCCCTTAAGTAGCCTCCAGAACGTTTCAGTAGGTGATAAGATCCGCATTGCTATGCGCAGCGCACCGGGACAAGAATTTGAAACAACCATCCGAGACATACCACCAGCAACCAGCGAGGGGGCGTTGGATACCAGAAGCGGTCTGCCCTCGTTAGGCGAACTTATCGGATCCTCGGCGTTTTTTGTGATAGCTAACATTCCGGCTGAACTAAACGAAAAGACAATCAAACTAGGCGCATCGGGAACAGCACTTGTGATTACCAATGAAGCAGGGGCAATCTCAGCTTTAGCGGAAATCTTGTTCTGGATCACAAAGAAACTGAATTATCTTTGATCCCAACTGGCCAAGATATTGACCGGAATCGGCCCTTACATTGCTCCCTTGACGCGTTGATTAAGCCATATGAGGAAGAAAAATGTCACGTGCCAAACTATTCGATGGAATTTCGCTAGCTGATTTTGTGCACCTATCAGCGGATAATCCTGCGCATGTACAGAATCTAACGGACAAACTCACAGAAGGCGTCTGAGATCAACAGTGATCTAAATGGAACGACCGAGCAACTCTATGAGAGTTCACCTGAAGCCAAAGACCTGTCAAACAAATCTATAACCGTTTTGGTTTTCCCAACGATTTCCAAGGGTGGCCTAATGGAAGTCGGCCAATTTGGTGAGGGAGCGATGCGAGAAAATGGCCGCACGAACGGATACTACAGCATCGCGGGCGCTTCATAAGGGTTTCAGGCAGGTGTACAGCAATTTCCCTATGCCATGTTTTTCCTGGATATTTCAGCGCTGGAGTACTTCCGCAACAATGATGGTTGGATTGATGTTCTGAGCGACGCAGGACAAATGGTAGGCAAAAAAATATTGCGCATTAAGCCAGAATTGGGCCCCGGTTGGTATGTTCCCTGAGAGAAAAGGCAATATTGCGCCCTGGGCGCGACAGCGGATCACTATATGATAAACTCAAGGCCGCCGCATTGGAACCTTATCAGCTTCAAGTTGAGATTCGAACCTTACTAAATAGGCATGAAGGGTATATTTGTCCGTGAACAGTAAGGTTGATTTTCTCACAGTTTTGCTCGCGCAGCGAATGCCCAGTCTGAAGGGCGGCACCACAGCATCTTGAAGGTTGAACTAACGTCCGAAAAGGGCCGTTAACACCGATCGCACCGCTCACCGCCCCTGATGCAAACGTGATTGGGCCGAAGCGTGAATTCGGGGCAGGCTTGGTATGACTATTGGCGTTGGTTGTACGGCACGCCACCTGTGCCCCTAGCGAACAGGCGCTGCGCGCTCGGACGCCTGACACATGTTGAAGATTGTAAGACGAAGAAAGGCACCGTCATGGCGTTTATTTCCAGTAGTTCCTATCGGGTTTTGCTCGCGGCATTGTCGCTCTTTCTGGTCTGTCCCTGCGTGTTGCAAGCGCAGAGTGTAGACCCACTACCTGACTACGTAGTCGAGGAATTTGGTCATCCGCCAGCCATCCCGGCAGGTCCGCTTACCCCTGAAACACTGAATGCTCTGAAAGTCGCATTTGTCGACAGCGTGACTCTCTCAACTTGGGATGAAGATCAGGAAGCCGCACTGGCCGTTATTGCCAATTCCGAAGATCCAAGGCTGGTATGGATCATCAGCGATCTGATGCGTTTTATCTCCTCAACGCGTTTGCAGGATCAACTCTCAAACACGGCCTCCGCCTTACTGAACAAGGAATTTGCTGCAGGGAACAATTGGGGTGCTGTCACCGATCACCTCCTCGCATGGGAAGTTCCGGCCCCCCCGAACTATCTCGAAACAAAGGGGGCCATTTTCACAAGCATAGTGCCTGGCTGGGACAGGATCTTTGTGGCAGGCGATGTTGATTGGAGGTTGGTTTCCTGGGGCGGCGTTCTGATCGATGATCGGCCTTATGATACGACGGACGAACCATGCAATTGCATTCCCGCAGCTGACAATCCAGAGGTGAGCCGCGCCGAAGAAGCCACTTGGTTGAAAGATGAGGATATTGTCTTTGGCATAGAGGTGAACGGCGCGTACCGAGCCTATCCGCGACGGATCATGGAGGTGCGCGAGATGGTAAATGACACGCTTGGCGGTCGCGATCTAGGCATTCCCTATTGCACCTTGTGCGGCGCGGCGCAGGCCTATTTCACGGATGGTCTTCCTGGCGGCATAGAGCGGCCAGTTTTGCGGACATCCGGATTGCTGAGCCGTTCCAACAAAGTGATGTACGATCTAAACACTTACTCTGTGTTTGACACGTTTCTGGGCCACGCCGTAACGGGGCCTCTGGCAGATGCGAACCTGCAACTCAAACAAGCGACCGTGATCACCACTGATTGGGGAACCTGGAAAAAAGACCACCCTGAAACCACAGTGCTCCTTGAAAAATATGCACTCGGGCGAGACCCGGACTTTCGAAACGGTCGCGATGCAAACGGCCCGATTTTTCCGGTTGGTGATGTCGATCCGCGCCTGCCCGTGCATGAAGACGTCATTGGTGCAGTTACGGCGTCGGGTAAACCGGTGGCATTCCAAAGAAGCGCGGCTTTGATTGCATTGAGGCGGGGTGATGAGATTGCAATTGAAAATATACGCCTGAAACTTGATGCCGGAGGAATAAAAGCCGTTGGTGCAGACGGGTCGGACCTCGGCAGCCATCAGGCCTTTTGGTTTGCTTGGTCACAATTTCATCCTGAAACGGAATTGTGGATTCAATAGAAGTTGCAGCACGAATCGTGAATGGCAGGTATGCTAAAGTTGCTGCGCAGCGTGGGCAACCGATCTGAATGACCGCTCTGGGCCGTTTGCTTTCTTCAAAGGTTTAGAAGGGGTAGCTAACTTTCGCCAATCTAGAACGATGGCAACTCACTGAAATCCCATGGGGATTAAAGGGAAAAGGTATGATCAAGATCGGGTGTAAAATTATGTCCGGCATTGCGGTCGGTGGCCAGCTCGACACCTGCTACTTGGCTCTAGTAGCAGATTTGACACGACTGGGAGGTGCAGTTCCGCTTTAGCCCACATGCACCCGTGCTTCGAACAGAAAGGCCGCCAGTGCTGTCTCAAGCTCCACCACAGATGATCGATGATCTTCGGAAAGGGTTACTGTTACCCGCATTCCGCGGGCACCTCCAACAACAACCTCAACATGTGAATTGGCTAACCCCATGTCATTCCGTACCAGATCCGTGATCTTTCTTTTTGCAGCGTCGCAACGAAGGCTTGGCTTGAAAATCTTGCCAACTGTGGTCAGGGGAATGGCGTCTATGGCATAAATATTTTTCGGCCACGCTGGGCGCTCATCAATTAGGCTCTGCGCGTGTTGATGTAAATCTTCGATACTCACGTCAGCACCAGGAAGCAATTCAACAAAACAAACCGGAAGCTCTCCGGCATATGCATCCGGCATTCCCACGGCTGCAGCAAGGGCAACTGCCGGGTGCGAAGCCATCGCGTTTTCGATCATAGCCGGGTCAATGTTATGGCCACTGCGGATGATGAGATCTTTGGAACGGCCCGCGATATAGATACGACCCTCGGTGTCCTTGAACCCGAGATCACCAGAATTCAAACGACCAGCATTAAAAACGCCTTCATTGTGTTTTGGGTCTTTGTAGCCTGATGAAACATGATCCCCCATAATTGTTATCACGCCGATCTCGTCGGTAGCGCAAGGCTCACCTAAGCTTCCGCCCTCTTTCAAACGTAGAATTTCCACCCTAGTATATGGCAATGCCCATCCAACAGAGCCCACAGAACCGGGGCCAGATAATGGGTCAATACTGACCAGTCCAGACGACTCCGTCATACCAAGTATTTCATGAAGTTGGCATCCCGTGACGTCTTTGAAACGTGCCCCCACGGCCGGTGGCAACAACGCCGCGCCCGTCAGGCCGGTTCGCACGGCGCTGATATCATTGTCACCGACAGGCACTTGTAGAACCGCACCGAGGGCCGTCGGAACACCGCCAACAATCGTCACTTTGTGCTGTGCCACAAGGCGCCAGAACCCTTCGACAATTGTAGGGTTTCGCAACCCGCCTGGCGACATCACGACTAGCTCCACCCCGGCCATGAAAGCGCTTAGTCCCGCCACAATGGTGCCGGCGACGTGGAACAATGGCAGCGTCGCGGTCATTTTGTCATCGTTCGAGTATTCGCACATTACCGCTCCGCCGAACGCCGAGACCAGCTGACTGCGGTGAGTGTGCGTTACAAGTTTCGGCACTCCCGTTGTGCCGCCCGTGTGAAAATAAGCCGCCACATCATCACCGCCACGCGGCTCACCAAAGATCAGGTGGTCGGTCGGCTGTTCGGCCAAAGCGGTGCCAAAATCAACAACGCCATCTTCCGCCGGGGTTCCCGGAGGGGAAACCCGGACCAGGATCAGGTCGGGGATCTGCTCGCGCAATTCCAGCGTTTTTTCCCAGATATCCAACTGCGGGTGCGGACCGAGTGCTACTAGTATTTTCGCACCCGACGCCTTGATCAGTTCAGCTATGCTGTCCGGTTGCAAAAGAAAGTTGATTGGAACCGCATAACCGGCGGTTTCGGCACCCCACAGCGCCACATAGGTTTCGATCAGGGTCGGCAGCATGTAGGCTACGCCCGGCGCGGGACCGCCCAGCGAGGAAAACACATTTGCAGCACTTTGGATCAACCCAAGCAACTGGCCATAGTTTACCCGGCGTGGGTGTTCGTCTTCGGCTCCGGTCATCAACATGGTGATCGCGGTAGAAGTTGGATGCTGCGCGGCACTGACTCTGAATACATCCAAAATACTGCGCTCTGGCAAGCGCTGATCAAGCGTCATTTCAGCTTCAAACCGTTCAAGATCATCACGCGTTCGAATTGTTCCACCCTTAAAGTCCGCCATCCGTCTCTCTCCCGTTTGCAATTGAATTTCCAGCGCCTGCTCGCCAATCAGGCAAGCCACGACCTGCGGTATCCGCGCATCCACGTTCTGAGTTGGCAGCCGGGGTGTCTGCAATTGAGCCCGACAGCGACCGCCTATTTGGCTGACCGAACCGCAGCCTCTATCGCCCCGGTTCGGTCTTGTTCTAGATGGGCGTCACCTGGGCGCACTGGTAGGCGAAATTACGCAATTAGCCACGTAACCCGAGGAAAAAACAGTCCGCTGGTCAGGATGCACCGACTTTAACGACCAACTTGCCAAAATTTCGCCCCTCAAGCAGCCCGTTGAATGCATCAGGTGCATGCTCCAAACCTTCGACCATCTGTTCACGATACTTGATTTTGCCTTCTTTTATCCAATCGGTCATTTCCTTAGCAAACCGTGGATAGTGATTGGGGAAACTGTCCCAAACAATAAAGCCCTCAACCTTGATTTTTTTCACTAGAAAAGCGCCCAGCATTGCACCCGAACGGTCAGGTCCTTCGGGCAAGCTGGTCGCGTTGTATTGTGACACCAACCCACAAAGAGGGACACGTGCAAACGGGTTCAAAAGCGGCAATACAGCCGCAAGCACGGCACCACCGACGTTCTCAAAGTAGACATCGATGCCATCAGGGCAGGCCGCAGCGAGCTGTGCTTCGAAATCCGTTGCATTGCGGTCAATACATGCATCAAAACCAAGTTCGTTGACTGCATGGGCACATTTTTCGGCCCCCCCGGCGATGCCGACAGCCCGACAGCCCTTGATCTTGGCGATCTGACCCACAGTGGCCCCTACAGGACCGGTTGCAGCGGCCGTCACAACGGTTTCACCGGCTTTCGGCGCGCCGATTTCAAGTAGCCCACAATACGCCGTAAGCCCGGGCATGCCCATGATGCCAAGCGCCCAAGATGGGTGCGCGGGATCGGTTCCCATATTGGTGACACCAGCCCCATCCGAAACAGCGTAGTCCTGCCAGCCATTGAAGCTGAGCACCCAATCGCCTTCAGAAAATCCTTCGACGTCCGAAGTAACAACGCGCGCGACAGTTCCACCAACCATCGGGGCACCAATTGCAACCGGCTCGGCATAGGATTTGGAATCATTCATCCGGCCACGCATGTAAGGATCCAGTGAAAGATACTCGGTCCGAAGCAACATTTGACCTGCGCCCGCAACTGGCTTGTCCGATGTTTCAAGGCGCAGGGTATTGGTATCCGGAGCGCCAACCGGACGTTTAGCAAGTACGATTTGACGGTTCTTGTTAGTGTCTTGTGTCATGGAATTCTCTTCTCAGGATGAAGTGTAAAATTGCAGGTCAACCTCGACGTTGCCGTGCAAAGATTTGGAATAAAAAACAAACCTTGTTCGTGGCGTTCAGCACAGAATGTGCCTCTGGCTCAGACAGGCCCGCGATGTTTGCGTAGGGACCAGCTTCAAGCCCAACGCCACGGCCTTCAAGCTTTTGCATCCCACTCTCAACTGTTGTGGAGCACGCGCTTAGAGCAAGTTCCATACGGTGTGCGACCAGTTGCATCGCATTATCAAAACATGCGCAATACCCTAGTGCAGAAAGCTGCTTGGGGTTTAGGCCCTCCTCATTGTTGCTCGGAGGCAATGAGTTGATTTCAAAGCTTCCGTCATCGAGTTTGCTGGCTCCCCAACGCCCACCTGTCGCCGTGGCGCTGGTTTGGTGTGAAACTTTCAAGGTTGTTCCTTTGGGTTTAGGGAGGGCTTGGCCAGCAAAAGCTCGGTTGTTTCCAGAGCATTCAGAAACGGGTCGCGCGTACGCGACAGTTTCGCCATCAGACTCGCACCCAACCACATTTCGTACAGTGCGGTTCCAAGCAAATCCGCTTGCACCGCTTTGGAAATCGAGTTGTCCGCCTGGCCTTCGGCAATAGCTTGCGAAAGGCGTGCGCCAATTCGGCTGGTCCCTTCTTCAAGAATACTGCGCATCTCATCAGACACATCTGAGATTTCGGCGCCAATCTTTACAATCAAACATTGTGTGCAGATATCACCCGACGTTTGCGAGCTGATCCAAAGAGACCAATAATGCATTAGCCGCGCGCGTGCGTCGGGGCCTTCGGCATCCAGTATCTCGTCCAGCCGGACCAAGTACTTCGAAAGGTACTGCATGAGAAGTTTGCAGCCAAAGTCCTCTTTCGAAGCAAAATAGTGGTAGAATGATCCCTTGGGCACCGAAGCAGTTCTGAGTAATTCGTTCAGCCCCATACCCGCAAATCCCCGCTGGGCAACGAGGCCTTGGCCGGTGGCGAGGATATGTTCTTTGGTGGTGTCAGTACGAGATTGCATACCGTTTGATACGTTAAATTAGACCGGTCGTCTAGTCGGCAAAAATTTCATCCTTAGGACACCGCATTAGAGGCGTCACCCTCGCCCCCGGCAAATCTTCGGGAATTTCAGAGTTTGTCTATTTTGGTTGAACCCGCTTTAGGCGGAATTGAAATAAGCACCTTACACCCTACCGCTAGAGCCGTTGACATTTCCAAAGCCTTCCAAGAAAAAAGAAAAGCATTTGGGGGCCGTTAGCTCATCTGGATAGAGCGCCAAATTCCTAATTTGGAGGCAGCAGGTTCGAGTCCTGCACGGCTCACCATTTGCAAGTTGATCCAGCACACTTCCAGCCAAACACCAAGAAAGAGCGATTGGCTGTCCTACTCCAGCCCAACCAGATATCCTGCCCCTTGCTGCATGGTTGTGCATTGCCTTTCGTTCGCGTTAACATCACCCAAAGCTGATCAGCATAAAGGGTTCGATTTGTCGCCTGATACCAAACGCCCGCTCACCCTACGCGATGTCTCTGAAGCGTCGGGGGTTTCTGAAATGACCGTTAGCAGAGTGCTGCGTAATAGGGGTGATGTATCCGACGCCACGCGAACACGTGTCTTAGCCGCAGCCAAAGAGTTGGGGTATGTCCCAAATAAAATCGCAGGTGCGCTCGCTTCGAACCGGGTCAATCTTGTCGCCGTGATTATCCCCTCTTTGTCCAACATGGTCTTTCCCGAGGTGATGACTGGGATCAATCAGATTTTGGAAGATACCGAACTGCAGCCAGTTGTTGGGGTGACTGACTATCTCCCTGAAAAAGAAGAAAAAGTTCTGTACGAAATGCTGTCTTGGCGCCCCTCTGGCGTGATCATTGCTGGCTTAGAGCACACTGAGGCGGCTCGCAGCATGCTGAATGCGGCTGGCATCCCTGTCGTTGAAATCATGGACACAGACGGGAAACCAGTTGATGCCAATGTTGGCATTTCACATCGTCGCGCCGGGCGCGAAATGGCCCAGGCTATCCTAAAAGCGGGCTATCAACACATTGGGTTCTTGGGCACCAAGATGCCGCTTGATCACAGGGCCCGGAAACGGTTCGAAGGCTTCACCGAAACCCTTGCCAAAAACGGTATCGAAATTGAAGATCGCGCCTTTTATTCTGGTGGTTCCGCTTTGGCCAAAGGGCGCGAGATGACACGCGAAATGCTGGAGCGGTCCCCGGAACTGGATTTCCTCTACTATTCCAACGACATGATTGGGGCCGGTGGGTTGCTGTACTTATTGGAACAGGGCATTGATATCCCGGGCCAGATTGGGCTGGCTGGCTTCAATGGTGTTGAACTGTTGCAAGGTTTACCGCGGCAACTGGCCACTATGGATGCTTGCCGAATTGAGATTGGCAGAAAAGCCGCCGAAATCATCGCAGCCAAGCTGGAAAACCCTGATACCGACATGGAAACCCGTATAACCCTAGCCCCCACAATCAGTTATGGCGACACGCTGAAAAGGCGTTGACAGGTTGACGTTGCCCCGGCTTGAAAATCGCATGGCGCGCGCGCTGTTCATGGATCGACATGCACTGGCGGAAAGCCCGGCTGGGCCCGCCAAGGGATCCGACCTCGGCGCTCTTATTCACCGGCTGGGGTTCGTGCAGCTCGACAGCATTAACACCGTCGCACGGGCGCATGATTTGATACTGTTTTCCCGGCGCCCCAGTTATCGTGCTGAGAATTTGAAACGACATTATGAGCAAGACAAAGCCCTGTTCGAACACTGGACCCATGATGCGGCCGTGATCCCTATGTCGTTTTACCCGCACTGGCACCTGCGATTTCAACGCGATGCTGAGCTGCTGCGAAAACGGTGGCGGAATTGGCGGCGAGACGGGTTTGAAGCACAATATGAAACTGTTCTTCAGCATATTCAGACACATGGGCCTGTGAGCTCTTCAGATGTGGGCAAGGATGAAAAGAAGGGGTCTGGGGGTTGGTGGGACTGGCATCCGTCCAAAACCGCACTGGAATACTTATGGCGCAGCGGGGCCTTGACCGTCATTGGGCGCGAAGGGTTCCAAAAACGCTACGATCTGACTGAGCGTGTGATTGAACAGCACCTGTGTCCCGATGGCCACCCCTGCGAGGCTGAACCCACGATTGATTGGCTGTGTAACGCCGCTTTGGACCGGTTGGGGTTTGCGACCTCTGGCGAACTGGCAGCGTTCTGGGACACGGTTTCTACCACCGAAGCCCGCGCTTGGTGTACGGCCGCCGAGTGTCGAGGGGAGATCCAACAGATTGAGGTCGAGAACGCAGATGGCAGTCTGCGTAAACACTTTGCCCGCCCCAACGTTCTGGACAGTGCGGCCAGCGCCCCTGCTCCGCCGAACCGTATTCGCGTGCTTAGTCCCTTTGATCCGGCACTGAGAGATCGCAAACGGGCCGAACGATTGTTTGGCTTTCACTATCGCATCGAAGTGTTCGTCCCAGCGCCAAAACGCACCTATGGCTATTATGTTTTCCCATTGCTTGAAGGGAACAAATTGGTTGGGCGTATTGATATGAAAGCCTATCGAGATCGCGATACCCTTGTCGTTCGTGCCCTCTGGCCAGAACAAAAGATCAAATGGTCAGCCGCACGGACCAAACGATTGGAGGCCGAATTAGAACGTGTCCGACGCTTTATTGGTTTGGGCCACATCGAATTTGGACCGGAATGGCTGTGTGACCCCAAATAGGATCAGACTGCTAAACTAGGCTGTCACTGGATCTGTTGCTGAGTGACAAAGCCACGCTCTTTCACCAATTCCAAAAGCGATTCCAATGACGCATCAATCGTCTGGCCAGCTGTATCCAGCTGCGCGCGCGCCTTATCATAGAGCGCCTCACGGCTTTTCAGAATTGACTTAAGCTGCTCCATCGCCTCGGGGTTGCCTGCCATCGGGCGTTCATCCCCTTGCGCGCGCACTCGATCCATATGTTCGGCTGGAGAGGCGCGTAGCCAAATGGTGTGAAAATTGCTCAGCAGGCTCTTATAGGTTTCCGGCTCGGCTACGATGCCGCCAGCCACTGCAAGGATCAATGTTTCATGGGTGGCAATCACACGGCTCACCGCCTGTGCCTCGAGCTTGCGATATCCTTCTTGACCGTACAGAGCCATCACCTCATCCACTGGCATGCCACTCTGTTCTTCGATCTCTGCATTCAATTCAACAAAGGGAACATCAAGGACTTCTCCCAAGCGAGCCCCCAAGGTGGATTTCCCGGCCCCTCGTAAGCCGACCAGACAAATCCGCTGCGCCCGCATCACCTGCTCAGGCTCTGGGTTCAGAGCTTGCAATACTGTCTGCTGAACTTCTGTGTTGGCAACCCGAAACAAATCAGCCACCCGCATCGCATCCGAAGTCCATGGGTCGTCTTCCCCGACAAGCCACTCAATCCGGTGATCCAGTGCAACCGCAACGCGTTGCAGCAATCCGATCGAGATATTGCCCTCGCCCGCTTCGAGTTGCGCAAGGTATCTGGGGGACACGCCGGAAATTTCCGACAAGACACGGCGCGGAATGCCACGCCGCTCCCGCGCTTTGCGTACCCGGTCACCGACACGAGCGATCAAATCTTTGACCGACGCCTCTGCATCATCCGCTGGATTGTTTGGTGTGCTCTCACCACGGAAATTGGTAATTTCGGCCATTTCGCTCGTTCTTTGTGCAAAATAATGCCTAATCATACAGCATTTACGGGGTGCTGACAATAGATCAGGCCACCGCGCGCATTATCTTGCAATAGCCAGAGAGGACACGAAACAGAACGCTTAATACGTCTCTACGTGATAGCGCCCATCTTCGCGCATCTTATCGCGAACATCGACCCAATTCAAACCGATACCGCGTGCAATATCCTTGAGTGCCTCTTCTACTCCCTGCTCCATCGCCTTAAGGCCGCAGATATAGATATGCCCATTGGGATCCTGCAACAACTGACCGACCTTTTCAGCCTGTTCGCGCAGCTTATCCTGAACGTAATGCTTGGTCTCTCCGTCTTGACGCGAAAACGCAAAATGCTTGCTCATGAAGCTGTCAGGTACTTTGGCGAGTGGACCGAAATATGGCAACTCTTCTGGGCGCCGGGCCCCGAACACAAGGGTCAGTGTATCTTTCAACGTTGGGTTTTCACGCTGACGGCGCATCGTGAACCCCCGGAAGGGTGCCGATCCGGTTCCCGTACAGATCATTAAAAGATGCGCGTTCGTGTCTGATGGCAACAAGAAGGTTGCGCCAAACGGGCCTGTTACCTGCACGGTATCACCCGGGGCTAAATCACAGACATAGTTGGAACACAGGCCCTGCTCCTCGCGCTTGACAGTCAGGGACAGGTTGTTGAAATTCGGACGTTCCCCATCGCGCGGACTGGATACCGAATACAGTCGCGGCAAATGCGCGTTGCCTTCGGCATCGGTGCCGGGGGGAATGATCCCGACGCTCTGCCCTTCGAGCACCGGAAACGGCAATGCACCTAGGTCCAGAATAATGTGGCGCACATCGCTATCGCTGGCGTTATCCGTGAGACGGTAATTACCCTGCACACGGGCCTGCGCAGGCTTGCCCAACGTATAAAGGTTTATCGTGGGTTTCGACGCAGACGCCGGGGCCCTTGCTTTGCCGCCTGCACCGCTATGCGCTTCGGCCAACAAGGCTTCCATCGCATCATCTAGCGCCTCTAGACCTGTGTCTTCGCTGGCCAGATCAACCTGTTCTGGCAACTCCTCCCACTCCAATTGATCCTCGACAGCATAGGGCGTAGTCACCACCCGCCATTCGTCAATCGATCCGGTCGGGCAAACCGGAATGCAGTCCATGCAGAAATTACATTTCGAGGCATCCACCACCACATTCATGTCGTCATGTTCAATTGCTCCAGCTGAACACGTCATTTCGCAGGTGTAACACCGAATGCAAATTTCAGGATCGATCAGATGCTGTTTAAAAGGTTTGGTCATGTGTTCCGATCCCGGCGCAACAAGATATCAGGCAAGGTCAGCGCCTCGATCAACTCAAGACACACGCCCTTGCATTCCGTACACCCAACGCAAGGGCCACTGAGATTTGCAATGTCCTGACCCACCTGTGTTGTTCGGGGGGCTGTGGCGATGCCACGCTGAATTTCCATGATCCTCTCCCTTTTAGAACGGGGCGGGTAAAACCCGCCCTCCTCATTATGCCATATGAAGCTGAACGTATTCAAAATCGCCAGGCTTGTTGTCGATCCCAACTTTAGGTGGGGAAATCCAGCTGGCGTATTTACCCGGTTCAAAGCATGGCTTCATCAAGGATTGAATAAAGTCACCATCCGCTTTGGTCGGCAACCAGTCCTTTGATTTGGCATCCCATTCCTCTTGCGGGATGATATCCCCGTCGGGATTTACGTTAACCGCGGAAAAGACTCCGATTTTGCGATGGAACCCTTCGTGCGGCAGGGTCATGGCAAATTCGATCCCGTGCTTGCTGATGAGTTTATTCCAACGCCCGACACCGCCGGCAGCGTCTTTGACATAATCATCGCGCAGACGCATGTTAATCGCTGTCAGGGCTGGCACCTCTTCCGAGACGATCGCGCCGCCCTTAACATTGCGCACCATGTAGGTGTCATTGCTCAGCTTGTGATCATCCTTGATCCGCATCTCCATAAACCGACCCTTGATGCCCGAGTTGAAGGCATTGGCCGCGTTGGTCGAGACCTCTTGCCCGAACAGATCCAATGACAGGGTATAGTGCAGGTTCAACTTCTTCTGAATCGTGGGCAGATCAATCACACCCAGATCCCGGATCTTATTGATGTCATAGGGGTCGGTAATTCCCGCTTTGTTCATCGCATCGCAGGTGGCCTGAATGGTCCGTCCGACACCCGTTTCGCCCACGAACATGTGATGCGCTTCTTCGGTCAGCATGAACCGGCAAGTGCGGCTCAGCGGATCGAACCCGGATTGGGCCAAGCTTTCTAACTGCATCTTACCATCACGGTCGGTGAAATAGGTGAACATGAAGAACGACAGCCAATCCGGCGTTTCTTCGTTGAATGCGCCCAACATCCGGGGGGCTTCTTCGGAACCCGACGAGCGGACCAACAGGTCATTCGCCTCTTCGCGCCCATCGCGACCAAAGTATTTCTGCAGCAGATAGACCATCGCCCACAGGTGCCGACCTTCTTCGACATTCACTTGAAACAGGTTGCGCATGTCATAAAGTGAAGGTGCCGTCAGACCCAAAAAGCGCTGCTGTTCAACCGAACCAGGTTCTGTATCGCCCTGAATAACGATCAAGCGCTTCATCAAATTGCGGTATTCACCCGGAACTTCCTGCCAAGCGGGTTCGCCGTAATGTTCACCACAAGGAATGGTGCGCCCCTCGACCTGCGGCGCCAACAGGACACCCCAACGGTATTCTGGCATTTTCACATAGTCGAATTTGGCCCAGCCCTTGGGATCAACCGAAACCGCAGTGCGCAGATACACCATGCTTTCCTGAAAATTCTGCGGGATCAGGTCGTTCCACCAATTGATGTATCCCGGGTGCCATTTCTCCAGCGCTTTCAGCACCTTCTTGTCCTGGCTCAGACCCACATTGTTTGGGATCTGCGTATCATAGCTCACATTAATCAGATCAAGCATTTCATTCCTCCCCTGCGACTGATGATCCAGTCCCCGTCAAACTCGTTCCATGTTGTATTCGCCGCGCACCCCAGTGCCGTAGCGCTGCAAGGCACCTTCTTCGCCAACTGCATTCGGGCGCTGGAAAATCCAGTTCTGCCATGCGGTTAGCCGTCCAAAAATGCGAGTCTCCATCGTTTCAGGTCCTGCAAACCGCAGGTTCGCTTCCATCCCTGTCATCGCATCCGGCGAAAAGCTGGCGCGCTCTTCCATGAAGAGACGCACTTCGTCCTCCCAATCAATGTCATCAAAGGCATATGTGATCAGGCCAAGCGCTTCGGCGGCGTCTGCCTCAAGCGGTTCACCAACCCGCCCCCGCGCAGTCTCAACCGCTTCGGGCGCACCTAAAAACCGGGTTTGCAGGCGGGTCAGATCATTTCCCATTGGGAAGGTGCCAAAATTGCTGTTGGTCAGTGTCACCGCCGCAAGCGGACGATTGTCGCCCTCGAATTCCTCCAACATCATGTAGGATCGATCGACCGACCACAAAAGTTCGGCAAGAACACCTGCAAAACACGATCCGTGTTCAACCAATGCCACCAGCGATCGCGATGTCATGTCGACCCGCTTCAACACTCGTTTCCAGTATTTCAGGATCTCATTCGCCAACCAATGGTCTGCGTTGTCCGTCAACAGCGCCTCGTGCGCGATCAGCTTTTCCGCATCCCCCTGAGTACGGAAAACAACCAACCCCAATTCGCGCTCATTCAAACGCAGATGCAAGATCGCGTCATCCAATTCCCGCGCTAAGCGGAGCATGTAAGCCTGAGCACCCTGTTCGGTCAGCGCCTGCATCGATGCGGGCGCATCTTCTTCTGGGCCATTGATCGTGATGGTTGCGCGCCCTTCGGCACGATCCAGCGCGACCTCAACAGTCGAATAGGTGACCGATCCGTCCTCTGCAAAGCTACGATTTAGCGGTGAAAGCTCGACACCCTGCTCTGAGGTAACTTTGGTCGAAGAGGCCGCAAATGCCTGGGCCCGCTCTTGAACCGAGGCATCGAATTTGGAATTCGCGAACACCTCATCCACCAGCCGCCAATCCACTGCGCGTTGACCTTTGACACCTTCCTCGACGGAACAGAAAACATCCGCTAGATCCCGGCGGACTTTACGTTTGTCGGTCACCCGGGTCAGACCGCCCGTTCCGGGCAAAACCGCAAGCAATGGCACCTCAGGCAATGCCACTGAAGAGGTTGAATCGTTGGTCAGCATGATATGATTGCAGGCCAGTGCAAGTTCGTACCCACCGCCCGCACATGCCCCTTTGACTGCAGCAATATAATTCTGCCCCGAGTCCGCCTCGGCGGCTTCGAACGTGTTGCGAGTCTCATTGGTGAATTTACAAAAATTGACTTTGTGCGCGTGACTGGCACCGCCCAACATCCGAATGTTTGCCCCAGCGCAGAACACCTTGTCCTTGGCCGACCGCATTACCACCACTTTGACTTCTGGGTGCTCGAATCGCATCCGCTGCACCACATCGGCCAGCTCGATATCCACCCCCAGATCATAAGAGTTCAACTTGAGCTCATACCCCGGAAATAACCCAGCGGTTTCATCCACATCCATGAACAGATTTGCGATCTCACCGTCGTACTCCACCTTCCAGTGGCGGTATTTTGAGGGGTCTGTCTGAAAGTCGATAATTGAGGACATGCCAGGCTCCACGTTTGCGTTTCGATGTGCAACTTAATACAACAAATCATGCAGAACAAGCACAAGTTAGCAAAATAATGCACATCATTTTGATATGTAAGTTAATATGGGTGTAAATTGTTGCATTATAATGCACTAATTTTTACGCCGGAACCACTTCAGCATGCTCAATACGTTCAAGACGGGCGCAGTATTCTGCGATATCCCCCAATGTCTGATCAGGGCACTCTTGATGCGGGGCATGCCGACAATCCATTTCGAGTCGATCCACCGGGCAATAGGCCCGATCAGAGATTTCATCGAGCTGCGCCATTGTACCGTACTGATCCCCGTACCCCTGAATCGCCAAGATCGGCACGCGGATGTAATCAATTACCTCAGCCACGTTCCAATCCTTGAAACCCGGATCCAGCCACACATCACACCACCCCCGAAAGGCCCCAACCGGATCGCGATGATATTTCGCCATCTTCTCTTGCATACCAGATTGCGCAAAAGCCTCCCCTGCGCGGGCGATTTCAGCCAAACCAGACTCTTCGGTGAAAAAATGCGGTGCAGCCAAAATGAGACCGCGCACGCGACGATCTTCAACACTACCGGCATAAATCGCAGCGATGGTGGCCCCATCGGAATGACCAAACAGAATACACCGCTCGATGCCTGCTTGGTCGAGAAGATGCGGCAGTACATCCAGCGCCTCGCGCGTTTGAAAATCCAGCGGGCGCGGTAAAGTAACAGGATCAGATTGCCCGTACCCCTGACGGGAATAAACCAGCACCCCCAAACCAGTACGTTTCGCCACCAATGCCGGAAAATCCCGCCACAGCGCCACGCAACCTAACCCCTCGTGCAGCATCACGATCGTCGCCGCCGCGCTGGGGTCCGGCCCGTAGCAGGCGTATTCCAAGGCCACACCGTTCATCTGCATCTGTTGCCTTGGGGTTTCGCTCCACTCAATCATCACGTCTGCTCCCGCAATTTGAACCGTTGAATTTTGCCGGTCGCTGTTTTTGGTAGATCTTCAACAAATTCGATCCAGCGGGGGTATTTCCATTTGCCCACCTTCTCTTTGACGAACTCTTTCAGCTCGTCTGCTAGCCCGTTGGTCAACTCTTGTTTCAGCACGATATAAGCCTTGGGTTTTTCCAATCCCTGATCGTCACGCACGGCCACGACCGCAGCCTCCAGAACCGATGGATGCGATACCAGCGCCTGCTCCACCTCAAACGGGGACACCCAGATTCCTGATACCTTGAACATGTCATCCGTGCGCCCACAGTAGATGTACCGCCCCTCTGGCGTCAGCTCGTATTTATCGCCCGTCCGGGTCCACTCACCTTCGAATGTTGCCCGGCTCTTATCACGTTTGTTCCAATACCCATCAGCCGCCGAGGCCCCACGCACCAACAACTCACCAATCCCGCCAACAGGAACCTCTGCACCATTTTCGTCGACCAAACGTACCTCGTATCCGGGCACGGGGCGCCCGGACGTGCCATAGGCTACATCACCAGGCGCATTCGACAGGAAGATATGCAACATTTCGGTCGACCCAACGCCATCCAGAATATCCGTGCCCGTCAGTTTCTGCCATGCGTTGCCAATGTCTTCGGGCAGCGCCTCGCCCGCTGAAATACAGCGTCGCAGATTAGTGTCCGGCACCGTCCCCTGCTCTAGCAACGCGACTGTCGCGGCATAGAGGGTGGGCACACCACAAAACAAACTTGGACGTTCATCTTTCAGGATTTGAACCGTCATATCCGGCGTGGGGCGGCCGTTGAACAGCACCGCCTCTGCCCCTACAGACATCGGGAAAGTCATGCCGTTGCCCATGCCATAGGCAAAGAACAATTTGGCAGCGGAATAAACAACATCATCCGGTTCGATCTGCAAAACCTGCGCACCATAGGTGTCCGATGTCGCCTGCAGGCTGCCGTGAACATGACGCACGCCTTTGGGTTGACCCGTCGAGCCCGAGGAATAGAGCCAGAACGCAACATCATCTTCCGATGCCTCGACAGTTTGCGACGGTTCGCACCCCTGCACAAAATCGCCAAAGCTATCGGTTCCTTCGGGGGCGTCTCCGATCACAACGACATGCGTGAGATGCGAGGCGGCGCGAGCCGCAGATTCGACAACCGGCCAAAGTTCCTCTGAGACAAACAAGCACGTTGCGCGACTGTCTTGTAAAATCGCGTCATAGACCGAGGTCGCCAGCAACGTGTTCAACGGTACCGGAATAACACCAGCCTTAAGACATCCCCAAAAGATCTGGGGAAACTCGATCTGGTCCAAAACCAACATCACGGCGCGTGCTTCTCGCGGAATCCCCGCCCGCACCAAAGCCGAGGCAACCTGGCCCGTTTTTTGCGCCAATGTACCATAGGTCAGTGACCGTTTTGCGCCAGCCGCTTCGCGAAAAGCCGCGCGATCCTCACGGCCTTGCTCCACATGGCGATCCACAAAATAGTGTGCTGCGTTTCCGCTCATCTACCCCTCCCCGGCGTGATTGGCTTGAGCGGTGCGCAGGCGGTCCTCCTAACCGGCGCCACACACCTCTCTAATATGTGCGTAATAATGCATCGTTAGCCGCAATATGCAACATATTGCGCACATCTTTTCTTGAAATATGCATTTTATCGCACAATTATTATTCCTGTAGCAGCCCCCGCATAAAGGCGCGTCAGGATATCAGCCCGTCTACTTAATAGTTTGCGGAAATTGAGATTGCCCTTGGCAGTAATTTCACCTTCTGCCATCGAAGGCGGCTCGGCCAAAATAATAGCACGTGTGATACGCGCCGAGGAACCCTTGCCCGCGGACAGTTTTGCCAATCGACTTGCTATCTCAATCTCAAATTCTTCCGGTAATAGAATGCCCTCATCCGCTGTTAGCTTTTCTGTCACGGCAGGCGTAGGGAAAATCAAAACCCCAACTTCGTCGCGATCAGCCCCTGTGATAACAACGTCCGCCGCCAAAGACGCCAAAGCCACCAAAATTTCCAATCGCAAGGATGCGGCGCGAACCCAGATGCCCGTGGACAGCTTGAAATCTTCAGAAATTCGCCCGTCAAATCGCAAGCCTTTGGACATGTCATCAGGATCGACCAACGTCATGGCATCGCCCGTGCAAAAATACCCCTCGCCGTCAAAGGCGTCGACTGTTTTTTCCGGATCCTTGTAATAACCGGAAAACACATTCGGGCCTTTAACGCGCACCTCAAAGCGCGGCAGATCCTCAGGCACCAACTTCACCACAGTACCGGTCAGCGGAACACCGACAACGCCGGGTTCCTCCAAAGGTCCATGCTGAAAAATACATGCTGGTGCAGTTTCAGTGAGCCCCCAGCACGTTGTCACCAACGGCAAATCACCTCGTTCAGCCAAACACATCGCACGCAAATCATCCCAAACATCGCGCGGCAACGAGGCTCCGGCGTAAAAGATAAGATCAAGATCCGCAAAGAACTTGGCCCGTAATTCCGCATCCTCACGCATCGCGTCCCGCAACAGAGCAAAGCCAACCGGAACATTGTAGGCCAAGTTTGACGGCACCATTTTTAGGTTCTCGATCGTTTGCCCGATCAACGCAGGTGCTGGTTTGCCCCCATCAATATAAAGCGACCCACCAAAGGCCAGCATTTGGTTGAAACTGAACGACCCACCAAAAACATGGTTCCACGGCAACCAATCAACAATAACAGGGGGGCGAGCAGTCAGAGCGGGCAGTGCATCCCCATACATTGCCTGATTAGTACACATCATGCGTTGGCTCGTCAGCACACCCTTCGGATTCGACGTCGACCCAGACGTCATAAGGATCTTAGCTACGGTTTCTGGCCCGACTTTGGCTGCAACCGGATCAATCTCTGCCCGCTCTTTCGTTAGATCCGAAAGCTGCGTCATTCCGGGCGCGGCATTCTGACTGACAACGATTTCACGCCCCTGCATTTCGTCCAACGCAAGAGCAGACGCGAATTTCGCACCGTCTTCGGCAAACACCATGGTCGGCTCGATCAGTTCAAGAATGTATTTCAACTGCACCTGCGCGTCTGGCACCAACGAATAGGGCTCGGCCACTGGAACCGTTGGAACCCCGACGTATTGCGCGGCAAGACTTAGCAATCCGTGGTCTATTCCATTGCCAGACAGGATCAAAATCCGGGTATCCGGCCCCATTCCTCGCGCGACCAATCCGGCTGCCAAGGCGCGAACCCGTTCCAACGCCTCGCCATAATGCACCTCACGCCAAACCGGTCCGCTGCGCTCTGCCAGAAAGATAGCATTCGGACGCTCAGAGGCCCAATGATGTAACCAATCCGTAGTTTTGGAAACAGGCGCACTGGCTTCATATCCCGAGCGCAGAAAAATCTCCCCCTTGGGGCCATCCTCGCGCAGGACGTTGTGGCGTACGTAATCCATCTTTGCACCTCGCTAAGCGACCGCACCCCAAGAGATGGGATGCGGAGTGTCAGAGACCGGAGCGGCAGAGGTCCTACCCCGGCAATAGAAACAGCGTGATCGCCGGAAAGGCGACAAGAATGATCACCCGGACAATGTCGGACCCAACAAAGAACATGACCGCTTTGTACGTTTCAACCATAGGAGTCGTACGATCCATCGCGTTGATGATGAACAGGTTCATCCCGACTGGAGGGGTGATAAGACCAACTTCGACAACAATCAGAACCAGAATGCCGAACCAGATCGCAACGTGCTCAGCCTCCATCCGGTTCGCCATACCTTTGGTGACCCGAATACCCAGCTCTTTCATCTCGGCGCGGGTAAGCTCTGTACCCGTAGCAATTGCATCCTTGATCGACGCTAGTGTTTCAGCCGCCATGCCCTCAGGCACCCCATTGGCCAGCACCTCGCGCGCAGCATCTGCCTGCATTGCAGCAAGATTGATCAGATCAAAATCCATTGCCGAAATCACCGGGAAAAAGATCGGTATCGTCAACAGGATCATACTAAGGCTGTCCATTAGGCAGCCAAAAACAAGGTAGAAACACAGGATCAGGGCCAAGACGACCCACGGGCTGAACCCTTGCGCCACCACAAAGCTGGAGAGTTCTTGAGGGACCTGCGTCAGCGCAAGAAAACCGTTATAGAACCCGGCACCCAAAACGATAAAGAAGATCATCGCGGTAGAACGCGCCGTCACGGTAAAGCTTTCCACCAGTGTTGCGCGCGTTAGTCCACCGTTGAAAAAAGCGATTACAGCTGTGCCAAAGGCGCCAACAGCGGCCCCTTCGGTTGGAGTGAACCAACCCAGGTAGATGCCCCCCACAACCAAGCCAAACACCAGCAGCACCGGCCAAACCTGTATCATAGCGGCAAAGCGCTCCGCATAGGGGACAGCAGGCCGCGTGCCCGCGCTTTCTGGATAGAGACGAACATACAAAGAAATTGCCAGAACATAGCCCAATGCCGCAAGCAATCCGGGAATGAACGCCGCCAAAAACAGCTTGGCGATATTTTGTTCTGTCAAAATGGCATAGATCACCAAAACCACTGACGGAGGGATCAGAATACCAAGGGTTCCACCCGCGGCCAGTGTGGCAGTCGAAAACCCGCCCGCATAGCCGTATTGCTTAAGTTCGGGCAAAGCGACGCGCCCCATCGTGGCAGCCGTTGCCAATGACGATCCACAAATCGCACCAAAACCAGCACACGCCCCGATCGAGGCCATAGCCACCCCGCCTTTGCGATGCCCAAGCCAGCTTTCTGCGGCTTTGAACAGGGCATTCGACATGCCGCCCAAGGTCGCGAAATGCCCCATCAACAGGAACATTGGCACTATGGTCAGCGAATAGCTGGAAAAGGTCGAATAGGTTTCGCTCTTGAGCCGCCCAAAGGCGACCTGCGTCCCGTCCGTCACCCAGATCAACCCAACCAGACCTACAACAAACATTGCAAGCCCAATCGGTACCCGTAAAAAGATAAGCACCATCAACGCCGGAAACGACGCAATCCCAATCTCTAACGTGCTCAATGGCTTGCCTCCGTGCCATCCCAGACCAGAACACGCCCGGTCAGAAACTCGATAATACGGACACCCGCCATATGCACACCAACAATAGCCGCCGCTAAAGACGCAACAAAGCTGAGTGCATAGGCCCACCAAATCGGGAACTGCAAAAGGAACGTAGTTTCGCCGTAGGAACGTTTGCTCATCATCCCATCAAACAGCTTCCACATGATCAGCAATAGGACAGCTGCAAAGACGATCTCGATCACCATACGTAGGAACCGGTTCACAACCGCGGGGAAACTATTCGCGAGGATATCGACTGAAGCATGGCCCGCCGTGATTTGACACAGTGGCAAAAAGCAAAAGATGGCAAAGGCGACACCAGCTTCGACAAGCTCAAAATCCCCATTCACAGGACCAATCCCAATCCCGATGGCCCAAGAGGCAAAGCCGGGGGCAACGCTTTCCATGAAATCACCGTGGAAAAAGCCGTTCAGCAAACGGCCCAGGATGGATACGCAGGTCAGCAGGATCAGTGCGCTTAGAACGATCCCGCCAACGATGGCCAGCGTTCGCGCCAGCCCCATCATCAGCTTGTGCATCAGTCAAGTGTCTTTCTGGAAAAAGTGCCGTGGCGAATTGGACCGCCACGGCCAATGTGTTTACTGCGAATACTTTTCGATCAGCATACGGGCCTCATCGATCAAAGCCTGACCGTCTTTGCCCTTGGATGCCATATCAGCGATCCACTCGTCATAAATCGGCTGCGCCAGCGTGCGCCATTCTTCGACACCAGCCGCATCCACGGTGATGATGTTGTTGCCAAGATCCTCGGCCTGTTCACGTGCGGGGCCATCTGCGTCCGCCTGCGTGCCACCGGCAAAAACCGAGAACTCCAGACCCGAATTGTCATCCACAACCTTTTTCAGATCGTCAGGCAGGCTTTCATATTTGGCTTTGTTCATCGCCAGAACAAACGTCAGCGTATAAAGCGCGCGACCTTCGAATTCGGTGTGGTTTTCAACCAGTTCAGGAACCTTCAACGCGGCGGTGACTTCCCAAGGAATGGTTGTGCCGTCGATCACACCTTTGGACAGACCCTCAGGCACAGCGGGCACAGGCATACCAACCGGGGTGGCGCCCAGTTTCGTTAGCAACGAATTGACGGATCGAGATCCACCACGGATTTTCATGCCTTGCAGATCAGCCGGTGTTTCCACTGGATCAGCCGTGTGGATCATGCCGGGACCGTGCACCCATGTGCCAAGAATGTGCACATCCTTGAACTCGGTGTCTTTCATGTGCTTTTCAAACATTTCCCAATACGCACGGCTCACTGCACGGGCATCGGTCATCATGAACGGAAGCTCGAACACTTCTGTGCTGGGGAAACGGCCAGGTGTATAGCCAACAACAGTCCAAACGATGTCCGCAACGCCATCAATGGCTTGGTCCATCAGCTCTGGTGGCTTGCCGCCCAATTGCATCGAGGGATAGCGCTCGACCTTGATCCGGCCACCCGAATCTTTTTCAACATTGTCCGCCCAGACATCTAGCACCAGTTTTGGCACGTTCGCCTGTGCAGGCAGAAACTGGTGAAGTTTCAGCGTAACCTCTTGCGCCAGCGCCGAAGTTGTTCCGAAACCGGTGGCCATAGCCGCGACTGCAGCCCCACCAATCAAGCCCAAAAGCTTTCTGCGATAAGTCATGTGGTTCCTCCCTCTAATCCCTCGTGTTGGCATTATAATGCAAACTTCCAGCATCAATGCAATATATTGCTTACACGTCTTACCTGTCGAGACTGCAACTGAACCCGTACAAGACGCAAGCTCCCTCTCTCAAGATTGGCAGACGAAGTTAGAGTGAGCCGCATTTCAACATCCCTTTGCGGTCACGTATATCAAACCAGTTCAGCCAAAGACGCTTTGGCTGGACTGGTTGTTAAGGTTATTCAGCAGCGGTCAATGACAATTGGATCGGGTCCAACCCGTCTATGCCGCCTGTGATCTCATCGCCAGCTACCACGGGACCGACACCTGCGGGTGTGCCGGTCATAATCAGGTCACCGGGTCGCAGATGATAGTATTTTGACAGGTGGCAGATAATTTCGTCGATCTTCCAGATCAATTCCGCCAACGTTGCGTTCTGCCGGGTCTCCTTATTTACCGATAAATGAATGCGCTTCCCATCATCTGGCGACCAATCCGTGACCTTAGTGAGCGGTGCAAAGACAGCGGCATTTTCGACGTCTTTGCCCAAATCCCAAGGCCGTTGCTTGTTGCGTTCCCGAATTTGCAGGTCTCGCCGGGTCATATCCAATGCACAACCATACGCGTAGACTGCCTCCCATGCCTCAGACTGGGTTGCCTGGAATACCGGCTTACCGATCGCCAATGCCAGTTCCATTTCATAGTGAAAATTTTCAGTCCCCGGTGGGTAAGCAACCTCTGCCCCGGTCAGCACCGCATTGGCCGCAGACTTGGTGAAATAGAATGGAGCCTCGCGATCCACCTCATGCCCCATCTCAGCGGCATGCGCAGCATAGTTACGCCCGACGCAAAATATCCGACCAATCGGGTAGGTTCCCGTCTCGCCATTAACTGGAATTCCCGGGGTCAAGGGTAGAGAAAACAAGCTGTCGCTCATTGCGAACGCTCCTCATAGTTGCCGATTTTATCGTGTTGCGATCAAACAAAGGCCGCCTGTCTAACAAACCCTTGCTTCCACACAAACGAGAGATAGCGACAAAACCAACGCCTGTGAACGGGTCACCACATCGCCCGTCATCACCTTGTTGCGCGTCACATTGCTGTCTGGATTGGACCTGCAGAATACATACCTAGCCGATTCGCGGTTACCCATCTCCCGTTGAAACCGACGTTGAGACGGCACTTTCCCCAAGATTTCATCGTCAATCAGGAAGCCAATGCACGATGAAATCCCGAAAGATTTGTTCAAATTGGCAGACTATCGCCAGCAACCATTGGTTGCATAAGCGGAAATTTGCGCACTTTTAACACGCAAACCGCATTGTCTCCATTGACGCTTGCACACCGAACACTAGTTCCCCCTTATCTTACTTAGGGCCTGATACCTTAATGCTCCGACCGACAGATCCGCCCCCGGGTCCCCAGCTGGTTAATACCGCGACGTCTGATCATTTGGAAAAAGGCCTTGCTTCAAAAGCAAGTCACGCTGGGAATTGGCCCCGGCGGATGAGCTGAAGGCCAGGTACAGCAGCTACACCCACCTGGCCGTTCCGCCAGAGACGACCCCCCTTGTCTCTGGCGGATTTCCTCCCCTCAAAATCCCCAGGTCTTTTTAACCTTGAACACTTGCGCCAAAGCCGCATCCCGACGTTTGACCAAAGTCGCTTCATCTTGGCTTTCCAGTTCGCGATCAACTCCTGCAACCAACATGTTTTTGACGGCTTCTGTTAGTTCGGGTGTGCCATGCTCCTGCCACCGCGCCTCTTGTGTGGCACCAAGGTGATCCAAATAGTGTCTATAGCCGCCTTTACCCCCGCCCAGATGATAAGTCAGATGCGGCCCCATCAACGCCCAGCGCATGCCCGGCCCATAGGAAATGGCACGGTCGATATCTTCGACGTCCGCTATACCTTCGGCGGCAATATGAACGGCCTCGCGATACAGTGCGGATGTAAGCCGGTTCGCTAGATGGCCAACGACTTCCTTTTTCACCCTTACCGTAACCCGCTCAATGCGCTGATACAGGGCTTCGGCGCGATCTATGATTTCTGGCGCGGTCAGTTTTCCTGCAACCAGTTCAACCATCGGCACCATGTGGGGCGGATTCATTGGGTGGGCGACAAGAATACGCTCAGCATGGCGAGCCCCGCGTTGAATATCAGACGCCAACAACGAAGACGTGCTCGACGCTATGATCACGTCAGGCCGCACAACCTGCTCAAGCGATTGAATCGTTTGTTGCTTGATTTCGATTCGGTCCGGGCCATTTTCCTGAACGAAATCGACTATATTTAATGACGCTAAGTCGGAAGAGAATCTGGGTAATTCTGGGTCCGAAACAGTTCCAAGCTCCAACTCCGCCATGATAGCCCAAGCATCGCGAACAAACGGCCCGATATCAGCGGACACCATCGGATTAGGATCATAGACATGGGTTTGAAACCCAAAGGCCGAAAACAAGCTGGCCCAGCTGAGACCGATTATGCCCCCGCCAACGATACCAACGGTTTGAATATCCTGCGTCCCACGCATTTTAGCTCCTTTGGTTCGGTGTCACTTGCACCCTGGTGCATGCCTTAGTCATGCGAGGCTTGCAGCCAATGTCCAGACCTACCCTGACTATTCCTTTCCCAAGAATGTTACCGGTTCCCACCATCAATATTGACTTTGTGATCGGGATGCCTTTATTTCACATGTTAACTATATTGACCAAAGGTGAGCCGCTTGCCGCACTTCATGCTGGACTACTCTGCCAATCTCGAAGAACTCACCAGCATCCCGATGCTGTGTGACGTGTTGCGCAAAGCCGCGATTGAAACGGGCGTATTCCCAATGCCGGGTATTCGGGTTCGGGCCATGCGGGCTGATTACGTCTCCATCGCGGACGGCGACCCAAAGCACGCCTATTTGGATATTTCGGTTAGATTGCGCGCAGGGCGTGATCTGGAAACCCGGAAAAAGGCCACGGCCCATCTGTTCCAAGTCGCCAAGGCACATCTTGCACCCGCAATGGAACAACACTCGATCGCCCTGTCGCTGGAAATGCGCGATATCGACCCCGAGCTATCGCCCAAAATCGGAACGATCCGAGATCATATTTAGCCCAAACAAAACATGTACCGATGCAGACCCATTGCGTTCTGATCCACTCAAGGTCATCGCCGAATCTGCACGATCACACGTCACATCCCAAGGAGAACGACATGAAATGGAATGAGTTTGCCGATTGGGGTCGCAAGGTTGCTGATTGGACCCAAGATTATCACCTGACCGTCGGGGACCGCCCTGTTCGCGCGCGCACTGAACCCGGTGAGGTTTTCAATGCTTTGCCCGAAACGCCGCCTGAAACGCCGCAAGCGATGGAAGATATCTTTGAGGATTTCGAAAACATCGTCATGCCCGGCATTACACATTGGCAACACCCACGGTTCTTTGCCTACTTCAACTCCAATGCCTCCGCGCCTTCGGTCTTGGCAGAGTTTTTGTCGTCGGCCATCGCGCCCCAGTGCATGTTGTGGCAAACCTCGCCAGCCGCCACCGAGATGGAAACCCGGATGATGGATTGGTTGCGCCAAGCGCTCGATCTGCCGTCTGAGTACGAGGGAGTCATCCAGGATAGCGCATCATCAGCCACGTTGGCGGCAGTCCTGACTATGCGAGAAAAAGCGCTCAACTGGACGGGCAACACCCAAGGGCTTCCGGGTCAGACCCCCTTGCGGATCTATTGCTCTTCCGAGGTACACACCTCGGTTGATCGTGCCATCTGGGTTGCGGGCATCGGGCAAGACAATTTGATCCGCATTCCAATTCAAGGCGATTGGCGCGGGATGGATCCCGTTGCCCTAGAAGCCGCAATCAAAACTGACATTGCGGCAGGTCTAACACCTGCGGGTGTCATCCTGTGCGTTGGCGGTACCGGAACAGGCGCCACCGATCCCGTTGCCGAGTGTTTGGATGTTGCAGAGAAATACGGGCTTTATACCCACGTGGACGCTGCATGGGCTGGATCGGCGATGATCTGCCCTGAATTCCGTCACTATTGGCCCGGGATCGAACGGGCAGACAGTATCGTCTTCAATCCACACAAATGGCTTGGGGTTCAATTCGACTGTTGTGCACATTTTCTGCGCAGCCCCGATGATTTGGTGCGGACCTTGGCGATCAAACCAGAATACCTAAAGACCCACGGCAAAGACGGGATTATCAACTATTCCGAATGGTCCGTGCCTTTGGGGCGCCGGTTCCGAGCGCTCAAAATTTGGTTCGTGATCCGCACCTATGGCCTTGAAGGGTTAAGGGATCGCCTTCGCAATCATGTGAACTGGTCCGTTGCGCTGCACGATAAGCTCGCACAAACCCCTGACTTTGAAATTGTGACGATCCCGATGTGGTCCCTGTTCACCTTTCGCTATGCCCCTAAGGGCGCCGACGATCTGGACGCGCTAAACCAACGCTTGGTCGATGCGATCAATGATGACGGGCGCATTTATCTAACACAGACCCGCGTTGATGGGGATTTAGTCATTCGGTTCCAAGCCGGCCACTTCGAAGCGACTGAGCAGGATGTGATGATGGCCTATGACGTGATCACCGAAATCGCAGGTGGGCTTGCTTGACGCCCCCGGTTACGGGTCAGTTTTAACCTTTGATCTGGGCGGCTGCCTGCGTGTAGCCGCCCGCAGCACCATCGATAAAATGGACGTGATCGTCGCGCACAGCTGATGGAACAATACACGTCACCATCGCCTCGTCTTGCGCGAACAAGCCGTATTTGATTTTACCGCACATACGCGCCTCTTCCAAAATCTGCTCGATCTGAACCCGTGTGTTCGGATCACAATCCAATGTCATTTTCAAACCATCATCAAATTTTCGGAAATCAGCATTATTGCTAACCATCGCTGCATAATGATTCGGATCAAACGACCCAAGGTTCACGCCTGTCTTAAACAGCAACCAGATCAACAGATTCTGCCCCAAAAGTTTTGCCTTTTGTACGGTCAGATTCTTGCCCGTTCGTGACACGTGCGCATCTAGGTCCAACCCCGGCGGCGGCCAACGAACACCCGGCCCCCCAAGTGGGACAGGGTGCCCCGAGCGTAACAAGCCTTCTGAAATAGAAACCACACGATGTGCGAGATCGGCAAAATCACGTTCACTTGCCCGCTTGGTCGGCTGGGCAACAAGGGAAAGAATCTGTCCGTTCTGAGCGGGCGCGTTGGACCAGCGGCAGGACAAGCCCGTTAAATCAGGCTGGGCACCAGGAGCTGCAGGTTCAACAATATGCACACCCGCTTTCATTTCCTGCTCAACCCAGGCCAGACCGCCACCTGAGAACATCGCATAGTCCACGCCATCGGAAACAGAAAAGCGCGCAACACAGACATCTCGCCCAGCTTCTCGCACCAAGGCCACAGGAACCAAAGACGCACGCAACTGGATTCCAAATTCTTCTTCAGCCCAGCGGCGCAAATCAGCGAGCGCTGCAAATACCGTTTGAGCTGCCGTTACGGGAACCGCAAAAGACGCACCATCCCCACCAAATACATACGGGAAAGCACGACCTTCCAACCCATTGATAAGTGAAGAGATGACTGCAGCACCAACCATGTTGACAGTCTTGTAACGCCCCTTTGCGATCTCACCAGTTGAATTGACGATATCAGTCGTTCCAATTAGCCAATCCGACGGTACCGGGGTGAAGCTATCTGGATCGGCCATTAAGGTGAAATCCCGAGACAAAGGGAGTTCGCGATAGAATGAGTCACCATGTTCGTCGACGCCCGTGTTCACATCAAAGCTCCTTCCGCTTCGCGTCATGGTATCGCTCGATCCTCACCTGACAAGAAAATGCAACAATTAACACAGCCTTGTGCATCGGCGCGTTCCATGTAACCCCTTCTCGAAACGCGTCACGCTAGAGGAACCAGTGCATGCAGGTGGGTTTGATTGTATTGTGTCTGGCTTATGTCCTTAGCCAGTTTTTTCGCGCATTTTTGGCGGTGCTCGCATCGATCCTGAACCAAGATATCGGTGCTACGCCTGATGATCTGGCAACGGCATCTGGGCTATGGTTCCTGACGTTTGCCGCGATGCAATTGCCCGTTGGACTAGCGTTGGACAAAATCGGCCCACGCCGCTCAGCTGCCACGCTCTTGCTTTTTGGTGGCGGTGGTGGAGCACTGCTGTTTGCCCTCGCTGCAGCCCCATTGCACGTAAATCTGGCCATGGTTCTGATCGGGATTGGGTGTTCGCCCGTTCTGATGGCCTCGTATTTCATCTTTGCCCGCAACTATCCTCCGGCGCGGTTTGCAACACTAGCCGCGTTGATGTTGGGAGTCGGCTCAATCGGTAATTTGGTGGCCTCTTACCCAACCGCGCTGGCTGTCGATCTGATCGGGTGGCGTGGGACCTTGGGGGGATTGGCCGTTCTTTCAAGCCTTGTGGCTTGCGGGATCTGGTTCACCGTTAAAGACCCGGAACCGGTCCAAACCACTGAAAAAGGCTCTGTTCTCGATCTGCTCAAACTGCCCGCTATCTGGGCCATCCTACCGCTAATGTTTGTGGCTTATGCTCCGGCTGGCGCGTTGCGCGGACTATGGGCTGGCCCGTATTTAACCGATGTTTTCGGGCTAAGCACAAACCAGATCGGACAAGCCACGTTGGTTATGGGCGCCGCTATGATCGCCGGTACCTTTGTCTATGGCCCGTTGGATCGCATCCTCGGCACACGAAAGTGGGTGATCTTTGGCGGTAACCTCTTGGGTGCCTTGGCCATGATTTCGCTTGTGATTTGGATTGATCATAGCATCTGGACCTCTGTCACCTTGATCGCTCTTGTTGGTTTTCTAGGGGCAACCTTCCCGGTCATCATGGCTCATGGGCGCGCCTTTGCCCCGCCTCATCTGGTTGGGCGTGGCATGACCCTTTTGAACCTCTTTGGCATCGGCGGAGTTGGCGTGATGCAATTGATTTCTGGTCGCATACACGAAGCAACAATCGGCACCGTTCCTAGCGCGCCTTACACCGCTATCTTTGGGTTCTTCGCAGCGGCCCTGTTGGTGGGACTTGTGATCTATTTGTTCAGCCGCGACAGCATAGACTAACCTACCCTCTTTCCCCTCGGGCGCTTTCGCTGTATGGAACCGCCGCTGGTTGTCGAACCGGCCTATCTGGAGAAAGAAAATGGGTTACCGCATCGTCGTTGTCGGCGCCACAGGCAACGTGGGCCGCGAAATGCTGAACATTCTGGCTGAGCGCCAGTTCCCCGTGGACGAAATTGCCGTACTGGCAAGCCGTCGTTCCTTGGGCACCGAAGTGAGCTTTGGCGACAAGACGCTGACGACCCAAGATCTGGATACGTTTGACTTTACGGGCTGGGATATCGCGCTGTTTGCGGTTGGCTCCGAAGCGACCAAGATTTATGCACCCAAGTCGGCAGCTGCGGGCTGTGTTGTGATCGATAACTCGTCGCTGTACCGCTACGATCCCGACATTCCGTTGATCGTGCCCGAGTGCAACCCCGAGGCTGTGCACGGCTATTCCAAGAAGAACATCATTGCCAACCCCAACTGCTCGACCGCGCAGATGGTCGTTGCGCTGAAGCCTTTGCATGACCGCGCCAAGATCAAGCGCGTTGTTGTGTCGACCTATCAGTCGGTATCGGGCGCAGGCAAAGAAGGCATTGATGAGCTGTGGGATCAGACCAAGTCGATCTACAACCCAACAGACGACAAGCCTGCCAAGAAATTCACCAAGCAGATCGCTTTCAACGTGATTCCCCACATCGACGTCTTCATGGAAGACGGCACGACCAAGGAAGAATGGAAGATGGTCGCTGAAACCAAGAAGATCATTGATACATCGATCAAGGTTACGGCCACTTGTGTCCGCGTGCCTGTGTTTGTTGGCCATTCTGAGGCCGTGAACATCGAATTCGAAGATTTCCTGGACGAAGACGAAGCCCGTGACATCCTGCGCGAGGCGCCGGGTATCATGGTCATCGATAAACGCGAAGATGGCGGCTATGTCAGCCCCGTCGAATGTGTGGGCGATTTCGCCACGTTCATCAGCCGTATCCGTCAGGACTCGACTGTTGAAAACGGCCTGAACCTGTGGTGCGTTTCTGACAACCTGCGCAAAGGCGCGGCATTGAACGCTGTACAGATTGCTGAATTGCTGGGTCGCGAAGTCCTGAAAAAAGGCTAAGCCTCGGCAACAATTGACCAATTCCAAGGGCGTCCTCACGGGCGCCCTTGTTTTGTTTGTGGACCGCTGCAAAGCTCAGGATGTGTCATTAGTGATCAAAGCGAGCTCGCATGCGTCTTCTTCTTTCCGCCTTTGCCCTTATCCCATCCCTTGCATGGGCAGAGATAATACCCGTTCCCAGCCAGGTATCGGATGTCACCCTGCACCCCTACAGTGCCGCGATCACGCGAACGTCGAGCCTTGAAATCCCTGCCGGACAGCATCGCCTTGTGTTGCTGGGTGTTCCGCGTGGTATCGTGCCAGAATCCCTGCGTGTTGATCTATCGGGTGCTGAACGCACTAGCCTGATCTATCGCGATACCTTTGTGCCACCACGGGACTATAAATCAGACGCGGTATTGGCGGCAGAGAACACACTCCGAACCATTAACGTGCGTATTCAAGATGTGCATAATGCTGCTGCCAAAGCTCGGCTCGCGGCAGACGCTGCCAAAAGCACCATCAGGTTTCTAGACAATCTTGGCGAAAATGAAGGTCTGGCACAGGCCGATCCAGAATCGCTGCGCGCGCTGGCTCAGGTGGTTGGACAAGAGGCTCTCGGCGCTGCGCAAACCGCTCATGAAGCCGAGTTAAAGGCCCGCAGTATCGAACAAAACCTCAAGCCCCTGCAAAAGGAACGCCAAGAGGCACAGGAAGCGCTGCAAGCGATCGCATTGGAAGACGAAAACCGACTCTACATTGCGATCGAGGCAACCGCTACGACCGCTGGAACGGCCACAGTCACGCTGTCTTACCTGATCGAAGGAGCCAGCAATTGGGCACCTGCTTACGATCTAAAGCTAGAGACATCGGACACGCCAACGCTGACTATTCAGCGAAATGCGATGATTGAACAAAACACCGGTGAAAACTGGACCGACGTTACACTACACCTTTCAACGTTAGAACCTGTCGGGCAAATCGCGCCATCTGAAATCCATACTAATCGGTTACGCATTTCAGAACCACGGCCCGACCCAGCCCCGCAACCCAGACAAAAACAACGTGCCGAGGCTTATCTGAGCGATGCTCCACTTGCTGAACCCGTAGTCGTTGATGCTGTTGGGCAAACTTGGCAGGTCGCAACATCCACTGTTGGCGTGACATATACCTACGGCCGCCCTGTCTCGATTGCATCAAACGCGGATGTCCTGCGATTGGAACTCGATAGCTTAAGCGAGCCTGCCGAGGTTATGGCCTGGGCCGCCCCCTTGCGCAACAATACAGCGTTCCGCATCGCCCGGGTCACTAACACCACGGGTGAGGAAATCCTGGCGAGCCCGTTCACCAGCCGATATGTGGACGGTGAGCTGATTGGAAGCGACGCATTTAGTGGTTTGGTCTCCGGGGAACAGGCCGATATCGCCTTTGGCCCTATCGACGGGTTACAGCTGTCCCGCGATATTCTGGCCAGAAACGAAGGCGACACTGGGATCATCTCCCGATCCAACCAAAAGACGGAAACGGTTGAAATCAAAATCGACAATCTGACCAAGCAAAATTGGCCTCTGCGCCTGTTGGATCGCATTCCTTACTCTGAACAAGAGGACCTGCAAATATCGTGGACGGCTCGCCCAATGCCAAGCGATCAGAACGTAGACAACCGCCGCGGCATTCTAGCCTGGGACATGAAGTTAAAGCCCGGTGACGAGCGAACAATTCTACTCGAAACTACCCTCAATTGGCCCGAAGGAATGGTGCTGCGCTGAAAATAGAAATGGCGCCGAGACCCGGCGCCATTCTCAATTTCCATTTTGATACCGGATCAAACTTTCTGAAATTTGTCGGCCTTTGGATCATAACATTCCAAACCACCTTCTCCGATGTCTGTCCACAAGCCATGCAAGCTCATGGACCCCGCCTCAACAGCCGAAGCGACAAAGGGGAACGTCATCAGATTTTCAAGTGACGCGACAACCGCTTGACGCTCAAACTGCCTGGCCTGTACTTCGGGATCTTCGATATCGCGCACCAGCTCGAACTTTGGCTTTAGAATATCCATCCAGCGGCCGACAAAGCTTTCTTTTGCTTCCAGCGCTGGAGCATGCCCGTGGCACATATCAATACATCCCTGAACACCACCGCATTGTGAGTGTCCAAGCACGATCAGATGTGAAACCTTTAGAACGGTCACAGCATATTCGATCGTCGCACTGGTGCCGTGATGATCCCCATCCGGCTGATAAGGTGGCACCAAATTAGCGATATTTCTATGTATAAAGAACTCGCCCTGATCAGCCCCAAAGATGGATGTCACATGCACCCGGCTGTCACAGCAAGAGATGACCATCGCGCGCGGGCGCTGGCCCTCGGTGGCTAGACGTCGATACCACCCTTGGTTTTCCTTATACGCCGTGGCTTTCCAACCGTGATAGCGTTGCACCAGATAGCTGGGCAAAGGTCTGGCAAATTCCATTTATCAGTCCCTGATTTTGTCTCTCCCAGCCCCTCACATACAAAGGATTGAGAGAAAATTCGAGCGATTATGCCCTGAATTGGCAACCTTTTGCAAACCACTCTGGCTTCAAAATGTAAACGTGCCGTGGGGGTACGTAAATTAGGGTGACTGTGGTGAACAAGATATTCACACTTAATCAAACTGAATCCGTCCGATTGGACTCTGAACGCCTTGGCGCGTTGTATAATCAACTTGGCGATGCCGGTGCCGAAGACGTGGTCTGTCGTGCCATCGAAGAACTGGCTGTTCGCCTCTCTCACTGTGAGCGGCTATGGCGGCAACGCGAATGGCGGGACTTGCGCAAAAGCGCGCGCTCGCTGATCGCCATTTCCGAACAAATAGGCATGTCGGCTTTGGCCTCGGCCGCGAAAGAGGTGACTATAACCATCGACAACGAAGACCACGTGGCTACGGCCGCCACGCTGTTCCGGTTGATCCGAGTCGGGGAACGTTCGTTGACAGCCGTCTGGGATTTGCAGGACTTGTCGATCTGACAAGGGTTTGCAGGCAGCGAAGCGACAGGTAATCTGGCGAAAACCCGTCCTTTTTGAAAAGAGCCCTCGCATGACCCTGACCTTTGCCGCGCCAACGCCGGACGCCATACCGCTCCACGTGATCGATCAATCCAACTGTGACGCGTGGCTTGCCGGTCAAGGGGAACAGGTTTCCCAGTGGGCCAACAGTAATGGATTTACCGGTGCTGCCGGACAAACGGTGTTGATTCCCGGATCCGAGGGCTCAGTCGTCATGGCACTGGCCGGATTTGGCACTGCGGACACGCGGGCGCGCAAACGGTTTGTTCTGGCAGCAGCCGCTGCCGCCCTGCCCAAAGGCACCTACAAGATTGCTTCGGGCCTGACCGGGCGCGCGCTTGAGATCGAGTGCTTTGGCTGGTTAATGACCGGTCACACGTTTGATCGCTATCGCACCCAGTCACCCAGCACGGCTTTGCTCGTGGCGCCCGCGGGGATTGACGCCAAGCGGGTCGAGGTTCAAGCCAACGCCGAGGCCCTAATTCGCGATCTGATCAACACGCCCGCACAGGATATGGGACCAGACGCACTGCAGCAAGCGACAGAGGCTCTGGCCACGGAATTTGGCGCGACCTGCAAGACAGTCCTGGGCGACGACTTGTTGTCCGAAAACTTTCCGATGATCCACGCAGTGGGACGCGCAGCCGAAAAAGCCCCCCGCCTGATCGAGCTAAACTGGGGCACATCCGGGCCAAAGCTCACGCTGGTTGGCAAAGGCGTGTGTTTTGACACCGGTGGCCTGGACCTAAAACCAGCAGCGGGCATGTTGTTGATGAAAAAGGACATGGGTGGCTCTGCCAATGTTCTTGGACTGGCCCGTATGATCATGGCGTTGAACCTTCCCTTGCAGTTGCGTGTGCTGATCCCAGCCGTCGAAAACTCAGTGGCAGGCAATGCGTTCCGCCCCGGCGATATCCTGACTTCTCGCAAGGGGTTGAGCGTTGAGGTCAACAACACAGATGCCGAGGGGCGATTGGTTCTGGCCGATGCGCTGACCCTTGCAGACGAAGGCAATCCTGACCTGATCATCTCGATGGCGACATTGACGGGCGCGGCCCGCGTTGCAGTTGGCCCTGACCTTGCACCGTTTTATACGGATAATGAAACCCACGCCGCTGCGTTGTTCAAAGCGGCATCCGAAGTTGCAGATCCCGTGTGGCGGTTGCCATTCCACACGCCGTATGAGGCAATGATTGAACCCGCCTATGCCGATCTGGACAACGCCCCCAGCGGTGGATTTGCGGGGTCAATTACCGCCGCTCTATTCCTCCGCCGTTTTGTCACCCAGACGCCTTACATGCATTTCGACATCTACGGTTGGCAGCCAGTCGCCGCCTCTGCCCGTCCCAAAGGCGGTGTCGGCCAAGGGCCGCGCGCCTTGCTTGAGGCGCTTCCTGATATGTTGGACCTCTAATGCAACACCAGATCCATTCCCCGGTCGTGAACTTGCTGCGGCGCCCCAACGGGCCACGTGATCGCCAATTGTTAGCCGGCGACAGTGTTCAAATTCTAGAGACCAACGCTGGTTGGAGCCATATCCGCGCGGACAAAGACGCCTATGTGGGATTTGTTCGCGCAGAGGCATTGGGCGCCTACAAAGAGGCGACCCATTGGGTTAGCACGTTAGCTACGCACGCCTATGCGCAAGCAAACATAAAAAGCCCCGACCAGCTGTCGCTCAGCTTTGGATCCCGCGTTACTGCGATATCCACGGACGGAGGCTTTGTTGAAACGGAATTCGGATATATCCCACAATCACACCTGTCAGAAATCGGTGTTCTGTTGACAGACCCGGTAGAGGTCGCCGCCAAGTTCCTAGGAACACCCTATCTATGGGGCGGAAACAGCCGCATGGGTTTGGATTGTTCGGGCTTGGTACAAGCTGCATTGCTGGCCTGTGGGTATGCTTGCCCCGGTGATAGCGGCGATCAGGAGCAAAATGTGGGAACCCTCCTAGATCCCGGGACCCCACCCCGACGCGGCGATCTACTGTTCTGGAAAGGCCATGTGGCTTGGGTTGCGGATGCCAATACCCTGTTACATGCGAACGCCTACCACATGGCTGTGTGTTACGAACCTTTGGACTCCGCCATCGAACGTATTCAAAGCCAAGGGGACGGCCCCATCACTGCCCACAAGCGACCCTAGTCCAGCTTGACAGAGCGGATCAATTTTCGCTCAAGCACCCTTAAAACTGTTTTCAGATCCTGACCCCGTTTCAGGATCTGACCATCCATCCCCACAACCGAATACATGCCTTGGCGCATCCGCAGTTTGGGCCGTTTTTCGATCCTATAAAGCGGGTATTCTGCCGTTCTGCGAAAAACGGAAAAAACGGCCATCTCGCGCAAGCATGAAATCCCATAGTCGCGCCACTCTCCTGCGGCCACCATACGACCATAAAGAGACAGGATCACAGAAAGTTCGCGACGGTCAAAAGCCACTTGCATCGGCGCCGGTCCCGATGACATCGAGCTGGGAGGCTGCATATTCATCCCACAACCTTGCCACAACTGACGCCGAATTCAAGTCTGCCACAGCAAGATCACCCTTAGGTGAGGCCGGAATTGCACATCACCCCGAATTTGAACGCCGATGCGACTGTGGCACCCAATCCGCTGTCTTTCGATTCCAGAACCGATTTGGATTGTCTTCGTCCATTCCGCGCCTGTGGCAGGTTCGCAAGGCTGGAACGACCTGAATTACCGGCTCTTCGTAGGGATGCGCCGCATAAATATCTGTAATTATTTGGGCCAACTGCTCGGGTTCCGCGCAGGTAAACACCGAAAGTTCGACACAAGGCACCTCAACAGTGGACTCCGTCGCAGCGTTATAACCTTCGCCCGTTGCGCGAAAACGCTGAATCCCCTTCATAGAAAAGGAGACTTGATCGTAATCACCGTAGGTCAGCAGGTCCTGGCCAATGATCGCGGCCAAGATACGGTCACTGTCCTGCTCAGGCACCTGAACCAAAATGCGGTGCCCTGTTTCAGGAATAAATCGATCTGAAGTAATTTGCTGCAATGTCATGCGGTGCCCTCTGACAAGAATTCTGGTGGGATTGCTAGAATCTGTTCAAATGCATCCAGCCCCGTTGCGCTGATCAACAAGCCACGTTTCCCAGTTTGACGTTGAACCCAATCCGAGGCCAACGCGTGGGTCAAAAGTTGTTTGGCCAATGGTCCCGCGATGTGGTGTTTGCGTTCGGTCCAATCCAGACATGCCCGCGCAAAGGGTCGCTTTCCGGGGCCGTTCGGCAGGTGAACGCCCAGCTTCATCCATCGTTCAGACGGAACCGGTGTGTATTGATCCCCATCCGGGATCAAATCGCCCAGTGCGATCAAGGAATCGGCCAGCGCCACCCCAAGCCGCCCGGCCAGATGGTCATAGCAGCTCCGGGCCACAAGCAACTCGGCTTTCCCGCCTTTGCGCTGTTGCACGCGATAAAGATGATCTGCTGGAGCCAATGTCGCAAGGGTTTCCAGAGCCTGCGCGATTTCTTCTCCGGCGATGCGGTGATATAGGCACCGCCCACTGCGCAGGGACGATATTAAACCAGCCCTCTGGAGATGCTTCAAATGGACACTTGCCGTTTGAGGCGAGATGCCCGCAGCACTGGCCAGTTCCTTGCTGGTAAACGCGCGCCCGTCCATCAGCTCGCACAACATCTGTGAGCGGCTGGTATCCGCAAGCGCGGCACCCAAAATATCAAGTCTCGGTGTCAAAGTCATAAGGCAACCCTACTGCGAGATCGCCAGCATCCACAGGTAAAACAATTCGTTCACGATCGAACTGTTTTGTAGACAATTCGGTCTTTAACCCCCTGCTAACGCCCGTGTCGGATGCTTGGCTGATGCGGTACCCTCTCATTTGTCTCTTCGTCGTGCTCACAAGCCTAAGTGCGGCCACCTTGGCCGAAGATGTATTGGCCGTCAGCCATCCCCGGGTCAAAGACCGCATTGCCCTAATGCGCAGTGCCCATCACGCCCTAAGTGTGCTGGTGGATATGGCGGCGGGGCGGCTCATGTTTGACAAAAAACAAGCGAAAACAAATCGCCGGGCCCTCATAAAAGCAACCCGCAAGATACCAGAAAGGTTTCGCAATAACCCGAGCGATCCTGCCTCTAACGCTCGTGAAAAAATCTGGGACAATTGGGGGGGATTCAAAACCCACGCCCAATCCGCCAATCAAAAGGCCAAACTGATCAATACAAGAAACTTAGGAAAACTGCGTCAAAGTCTGCAGCCGATGATTCACGCCTGCCTGAGTTGTCACAAAACCTACCGCAAGCCGCCTTAACCGCAGCGAATGCCTATGATCGTGCCTGCTTCATCCACATCTACATTAATCCGGTCAGGTCGGAAATCCTGTGTCACGGCTGCATCCGGGCCAATAACACGGGCTGTTTTTGGCAATTTATCGTCAAGCTGCGCGGCTGGTTGCCCAACGAAAGCAAGCCATTCCTGCCCGTTGCAGCTGCTCAAATCTGGACCGTTTTCGTCTGCCAAGCTTTCATCTGCGCCCTGAGCGCATGCAGCCACCAAAACACAAGCCATCAATACATATCGCATCAGCAACGCCTACTCTTTGTCCCGTTCAGTTCCACGTTACCTGCGATTTGGTCCATAGATTGATACCGCGCAAGGAACATATCTACCGCATTCCGCGCCACTTCTTCGATCTCATCTTCACTAAACTGGCTTTGGATACCAAAGACGGCACGTGTCCACAATTTGACCTTACACAGTTCTGAAAATTGCTCGGCAGCCATGGGTATGTCGTCGATAACCAACTCTCCGTTATCGACAGCTTTCAGCAGAAACTCACTTATCCGTTCTTTTCCGTTCTCTGGACCCGCCGCATAAAAGGCGCGCCCCAATTCCGGAAAGCGATCCCGCTCAGCCACACAGATCCGAAACACTTGTTGCGCAAATTCAGAAGTCAGGAACCCCACAACCTGAACTGCGGTTACCATCAACACTTCACGTAGTGGCTTTGTTTCATCAATCATCGCCACGATCTTTTCAGACATCAACGTGCATTCTGTCTGGGCGACTTCCATAAACAGCAACCGTTTGTCCGGAAAGTAACTGTACAGAGTCGCCTTGGACACGCCCGCTGCACGCGCGATATCGTCTACGCTTGCACCCTCGAACCCATCTGCCATGAATACATCTCGGGCCCCGCGCAAAACTTGATCGAATTTTCGACCCGTACGCAGGATAGTGGCTGTATCGGGCATGGCGATTCCTGAAATTTGGCTATGCAGTAACGTATAAACCGGTCGGTTCAGTTTCAACGACTATTATAAGAGCAGTTGTATTTGCCGCGCAATGCACTAATTTAGAATCGTTCTAATTAGGTGTGAAAAATGAGATTCTTAGCCCAACGTAAACGGTTCCGAGATTTATCAGAACAAGAAGTCCTCGCGTTGGCTATATCTTCGGAAGAAGACGATGCTCGCATCTATCGTGGCTATGCAGAAACGCTCCGGGCCGATTTTCCAGCCACCGCGAAAATCTTTGATGGGATGGCCGCCGAAGAAGACACGCATCGCGCCCGCCTCATTGCGCTGCACGAATCCAGGTTTGGTCACGTAATTCCTCTCATCCGGCGAGAGCATGTGGCCGGCTATTACGCCAGACGCCCCATCTGGTTGGTTGAAAACCTTGGGATTGACCGCATCCGCAACGAGGCCGAGGCGATGGAACGCGACGCCGAAAGGTTTTACCTGGCTGCCGCAGCGCGCACCACGGATAGTGCAACGCGCAAATTGCTTGGCGATCTGGCTGCAGCCGAAGCCGGGCACCAAAACACCGCGGCCGAGCTGAGCGAAACCCACCTAAGCGGAGACATAAAGACTGACGAAGACGCCACGGCACATCGGCAATTTATCCTGACTTGGGTACAGCCGGGTTTGGCCGGGCTGATGGATGGGTCCGTCTCCACGCTCGCGCCGATCTTTGCCACCGCATTTGCCACACAGGACACGTGGACCACCTTTCTGGTTGGTGTCGCCGCATCAGTGGGCGCGGGGATCTCGATGGGCTTTACCGAAGCCGCATCGGATGACGGAGAGCTCTCGGGTCGCGGGTCCCCACTGAAACGAGGCCTCGCCTCTGGCATCATGACCACCGTGGGCGGATTGGGGCACGCGCTACCGTATCTCATCCCTGAATTCTGGACCGCGACCTCTCTCGCGTTTCTCATCGTGTTCATTGAGCTATGGGCGATTGCGTGGATTCAGAACAAATATATGGAAACACCGTTCTTCCGGGCTGCATTTCAGGTGGTTCTGGGCGGTGCATTGGTTCTGGGGGCAGGGATTCTGATCGGCAGCGGCTAAGGGCATTGCGGATCGGTCAAATCATGTTACCAATCCGCAATGGTTGAGATTTTCCTGCGCACCTTACCGTTTTTTGTGATTATCGGCCTAGGATACTGGGCTGGGCGCACTCGGTTCTTCACCGAAGAGGCCACAGCCTATCTTACCAAATTCGTCTTCTTCTTTGCTCTCTCTGCAATGTTGTTTCGATTTGCCGCCAACCTGCCCTTTGCTGAAATCTTTAACGGCCGGCTCGTGCTGGGGTACTTACTCGGAACCGCTGGTGTCTATCTCATAGCAACCCTCGTGGCCTACTTGCGTCGCCTGGATGTCCCGACTGCCGCTGTCGAAGCGCAATGCGCGGCCATTGGCAATGTCGGGTTTCTGGGGCTTCCAATGCTCGCCATGCTGTTTGGTGAAGCCGCAATTGGCCCTGTTATGCTGGTTTTAACGGTAGATTTGGTGGTTTTCTCGTCGCTCATTGTGATTTTGATCAATGGCGGACGCGACGGTCGTTTGACCCTGAAAACCACTAGGTTGATTGGTCTGGGATTGATAAAAAACCCGATGATCGTCTCGATCTCTGCCGGGTTGATCTGGTCTGCTCTGCGAATTCCAATCCCGCAGCCGATGAACGATTTTCTCACCATCCTGGGTGGCGCAGCAACGCCAGGCGCGTTGTTTGCAATCGGGGCTTCTTTGGCCAGCAAATCTGCTGAACGTATGCACATCGCGGGGTGGCTCAGCTTTTGTAAGCTTGTTTTACATCCGCTGCTGGTCGCAGCGGCCCTCATTTTTGTATTCCCCATTGCTGCATTTCCTGCAGCAGTTGCCATCGCGGCAGCGGCATTGCCGGTCGCGGGTAACGTTTACATGCTGGCCGCGCACTATGGCGTCGCCCCCCATCGCGCATCGGCAGCAATCCTTGTTTCGACCGTGATCAGCATCGCCACCGTTCCGCTGGTGATTGCCTGGGTCGGCACACCCTAACATATTCCGTAAAAAGAGCCCCTGTCGGAGCTTCCCCTACTGGACGCACGCGGCAACGCTCGCTAGCGATAAAGCAACCATAAACGCGAAGGACCACATTCATGGAAACCCTCTCAGAAAATGCCTGCTTTGGTGGCAAACAGGGCGTATATCGTCACACATCAGCAGCCTGCAACTGCGACATGACCTTTGGGCTGTTTCTGCCCGCCGAGGCACAGGACGGTCCAGTGCCAGTGCTGTGGTATCTGTCGGGCCTGACCTGCACCCACGAAAACGCCATGACCAAAGCGGGCGCGCAGGCATGGGCTGCTGAGCAAGGCATCGCGCTGATTTTTCCTGACACCTCCCCTCGTGGCGAAGGCGTCGCAGACGACGAAGCCTATGATCTGGGTCAAGGCGCCGGGTTCTATGTGAACGCGACTCAGGAACCTTGGGCACCCCATTTCAACATGTGGGATTATATCGCCGAAGAGCTGCCTGCCCTGATCACCGAGAACTTTCCCATCGACCCCGACCGCCAATCCATCACCGGCCACTCTATGGGCGGACACGGTGCGCTAACTCTGGCGATGAATCTGCCGGGACGGTATCGCTCTGTTTCTGCATTTGCACCGATTTCAAACCCGACAGGTGCAGATTGGGGCCGCAAACAACTGTCCGCCTATCTGGGTGACGACGAAGCGAACTGGGCGAAACACGATGCCAGCTTGTTGATGCGCGACGTTGGGTTTCAAGGGCCTGTATTGATCGACACAGGCGCCTCGGATCAATTCATCGACCTGCTGCGCCCCGAAGAGCTGTCACAAGCAATTGCACAAAAGCGCCAGCAAGCTGTAGTCCGCCTGCAGCCCGGATACGATCATTCATATTTCTTTGTGTCGACGTTTATGGAAGATCACGTGACCTTCCACGCCGAGCATCTGTGGGCCTAAGAAAAAATGACGCTCTTCATTGATGCAGATGCCTGCCCCGTCAAAGCCGAAGCCGAACGGGTTGCGACCCGTCACCGGCTGAAAATGTACGTTGTTTCAAATGGAGGATTACGCCCATCGCCGAACCCATTTGTGGAAAACGTCATTGTGGCCGCAGGCGCAGACGAGGCGGATATGTGGATTGCCGAGCGTTGCGGTAAAGGGGATGTCGTTGTAACTGGCGACATCCCCCTCGCCGCGAAATGCATCGAAGCAGGGGCACGTGTGATCCGCCACAATGGTGAGGCATTCACCCCCGCCAATATCGGACAACAATTGGCCATGCGCGATCTGATGGCCGACATGCGCGCGGCCAACCCGCTGGGCGCAGGCGGTAGCGGCAAGGCCTTTTCCAAAGCCGACCGATCCCGTTTCCTAGATGCTCTAGAGCGCGAGCTACGCGCCGCAGCACGCGGCTAACCCCGCTCGCAAGAACTCCCGCCCGTCGGGATCGCATCACAGATGCGCAACCTCCCGTTGGGCCGAGCGGTGCACGGGCAAGCCCGCACACCGCAGGCGCGCAATAGATTAACCCATTGGAGATAGAGATGAGCGGTCAGGGCAACGTGAACATTCTGGGCGTGTTGGCTGCAATCGGTGCCGGCATCTCATTTTCAATCATCGACACAATTTTCAAATTCCTGTCTGGTGACTATCCGCTCTACGAGGTGGTTTTGATGCGCTCCATCGGTGCGATGATCATTCTGTTGGCGATCATCGTTCCGCTTGAAGGCGGGTACCATGTTCTACGCACCGACAAGCCACGGCTTCACCTCTTGCGGTGTTGCGCAGTCTTGTTTGCGAACCTGTGTTTCTTTACCGGGCTAGCGATCATGCCCTTGGCCGAAGCCGTGGCGATTGCCTTTGCTACCCCCCTGATCGTCACAACTCTTTCGGTGATCTTCCTGAAGGAAAGCGTTGGCCCATGGCGTTGGACCTCTGTCGGGATCGGGTTTCTAGGCGTCTTGGTAATCATGCGCCCTGGCTTGGACACGTTCCAACCCTCTGCCTTGTTGCCATTTTTTGGCGCCTGCGGGTATGCAACACTCCATATTCTAACCCGCAGCGCCGGTGGCACAGAACGCGGCGCAACACTGGCGTTTTATCCAATGGCTGGTTTTCTAATTGTGAGTGCCTGTGTTGGGTTGGCCTTTGGGGATGGTCGATATGCTGGGTCCGATAACGCCGCCTTGGATTTCATTTTCCGCGCGTGGGTCTGGCCAACGCCTGAAGACTGGAAATATTTTATTGGTGTCGGCATTGTTGGATCTGTTGGCGGGTATCTAGTTAGCCAAGCCTATCGACTGTGCGAAGCAGGGCTAGTTGCCCCCTTTGAATACATCGCGATGCCTATGGCGGTGCTCTGGGGGCTGCTTGTGTTCAACGAATGGCCCGATCTGCCGGTCTGGATCGGTTCCGGCTTGATCATTGGCTCTGGGCTTGTTTCAGTCTGGCGTGAAACCCGTCGCACCCGGCCCGCCAGCCGACCGCGCCCCCGTTCAATTGGTTAGGAATATTATATGCCCATTCACGCCGTCATCTTTGACATCGGTAACGTTCTGATCGAATGGCAACCCGAGCGGCATTATGATCGGGTTCTCGGAAAAGAGCGGCGTGAGGCTATGTTCGCCGAAGTTGATCTGCACGGGATGAACGATCTAGTGGATCAAGGGCACCACTTTACCGACACCATTTATGACTGGGCAGAAAAATACCCGGAATGGCGCGACGAAATCCGAATGTGGCATGATAACTGGATCGAATTGGCATCCCCTGAAATTCCGCATTCCGTGCGCTTGCTGCGGGCCCTGCGCAGTAAAAAAATCCCTGTCTTTGCCCTGACCAACTTCGGGGTGCAAAACTTCGACTATGCGACAACAGTCTATCCATTCCTGAATGAATTCGACCGGTCGTACGTCTCGGGCCGGATGAAAACCGTAAAGCCGCATTCCGACATTTATCAACGCGTCGAAGAGGATTGTCAGCTTGCCCCTGAAACGCTCTTGTTTGCGGATGACCGTTTGGAAAACATCGAAGCCGCCCAAGCACGGGGGTGGGAGACGCACCACTTCACAACACCGCAGGGTTGGGCAGAACGTCTCGTTTCTGCTGGTTTGCTGACACCCAACGAAGCCCAATGACAATCCCCTTCATCTCGTTTGACGACGGCGAAACAGGGTTGGACTGGCTGGGGCTAACACAGGCGCTGGCAGATGGGCATGCCCTGCCCAAAGCTAAGGTCGGTGATACTTTGTTGCGCAGGGGGCCAGACACCGTGTTGTCGCGTACCGCCTGGATTGACGGGTTGGGTATGGCGGTCAAAACAGCAACTGTCTTTCCGGGCAATCCCGATGGCAAAAAGCCAATGATCAACGGGGCGGTCAATCTTTATGACGATCAGGACGGAACGCTGACCGCACTCATTGATTTTCACCTAGTCACGAAATGGAAAACAGCCGGTGACAGCCTGCTGGCGGCCCTTCGATTGGCGAAACCAGAAAGTCGTGAAATCCTCTTGGTTGGGGCGGGCACGGTCGGGCAATCCCTCTACGAAGCCTTTCGAGCGGGCTTCCCGAACGCACAGTTCAAGATTTGGAACCGAACGCAGCCCAAGGCCAAAGACTTCGCAAAGAATGCACCAGATGTTGAGGTGGCAACTGATCTTGCACAGGCTGTGCATTCAGCAGACATCATTCTATCGGCGACAATGTCGACAGACCCCATAATCCTAGGCGAATGGTTGCGCCCAGGCCAGCATCTGAACTTGATTGGTGCGTACCGACCTGACATGCGCGAGGTGGACGATCTCGCCATCAAACGATCCCGGATCTTTGTAGATAACTTTGACACAACGGTCGATCACATTGGCGAACTTAGTATTCCACTGGAAACCGGAGTGATCCAACCTCAGGATCTGGTAGCAGATTTTTATGACCTAGGGGCCTTTGCGCCTGTAACAGATGAGATTACTCTGTTTAAAAACGGCGGCGGTGCTCATTTGGACCTTATGACCAGCCGGTTCATTCTAGACAGGTGGTGCTTGGAAAAATGATCCTATTTTTAGTAGTTTTTCTACTGATCCTAATCTCTGCGCCCTTCGCGATAGAAGCCCGACGAAAATCGATGGGGCCCGAAGCAAGACGCGAAGCCCCTGGTGAATTTATTGAATTGTCTCTGGGCGTTACCCATTTCCAATGGCACGGCCCAGTGCGGGGACCAATCGCTGTCTGTGTGCACGGTTTGACGACCCCATCGTTTGTCTGGCAGGGATTGGTGCCCGGGCTCACGGCCATGGGCTACCGCGTTTTGACATATGATCTGTATGGGCGCGGATATTCAGACCGTCCCAAAGACCCACAAACTGCCGACTTTTTCATCACCCAACTCGAAGAATTATTGGCGACGCAGGATATCACCGAGGACATCACACTGGTCGGATATTCGATGGGCGGCGCTATTGCGACCAGCTATGCCGCCAAACACCCTCATCGGGTACGCCATTTGGTGCTCCTCGCCTCTGCTGGGATGATACTGACGACAGATCGTATGGCTAAATACATTCGTAATACGCCCGTGATTGGCGATTGGCTGATGATGGCATTTTTTCCATCCCGACATCGCATCGCCGCCGAAGCGGAACGCGATTTGCCCAGTTCGGTCCCAAATATCGTCGATTTACAACAACGCGAGCTGAACTATCGCGGTTTTATCAAGGCTGCACTGTCAAGCCTGCGCAATCTGCTGGCACAGGATCAGCACAACGAACACAAAACAATCTATCGCGCTGGCGTACCCGTTTTGGCGATCTGGGGGCGGCAAGACAGCGTGATCCCCATCCGTGCGATGGGCATGCTTACAGAATGGAGCCGCACAACCCGGCAGGAAGTCATCGAAGACGCCGGCCACTCACTCGCCTACACCCACTCAGACGAAATCATCCAAATTCTGCAGGAACGGCTTCGCGATGGCTTGAACTAATGGCATCAGGCGTTCAACGCCTCTAGCGGCCGTTCACGAATGGGTAGGTGCACAATGGCACTAAACGCGCCAACCCCAACGCCAAACCACCAAACCATGGTGTAATCGCCATACAAATCATACATCCGACCACCCAACCAGACACCCAGAAATCCGCCAAGCTGATGGCTAAGAAACACGATACCATACAGGGTGCCCATATATCGCAACCCGTAGATATGCGCGACCAAGCCCGATGTCAGCGGCACGGTCGCCAGCCAAAGCGATCCCATGACGACCGAGAAAATGATCACTGACGTTGGAGTTATTGGCAGCAGAATAAAGGCAGCAGCAACAATTGTGCGCGCCGTATAGATCCCCGCTAACAGATATTTCTTGCTGAATCGGTTCCCCGCCCAACCCGCCGCCAACGTCCCGCCAATATTGGCCATGCCAACAAGCGAAATCGCAATCGCCCCAAGGGCAGATGTAGTGGTAATCCCCATGGAATGCAGAACCCCGCCCGGTTGGATCGGGCCACACATCTCGGTTACAAAGGCCGGGAAATGTGCGGTGATAAAGGCCAGCTGATATCCGCAACTGAAAAATCCAAGAAAGATCAGCGTATAGGTCGGATCGCGTAACGCCTTCTTCAGCACAGAACCCAGGCTTTCTTCCAGCTCGCGTTTGCTTGCGGCCTCGGGGGCTTTCATCAGCGGCAACGTGAAAACCAGCAGCAAGATCACTCCGGCGAACACAACAAACACCTGTTGCCAGCTCAGGAACCCCATCAACCACTCAGCCGCAGGCGCCCCGATGATCTGCCCCACACTTCCGGCTGCGGTCACAATTGCCAAGGCCATCGACCGGTTTTCATCTGATGCGGCCCGACCAACAACGGCCAGAATGACACCGAACCCCGTTCCGGCGATGCCAAACCCCACCAACCACGCATAAAGCTGATGCTCCAACGGCGTCGAAGACATCGACGTCAGCACCATACCTGCGGCATAGATCACTGCCCCCAAAACAATGGCCCGACGATCCCCAACTTTTTCTGCAATCGCGCCGAAAATCGGTTGTCCAATGCCCCAAGCCAAGTTTTGGATCGCAATCGCCATCGAAAAATCGCTTCGCAGCCAACCAAACTCTTCGGCAACCGGAATTTGAAAGACGCCGAACGAGGCCCGCACAGCAAAACTGACTGCAATTATCACGCAACTGACCAGCAGCACAGGTGTTATCAATCGGGCAGAATGGGTCATCAAGAAGAACTCCGGGGAACTGAAGGGACGTTAGACACATTTCAGCGCCCGTCAAATCAGGAGTTTTGCTGTCTCAGATAACTAAATTTGATGTGAGCGTGTTTTGCTGTGCTTTCCAACTGCGCAACACCGCGTTATGGCTTAGAAATGACCGATATTCCTGCACATTACGCATCCCTTGTCGCCGATGGTTCCTTAACCGCGGACTCAGCGCAACAGGCTGTCTTGCCTGAATTCGAACGCATACGCGCGGCTTTGGCCACCCCAGTGAAACGTGGTTTTTTTCGCAAAGCTCCGCCCGCACCCAAGGGTCTATATCTTTGGGGTGGCGTTGGTCGTGGCAAGTCGATGCTGATGGATCTATTTGTGGATCAATTGGGCGACATCCCCTCCAGACGGGTGCATTTCCACGCCTTCATGCAGGAAATTCACGCCCAGATGCACGACGCCCGCAAGAATGGCGTCGAAGATGCCCTGTCACCAGTTGTGAAATCGGTAACGGACTCGGTCAAAGTGCTGGCGTTCGACGAAATGCAGATCACCGATATCACCGATGCGATGATCGTGGGTCGCCTGTTCGAGGCCCTGTTCGAAGCCGGTGTCGTGGTGGTGACCACTTCAAACCGGGTGCCGGATGATCTCTATAAAAACGGGTTGAACCGTCAGCTGTTCCTGCCCTTTATCGCTGAGATCAAAGAACAGATGGTAATCTGGGAAATGGTGTCCCCCACTGATTACCGCCAAGATAGATTAGAAGGCGCGCCAGTTTACTTCACCCCCATCGGTTCTGATGCGCGCGCCCAAATTCGGTCGGTCTGGCGAGACCTGTCCGGCGGCGCGGCCGACCCCTTGGTGCTGCAAGTCAAAGGCCGCGAAGTTGTGCTGCCCGCTTATCGCAATGGCGTGGCCCGTGCGACCTTCTATGACCTATGTGGCAAAATGCTGGGACCCGGGGATTATCTGGCCATCGCCGAAGCGGTAAAAGTTCTTGTGCTTGAGGATATCCCAACACTCTCACGCAGCAACTTTAACGAAGCAAAGCGGTTCGTCATCCTGATTGACGCCCTCTACGAAGCCAAAGTCCGCCTGATCTGCTCTGCCGCAGCGGAACCCGAGATGCTTTATCTTGAGGGCGAAGGCACGTTCGAATTCGAACGCACCGCCTCGCGCCTGCGCGAAATGCAGGATCAGGATTGGGGGCAATAGGCTCCGGCGGGGCTTATCCGTTTTCGCGCAAAATATTACCCGCCAGATAAAGTGATCCACAGATCAAAACCCGTGCCTGAGGGGTGGTGGCGATAATTGCGCGCAATGCCTCAGCAACGCTATCTGCTGTTGTCGAAGACAGATGGACCGCAGTAGCCGCCTCGGCAGTCGCGTCAGCCGGAAGGGTGTTTGCCTCCCCTGGAATGGAAACTGCGGTCAGACTCTCAGCTTGCTCAGCCAACGGACGTAGATATCCGGTGACATCTTTGGTGTTCAGCATGCCGCAAATCAAATGCGTGGGCCGTTTCGGCAGGGACCCCAACAGATCCGCAATCGCGTCGCCAGCTGCTGCATTGTGACCGCCGTCCAGCCACAACTCGGCCTCTGGGGCGGCTTCGACCAACGGGCCCGTTTTCAGGCGCTGCATCCGTGCGGGCCATTCTGCTTGTGTCACGGCTGACTCATACGCAGCCTCTCCCAGATTCAGGTGACGCAGGACAGCTAGCGCCGCACCCGCATTCTGAACCTGATGCGTCCCCAAAAGGTTCGGCATCGGCAAATCACACAATCCCGTTTCGTCCTGATAGATCAGCCGCCCATTTTCACATGACACGTGCCAATGCTGGCCATGCACGATCAAAGGTGCGCCCAGTCGCATCGCAACCGCCTCTATCACATCCATCGCTTCTTCGGGTTGTGGACCGACGACGACCGGCACACCCCGTTTGATAATCCCAGCTTTTTCAGTCGCAATTTTTGTCAGCGTATCGCCAAGAAACTGCTCATGATCTATCGAGATCGGCGTGATGACGCTAATCACAGGTTCATCAATCACATTGGTCGCGTCCAAGCGCCCGCCCAGACCAACCTCAAGCAAAGTATAATCTGCCTGTGCCCGGGCAAAAGCCAACAGGCCCGCCACCGTGGTGATCTCAAAGTAAGTGATATTCTCGCCGTTGTTCGCGACATAGCATTCATCCAGAACAGCCGTTAGATCGGCCTCTGAGATCAATGCATCCGCGACCCGGATCCGTTCGTGAAAGCGCGCCAGATGTGGAGAGGTATAGGCATGAGCACTTAGACCTGCTCCGTTCAGACCGGCTCGGATCATCGCCTGCGTTGACCCTTTACCATTGGTACCAGCAATATGAATAACGGGCGGCAGTTTTCCTTGCGGATTGTCCAAAGCCGCCAGCAGACGCCAAACACGGTCCAAGGTCAGATCAATAATCTTGGGGTGCAGGGCCATCATCCGATCTAGGATCACATCAGAATTTTGGGTCATGCTTAGACTTTCTCGGATTTCAAACGGGACCGCGCCAAGACATCAATGCCCGCGTATTGGCAGGCATTGCATACAAAGAATTTGGGAACGCGCGATGTAGTATCTGCGGCAAAGCACTGTCAAAAACCGGCAAGACCCGTCCTGAAACGGATGCTGCCGGTGATTAACCTCAGGATGCTTTGTCCGCATCAGCTGCGGGCGCGTCTGCGACTTCCGGCTCAGACGGTGCGTCCGTGGCATCAGAATCGTCTGGCGCAGGTAAATCACCTTTGATCGCGGGCGGCTGTTTCATCAGCATACGCGTGATGGTGATCAATTCTTCACGCATTTCGGTCCGCTTGGTCACACGATCAAGCATCCCATGGTCCAGCAGGTATTCCGCGCGCTGGAAACCTTCGGGTAGTTTTTCACGGATGGTCTGTTCGATCACGCGTGGCCCGGCAAAACAGATCAACGCATTTGGTTCAGAAATCTGCACATCGCCCAACATCGCATAAGAAGCCGTCACTCCACCCGTCGTCGGGTGAGTCAGCACTACGATATAAGGCAAACCCGCCTCTTTCAGCATTTGCACAGCCACGGTGGACCGGGGCATCTGCATTAACGACAAGATCCCCTCTTGCATCCGTGCTCCACCAGCTGCGGAAAACAGAATCAACGGGCGTCCCAGTTTCACAGCCTCTTCAGCTGCAGCAATAATTGCGTTGCCCACATACATGCCCATGGATCCACCCATGAACGAGAAATCCTGACAGGCGGCAATAATTGGCGTGCGGCCGATTTCACCAGCGGCAACCAACATCGCTTCTTTTTCGCCAGTGGATTTTTGCGCTGCTTTCATTCGGTCGGGGTACTTTTTCTGATCCCGGAAATGCAGCGGATCAGCGACCGGTTCAGGCACTTCAATCTCGGTGAAAATCCCACCGTCAAACAACCCGTTGAATCGCGCCCGCGGGCTGATCGCCATGTGGTGATCACACTGCGTGCACACATTCAGATTATCGGCCAGTTCCCGATGGAACAGCATGGTGCCGCATTCCCCGCATTTCTGCCAAAGATTTTCGGGCATTTCCCGGCGCGAAAAGATCGAGTTGATCCGGGGCCGGACGTAATTTGTAATCCAGTTCATGGCGGGACCTCTGGTGATGCATGCTCGGGCTGAGATAAGCCCAAGCGAACAGAATTGCAATCAACGCCTAAGTGCGAAACGCGCGCCAAGCCATGCAACCAGCATCATCATGAAATCAACAACCAACCACAACCGGACCTCTCCGGTGTCGGACATGTCAAAGGGCACTAGATATAAAGCGAGCCCGCTCAGGCTTTCGGGGAACGCAATGAACAGTAAGGCTGTCAGATTATTGAACATATGCAACGCGATGGCTGGCCCCAAGGTACCTGAACGCGCAGTCAGATCAGCAGTCAGCAGACCAAAGCAACCCGCCCAAAGCCCAATCAACAGGGCATTATCACCGGCCTGATCTGGTAAATAGTGCCCCACGGCAAACAAAACCGCAGGCAACCCCATCCAAATCAAAGGCGAGGAAAAGCGCGCAGCTAAACCTTGTTGAATGTAGCCCCGAAACAGGATCTCTTCGGCGCTGGTCTGAACCAGAACCACCAACAGGGACAGTGGCAACAAAACAAGCCAGAGCCCTAACGACAAGTTTGACGTCATCGGTGCCCCCATATCGTAGGGTGGCAAAATCAAAGTCACGACCCCGATGGCCAACAGAACTCGAAACACACGCCAAAATTGAACAACGGCAAGACCCGGCGCACCGATGATCCCAATCAAGCCGCGCCCTTGCATCAGTCGGGCTGCGACACCGACCCCCAAGATAACAAAGGCAAAACTTCCCAGGACCACGAACATAGCGAACTGTGTGCGTCCCAACAAAAAGTCCCGCATCTGCGCGTCTGACTGAACCAGTCGCAGCCCTGACATCACCAACATGTTCATGGCAACGATCACGGCAGCTATGATGACAAGCCCAACCAACAACCGCCACAGTTCTGGCCGATCACGACCCGGCGCCACCAAGTGTTCATGCGGGGAATAAGCAGTATCAGCCATGGGGTTTCACATCCGGAATTGGTGTGCCTTCTGGGTTGGTGAAATCGGCAATGTTCACATGTGACATCCGCAAAAATTCAGCCGCATCGACCAAATGCCCCGATACGGTCTGAAGCAAACTGATGGCGACGCCCGCATCATTTTCGATTACGGCTCTGAATTCTTCTGCACCGATACGCAAGAAGCTACTGTCTTCTTCGGCCACCAGATCCATCGGACGCGGTTCTTTGGTGATAATCGACAGATCGCCAATCAGCCGCCCCGGTTCAATATAGGAAATGGGCCGCATGCCCGAAGGGTCCTCGGGCCAGCGCAAGGCCGCACGTCCGGTTAAACACAAATAGGCCGCATCAGCTTGTTGGCCGTGTGCAAAAATCGTCTGTCCTGCGGCAACGTCATACCACTGCGCGGAAAACGCCAGCAAACGCTGGTTGCGCGCATCAAGCTTGGAAAACAACTCGGTCGACGCAATGATGTTCAACTTGCGACTAAGATCAGCCGCTGCGCCTTTGCCCAACGCCTCAAGTTGTGATCGCGTGACTCCGTCTATGCGTCCGTCTTTGATTTCAATGAACAAATCATAGGCTTCTGGGTGTTCAAAGTTATCTTCCATGAAAATCATGATGGATTGGGGCAGCAGTTCCCTCAGCTTCTGACGCGTTCGCAAACGACTTTTCGAATCGTGACTGGCCAATGCTTTGTCCAAGACCAAAATATCAGGCCGCTTGATCCCAGCGCGTGAGAAAGCAGCGCGTTCTTGAAATACTGTCGGCAAGTTTGTCCCGCCCAACCCCGAGGGAAGGTCGTAAATTGTTGCCGCGATTCTTCCCCTTAGCCCCGCCTCAAGCAACACCTCAGCCACAACATTTTCGATCTCATCCGCGCGTGCACCTGCCATCATGGACACACGTCCAAACAACGCATTCTCCACCACTGTCAGACGCGGCACGTAAACCCCCGGATCAACCGCAACAAACATCCCATCAATAGACGCACGCAGCTTGCCAGCCTGTGCCTGACGGATCGCGAGGATCTTATCTTTGTATTCTTCGGGGAAGCTTGGACCAATTTGTTCCGCGGTCAGCAGGAATGGAATGGTCAGCAACAACGCCCGCTCTTCCTCGGTCAAGGCACCGTCCCCTTTGACGGCCTGCCTCTCTGCAACACCCAACAGGCGATGATACAGATCCTCTTCCATACCCAACCGCAGGAAAAGCGGGTGGTCGGTGCCATCGCGGCCAAATGTCTGCTTCAGCATCTCAATCACACCCAGCGCCATGGCCTGGGCTTCGGCATCAAGTCCCTGATCCTGCAACATTTTGGTGAAACGACTATCTTTTGCCAGATCCAAGGGCTTAATTTCACGCGCTGGCGACGCATAAAGTAGGTTTCCACCCAAAGGCACAGCCGGGTTGAACTGGTCAGGCTCAAACCGATAAACAAATTCGCTAAGACCACGGTCTTGCAATCGGCTCGCCACTTTCTCGCGCAACTCCACGATTTGCGATGCCAAATGTGGATGCAAAGTCGCATCCAGACGCGATCGAAGGGTGCGCCGGAACATCAGCTCGTCGATGCCCATCGCTTCGACCAACTTGAACCACCATTCCCGAATATCGCCTCCATCGTTTAACCCTGCCAAACCCGGCTCGATCCAATCGTCATCCAGCATGTCCGGGCTGTTACCTGAACGGACGGCTTCGATTTGCTTTTTGTTGGGCTTGTAAAGGCCAGTTTGCTGACTCTGTGGTCGGGTACGCAAAGGCATCAGCAGATTATCACCCAAGGTGCCGTCAAAAAGATACGGGCGGGAATGTGCATATCCGATCCGTGCTGCGATCACCGATTGATGCAGCCCCTCTAACGGGTGCCCGGACAACAGAACCGACCCCCGCACCGGCAGAATCTCACGCGTCAACAACTGCGCCATCGCAGTGCGTTCGGATGCTTTGCTCGACTGGATGGCCACGCGAGAACCCGGGGGGATCGTCAGATTGATATCTTCGAGGATGGTGTTTCCATCCACATCGCGAACGGTCACATCTTTCAACTCAATCGCCCCATTCAAACGTGGGATGTCATTGGGTTCACCTTCAAACAACTCTTTTGGAACCATATGGCGTGGCGCAAACCTTTCAGTCACGATTTCCCAACGCAACGACATGTCCTGAACCTGATTGTAATAAAACAACAGCTCTTTCCAAGGAGAGCTAAGATCCTTGTACGCCCCAAGTGCAGCAACCAAGGCCCCGACAGTAATTTCACCCTGAATAGCCAGATACCCGCCCACCGAATAGAACAAGAACGGCGTCATCTGTGTGATCATGTTGTTCAAGAACTTCATAAAGAACTTCTTGCGATAAATCTTGTATCGGATGTCGAACAACCGACCCAATCGATCAGTGAACTGCGCCATACGATAGCGCCAGCCCCCGTTGGCCCGCAAATCAGAAATGCCCGCAGCACTTTCCCCGATTTCCGAACTGAGCCTGCGCACCTCCTGAATGCGCGATTTGTTCAGCAAATTGATCTGACGCTGCAACATGGGAATAAGCCATGCCTGCAACGGGATCAGGGCCACCGATGCAATCCCGAACCAAATGCTCTGCATGAACAGAAACGTCACAATTGTCAGCATCTGCCCCAGTTGGAACACTGGCTGTGCAATCGCATCCCCCATCAAGCCGCCCATTGGTTCAGCTTCCGAGGTAATCATCGACACCAATTCACCTTGGCTCGTGCTCGCGAAATACGGCTTGGGAAAGCGCATCATGCGTTGAATCAACTTGAACCGAAGCCGGCGTAACATGCGCTCTGCCAACACTCCTTTCATCGTGTTGATCCGCATTTTCATCAAACCACTGCTCAGCACAGTTGCGAGAAAGGCAAAGCATAACACCAATAGATACTGAACCTGTGTCAGATCCACAGACCAGACCGTCACCGTTTCAGTGGTCGCCCCGATTGCGTCGTTAATGATCCGCTTGGGCAACTCCAGAGACGCATAAAGAAACGGGAACGAAACCACCGTCAGCAGCAACAGGGTAAGTTGTTGTTTCTTTGAATATTTCCATATGAAGGAAAACAGTGTGGGTTCCATAACCCCGCCCTCGCATCCGGTTCAATTACCCGCAGCACAGCGCAGACGCATCACAGCCACCGAACCTTGGACGGTAAGCATTGACCACCCTATTTTCAAGGACAGGGGGAATAACTGTTTTGTGCTCGCCTTGTCTGACGTGAAATCGAACGCTATTGGCAAAGGAAACGCTGCAGGCAAAAGATGTTACATATGATCCAGATCTTTCGACCGATCCCTCGCCTTTCCATCTTGGGCGTGCTGACTCTGCTTGCAGGGTGCAGCCAGGGTTTCGTGGCATCACAAACGCCGAAACGGATCACTCAGGTGTTGCTGGCCCAAGGGCATATCACCCTCATAGCGCCCCGCGGGTACTGCGTGGATGAGCGCGCGGTTCGATCCGATCAACAGAACAGCTTTGCGGTGTTGGCACGCTGTGACGCACTTGGGGTGCGGGGGGGATTTCCGACCCAAGATCTGGCTTTGATCACCGTCACAACCGTCGCAAACCCGAAGGGTACACAGCCTAATGTCAAATCTCTGGCGCAGTCTGCCAATCCCGCCAACGTGGTGAAAACCCACTCTCTAAAGGGCCGCCCCTTTGTTCTGCTTGAGAATCCAGATCACAACGTCAACGGGGCAAGCCCACGCCATTGGCGGTCCGCCTTTGCCCTAAACGGGCATCTGGTCGGACTGGCCCTCTATGCCAGCGAAGGCAGCGATGCGCTCGCAAACCAAGGCGCAAACCTGCTGTCCGACCTTGCGTCCAAAACTATCCAAGCCAGCGCCATCCCAACGGTTGCACAAAAGAAACCCGATTGATTGTTTCCAAAATCGCGAAAAATGCATCGAATTGATAATATTGGGCTTATTTGGGTAACATAGTTTCGATACAAATGACCAACAGCGCGATCACATAGGCAACGGGATAGAAATGAGCAGGGTACTGGATCGGATGTTTCATATGCGTGCGCTGCGCCGGTGGCGTCGTGCCGCGCGCGCGGCCGGGCAAAGCAACTTGTCAGTCTTGCGCACACAGCGCAATCAGGCACGCGATTTGCGTACGCATCTGGATCGTCTCATTCATGTCGCCGATGGCCGTCTGGCTTTGCCCAAAATCGGATCTTCCTTTTTCCCCAAACCTCATGGCACCGACTGGTCTTGGCGATCCGAACTCTGGCGCGGACCGCTCCCTGTTCCGGGCCTGTCATCGGTCCCGACAAAGTCGACGTTGGGCGGCGAAGTTCAACTGTTTCATGATTGCGAATATTCCGAATTGACCCTGCGCCAACTGCGTAACACGCGCGAGGCCGACCTAGCCCCCTATGGGTTGCGCATGGATGTTTTCAAATTCGATGGTTCGTTCCTGTCGCTGGTCATCGACCTACCGGCCGAAGCCGCTGTCGGCATGACTCGGGCCCATCTTTTGCGGGTCGATACCATCATCGAAACGGAAAAACCGCTCGAAATTTTTGCCCGCCTGAACATCAAGCACGGCCCAAACACCGAACAAATCGTGCGGGAACTTCCCTTGAGTGAAAAAGACGTCATGGTCGAATTTGATCTGGCCTATTCCCGCCTCAATGAAAAGCGCATTGAAAAAATCTGGTTGGACCTCATTTTTGAAGCCCCGGATATGAATCAGGTCGTCCTGCGCGACCTCACCTTTTGTCGCCACCGCCGCGCCGCACTGTAAGAGGGCTGAACATGAGCGAAATGACCCTGTCCAAGACCCGCCTGCGCAATGGCGCATGGGAAGGCCAGATCCTTGGCGCCTCGTCCACTGGCGCGCGCCCAAATATCCAGGTCACCTATCTGGACCAACCTGTCGACGGTGTGGAAATGGTCGAGGCAGGCAACGGAACGTCATGGGATCTAACGATTCCCATTCCGTCGCACGCGGTTGCAGACGGCGTTCAGACGTTCCTGATCATCGATCAGGATACAGCAACAAAGCTAGGTGATTTTACTCTGATGGCAGGAGAAGCTGTATCAGATGATTTGCGCGCCGAGGTCGAATTGCTGCGCGCAGAACTAGACATGCTCAAACGCGCCTTCCGGCGGCATTGCCTTGAAACAATGTGACCCTTCCCGATCCAAGCGATCAGATCGCCTATCCTATCCCAACAAAAAAGGGCCGCATCCAATGGACGCGGCCCCCTAATTTTTGAATTCACACTTACTTCTTCGGGGCCAAAGCCGCCAAGCCTTTGAGGATATCGATGGCATATGCCAACTGATAATCATTGGTACGCAGCTCAGCTGATGCTTCAGCCTTGGCGCGGTCTTCCTCAATCTGGCGAATCTCATCCTCTGACAGGCTGTCATTGTTGAGGCTGCCGCGCAGATCCGCTTCGGACCGAGTCCTGCGCTTGCTCTCTTCGTCTTCTTCCGGCTCAGCAGACCGGCGCGGTTGCTCCACGACGATATCTGGCGACACGCCCAAAGCCTGAATAGACCGGCCTGATGGGGTGTAATAGCGCGCAGTTGTCAGACGCATCGCGCCATCACCACGCAACGGCATGACCGTCTGAACCGACCCTTTACCGAAACTCTTGGTGCCGATGACAATGGCCCGGCGGTGATCTTGCAATGCACCAGCAACGATTTCAGACGCTGAGGCAGAGCCGCCATTGATCAGCACAACCAACGGTTTGCCCTGCGCCAGGTCCCCAACGGTGGCGTTGAAACGCTCACCATCAGCGACATTCCGGCCCCGTGTCGAAACGATCTCTCCCTCATCCAAGAAACCATCCGAGACCTTGATCGCTTGCGTCAATAGCCCACCCGGGTTGTTGCGCAAATCCAGAATAAAGCCGTTCACCTTATCGATGCCGCCCGCTTCTTCGATCTGGTTTTCCATCCCCTCTTTCAGGTTAGGGTAGGTTTGATCGTTAAAGGTTGTGACCCGCAGAACAACACTGGTCCCTTCAGAACGCACTCGCACGGCAGTCAGTTTGATGGTGTCGCGAATGATTGAAATATCAAACGGCTCCTGCTCGCCTTCGCGCACAACCGTGATGATGATTTCGGACCCAACCGGACCGCGCATCAGCTCAACCGCTTTGTCCAACGTCAGCCCCAAAAGGCTTTCGCCATCCACATGCGTGATGAAATCGCCGGCTTCTACACCGGCTTCGTCGGCGGGCGTTCCGTCAATCGGGGACACCACTTTGACGAATCCTTCGTCTTGGGTAACTTCGATCCCCAATCCACCAAATTCCCCGCGCGTCTGCACCCGCATCTGGGCTGCATCATCGGGCGATAGATAGCTGGAATGCGGGTCCAAAGACGTCAGCATGCCATCAATCGCCGCTTCGATCAGCTCGCCCTCATCCACTTCTTCGACATATTGAACGCGGATGCGTTCAAAAATATCGCCGAACAAGTCCAACTGCTCGTATACGTTTGCGTTGCTCTTTGCCTCTTGCGCCACAAGCGGTCCCGCCACCTGGGTGGTCGCGACAATACCTGCCAGCGTGCCGCCCAGTGCGGCCATCACGAATTTCTTCATGTTCGTTTATCCATCCTTGTCGGTTCGGAACCACGTTTCGGGATCCACAGGGCTGTCGCCCTCTCTGACCTCTATATAGAGCGTTTCTGAACGATCAGTTCCAGTGCCATCACCGCTTAGTGAAAGAATTGCGCCAATTTCCGGCGCTGCTCCGCCCATTAATCCCACCGGAGTCCCCTTTGGAACCACCTGACCGGGTTCCCCATACACTTCTTGCAGTCCCGAAAGCACCACCAGTGTATCGGGCTGAGGCTCCAAAATAACCACGTTCCCCAAATCCAACAGCGGCCCACGATATCGGATGGTGGCCGCCGACGGAGACTCAACAAGCGCCCGTGGCCGGGTCGCCAACAAAATACCCGGTCGCTTGACCCCAGCAGCATCCGCCTCTCCAGCACGGCGCAGCAGCACACCCTGAACGGGCAGAGTCATAGATCCCTTAAGATCGGACACATCTACATCAAGATCCGATATCTCACCTGACGCGATTTCAGCTAGACCACTGGCAAACCCGTCTAACGTTTCCGTCGAAGAGATAAGGATCGCCGTGCGCACCGGGTCCTCGGTAAAACGTCGCGGCAAATCTGTTCTATCGGCAATCGCCTTGCTCAATTCAGCCCGCGCGACCTGGACCCCTGCCAGCCCCTGCTCCAGTGTTTCCGCAGCGTTCTGCTGCAACACCCGCAGGGTTTGAACCTCTTGCAGCTCATGCGACAGCTTGCGCGCCTGCGCTTCCAACCCCGGGGTCACCTCGGCCAGCATCATACCAGATCGAGCAGATCCCAACGGTCCCGAAGGGTGCAACAACAACACAGGCGGAGGCGAGGTTTCGATCGTCTGCAACACACCCAAAAGCTGCGCAATTTCTTCTTCTCTGGCACGCAACCGGACTGTCAACTGTGCCTCGCGCCAGGCGGCTTTACGCAAGCCATCGCGCATCGCAGCAAGCCCTTTTTCATAGGCTTTGACCGTAACAGTCAGCGCTCGCACCCTATCCCGGGCGCCTTCCGCTTCACTCAACGCGACGGCGGCTTGCTCCAACCGCAGCCCCGCCTGACGCGCTGCCTCGGCCGGGTCAGTTTGGGCATGTGCTGCCCCAATCCAGAACATCACCCCCAGAAAACAGGCGCTTAATCTCATGAAAGCAAGCTTTCTCCGGTCATTTCCTCGGGCTTGGGCAGGCCCATCAGCTCCAGAATCGTGGGGGCTAAGTCAGACAACCGCCCGCAGCGCAAATTACTCCCCTCGGGGCCACCGACCAAAGCGACAGGCACTGGGTTCAGTGTGTGCGCGGTATGGGGCCCTTTGGTCACCGGATCGTACATCATTTCACAGTTCCCATGATCTGCTGTGACAATCATCGCACCGCCCGCTTTGGTCAAGGCTTCGACGACTTTGGCCAATCCCTGATCCACCGCCTCGCACGCCTGTATTGCAGCGTCGAGATCCCCGGTATGCCCCACCATATCGGGGTTGGCATAGTTGGTCACAATCAGATCATACCCAGCCTCGATTGCCTCAACAAACTTATCGGTCACTTCTGCAGACGACATTTCTGGCTGCAAATCATAGGTCGCAACCTTCGGGGATTTGGGCATAAACCGATCTTCTGCCGCCTCGGGCACCTCTTTTCCGCCGTTCAAGAAAAAGGTCACATGCGGATATTTCTCGGTCTCGGCCAGACGGAACTGCCGCTTGCCCTGTTTCGCAACCCATGCGCCCAAAGTGTTAACAATCTCGGCCTTTGGGTAAGCCGTTGTCATGTAGGTGCTGTGATCAGCAGAATAATCAACCATCCCTAATAGGGCGGCAAGCTGTGGCCGTACCCCTGTATCAAACTCGTCAAATCCGGGTTTCGCAATCGCGGCCAGAATCTCACGTGCGCGATCAGCGCGGAAATTCAGACAAAACATCGCGTCATTGTCTTTCACGCCAGAATACCCATCGAGAACCGTCGGAACGATGAACTCGTCTGTTTCACTTTGACTATATGCTTTGGTCACTGCCTCATGTGCTGAACTCGCGGTCCGACCTTCGCCTTGGATCATCGCCCCATAGGCTTCGTTCACGCGCTCCCACCGGTTGTCACGATCCATCGCAAAATAACGCCCAGACACGGTGACGATCTTTGCGCCGTCGGGCAGGCGCTCTTCCAGATCACCGATATAGCCATAGGCAGATTTCGGTGACACATCCCGGCCGTCAGTGATCGCATGCAATGCCACCTCAACCCCTGCGTCTGTAATCGCTTTGGCTGCTGCAACAATGTGATTGATATGTCCATGTACGCCACCGTCGGACACCAGCCCCATCAGATGCGCGACACCTCCGGTTGCTTTCACTTTGGCTACGAAATCCAGCAACGCCTGATTCTCAAAAAACGATCCTTCTTCGATCGCCAAATCAATTTGGCCCAAATCCATCGCCACAACACGGCCTGCCCCGATGTTGGTATGCCCAACCTCGGAATTCCCCATCTGCCCGGTCGGCAACCCGACGTCAGGGCCATAGGTTATCAACTGCGCATGTGGCCCGTTTTCCATCATCGCATCGAATGTTGGGGTTTTCGCCAAATGTGGCGCGTTCGCCTCCGTGACATCCGAAACACCCCATCCATCAAGAATACACAATACGACAGGCTTGGGTGTGTTGATCATAACAGAACTCCGGCAATGGCTTTTGCGCCTTCTATCGCCTGACGACTTGGGGGTGAACAGCTATTAGCGCAACCAGTGACGTCTTGCCCTGAAAAGCAACGCTACCAATCGGCGAAAACGATTCAGAATCGGATACTCACACCAAAATCTCGGCTTTGGAACTCTGGTTGTCTGCCTGGGGAAATGAGAAGAAGTGGTGAGCCGTGATGGGTTCGAACCATCGACCTACTGATTAAAAGTCAGTTGCTCTACCAACTGAGCTAACGGCCCACATCTTCTGTTTGGATCTTGACGATCCGTGGCGCTCTCTAATCCATTTTCCCGGTAAGGTTCAAGGACTTATTTAGCACCCAGCGTCGCTTTGTTTCCGTTGTATCCAGCGACTCTGTAGGGCGGGTATTAGGATCAGCGCAGCAAAGGGTCAAGCCCTTTTTTCACCTTTCTGCAGTGCAGGGTGGATTCATTTACTTTGCAACGCTATATGCCCGCCATGCAACAGAACACAGATACAGGCATGCCTTTCATGAAGATGCACGGGTTGGGCAACGACTTTGTTGTTGTCGATGCACGCGCGCATGAAATCGCAATCACGCCCGCCCATGCCAAGGGAATCGCCCATCGTCAGTTTGGCGTTGGCTTTGATCAGCTTGCCGTCATTGAAAAAGGCGCGGGGGATGCGCATCTGGTGTTCTATAATGCCGATGGATCGACATCAGGTGCATGCGGAAACGCCACCCGTTGTATTGCCCGTCACCTTATGGATGAATCCGGCAAAACTGAGTTGCACCTGACCACCGACCGCGGTGATCTGTGGGCGCGCGATGCAGGCGATGGTCTGACCTCTGTCAACATGGGCCCGCCGCAATTGTTGTGGCACGAAATTCCCCTCGCCGAAGAAATGGACACGCTCGAACTCCCAATCGAAGGCGGCCCAACTGCAACCGGCATGGGCAATCCCCATTGCACCTTTTTCGTCGACAACGCCGAAGCCATCCCTCTGACTGAGTTCGGCGCACGCTATGAGCATCATCCGCTCTACCCCCAACGCACCAATGTGCAGGTGGCACAGGTCGTGGGACCGAATCACATTCGTATGCGGGTCTGGGAACGCGGCGTCGGCATCACGTTGGCCTCTGGGTCTTCGTCCTGCGCAACAGCCGTCGCAGCGGCACGCCGAGGCTTGACCGGACGCAAGGTTCAGATCGATCTCGATGGCGGAACGCTGCACATCGACTGGCGCGATGATGGTGTCTGGATGACCGGGCCAACGATGCATGTCTTTACCGGCACATTTACCTCTGCCTTTTTGGATAGCCTGACATGACAGCCCCCAAATTCACCACATTGGGCTGCCGCCTGAACGCTTATGAAACCGAGGCGATGAAAGAGCTGTCGCAACAGGCCGGGCTGGAAAACGCGGTAATCGTGAACACCTGCGCTGTGACTTCTGAGGCCGTGCGCAAGGCCCGCCAAGAGATTCGTAAACTGCGCCGCGAAAATCCTGAGGCCCGTGTCATCGTGACCGGCTGCGCCGCCCAGACCGAACCAGAAACCTTTGCCGCTATGGACGAAGTCGACGCGGTGATTGGCAATACGGAAAAGATGCAACCCGACACCTGGAAAGGCATGGCTGCAGATTTCATCGGCCAAACCGAATCGGTGCAGGTGGATGACATCATGTCCGTCACTGAAACCGCCGGGCACCTGATTGATGGTTTTGGCACCCGGTCTCGCGCATATGTTCAGGTTCAGAACGGCTGCGATCACCGCTGTACCTTCTGCATCATCCCCTATGGTCGCGGTAATTCCCGCAGCGTCCCCGCTGGGGTCGTCGTGGATCAGATCAAGCGACTGGTCGACAAAGGCTATAACGAAGTGGTTCTGACCGGTGTCGATCTGACCTCGTGGGGGGCGGACCTGCCTGCCATGCCCAAACTCGGCGATCTGGTGATGCGGATCCTCAAATTGGTGCCCGATCTGCCGCGCCTGCGCATCAGCTCGATTGATTCCATCGAGGTGGATGAAAACCTTATGCAGGCCATCGCAACAGAACAGCGTCTGATGCCCCACCTGCATCTGTCGCTCCAACATGGCGACGATCTGATTCTAAAACGGATGAAGCGCCGACATCTACGTGATGATGCGATTCGCTTTACCGAAGAGGCCAAGAAATTGCGCCCTGAGATGACGTTTGGCGCTGATATCATCGCCGGGTTCCCGACCGAGACCGAGGCGCATTTTGAAAATTCGATGAAGCTCATTCAGGATTGCGATTTGACCTGGCTGCACGTCTTTCCCTATTCGAAACGCCCCGGAACCCCTGCCGCGCGAATCCCGCAACAGGTCAATGGCAACGTGATCAAAGATCGCGCAGCGCGTCTGCGTGCTATCGGCGAAACACAGGTTACCGCGCATCTGGCCCAGCAGATCGGAAAGACCCACAACATCCTGATGGAAAACCCCAATATGGGACGCACCGAACAATTTACCGAGGTTGCATTCACCACGCCCCAGATCGAAGGCCAGATCGTCACCAAACCGATTCTCGGCATCACCGGCACACAGCTGACCGCCTGAAATCAGGCGGGCACTGCGGCAAAAGCATCGGTGTCGTAAAATTCCTGATAATCATAGACCTTGCCATCCCGGAACCGGCAAATAATCGCGACGGCGGCTTCAAATGTCTTGCCACTGTCTCGGTGGGTCCAACCCGTGTCTGCCAGCGCGATCACACCATCCCCGTCAGACACCGTCTCTTTCAAAGTCCAATGCTCCAACGCATAAGCCTGTGTGAGATCCTCAAGATAGGCCCGCAATTGCGCCCGTCCATTACGTGTGGCGCTGAACCGAATCCCGTCCTGCCCTTCACCCAAGGATCTTATGCATAAGTCATCCGTCGCATAGTCATCCCACATCGACAGATCCGTGCCTTTGCTTTCATTCCAGCGGGCGTAAACCTGACGCAGCTTTTCAGCGTTTGACTGGCTCTCCATTTTGCTGTCTTCCCTGATAATTTTTCAATCATAAGGTGTGCGAACAACGGCCCTTTCGTCAAGTCAGGTAGAACATACCCCAAGACGTGAAAAAGCCCCGCGCAACGCGCAGGGCTTTCTCAAATCTCAAACTGTCTGAAAAGATCAGCTTGTTTTCTTGCCTTTGATCGGTGCCCAAAGACGCTTGTTGGTCAAATACAGCAGGACCGACAAAATCGTCAGGATCAGAACACCAACAAAACCAGCTTGCTTACGTGCCATCATCTTGGGTTCAGCAGACCACATCAGGAATGCAGCGATATCCTGAGATTCAGCTTCAAGCGAGTTGCTGTGCCCGTCGATATAGTCGACATCCTCACCACCCAGCGGCGGTGCCATCGAAATCCAGCCACCCGGAAAGGCAGTGTTCTCGTAAAATGTCTTACCTGCTTCTTCTTTTTCCTTACCGGTATAGCCGGTCAGCAAAGACGCAATGTACTCAGGACCACCAATGCCATGGATGAACTGGTTAATCCCAGATCCGTAAGGACCGTGGAAACCAGCACGAGACTTAGCCATTAGGCTCAGGTCTGGCGCGCCAGCACCAGTATTCGCCGGAAAGTGATCCGACGGGATCGCTTCGCGGTCATCATCCAGCTCGGCATCAAAGACGGTGAAGTTTTCAGCCGCGTAAGCACGCACCTGATCCGCCTCTAGGCCAACACCGCCTTCGTCCCCGAGGGTCCGCAGGGGCACCTGCTTCAGCCCGTGACAGGCTGCGCAGACTTCGGTGTAGATCTGCAAGCCACGCTGCAGTTGGTTTTGGTCGTAGGTGCCGAATGGGCCTTCAAACGAGAACGCGTAGTCCTCGATATGTTGGTCTCCGCCACCGGCCGCGAGTGTCGCGACAGGGGCAAGAGCGAAAGCAAGGACAGCACCGAGTGCAAGTTTCTTGAACATGGGTTTCGGTCCCTCTTATTCGGCCGGTGAGGCGTCAGACGCCTTGCCGTAATGGGCGTTGAAGTCGTCTTCGATGGTCGCAGGCAGCGCATCCGGCTTTTCGATCACACCAAGCAGCGGCAGGATCACCAGGAAGTAGCCAAACCAGTAAGCAGACGCGATCAGCGAGAAGGTCGCATAAGGCTCTTCTGCGGGCATCGCACCCAGCCACATCAGGGCAAAGAAGTCGATGATCAGCAGGCGGTACCACCATTTAAACATCGGACGATATGCACCCGAACGCACGGTCGAAGTGTCCAGCCATGGCGCAAGCGCCATAACAGCAATCGCACCAAACATGGCAATCACACCAAAGAACTTGGCATCGACGATACCACCAGTGACAAAGGATGCGATCTGAACAACCCAAACTTCACCAGTAAAGGCACGCAGGATCGCGTAGAACGGCAAGAAGTACCACTCAGGAACGATGTGCGCAGGTGTCACCAGCGGGTTTGCTTCGATGTAGTTATCGGGGTGACCTAGATAGTTCGGCATAAAGCCAACGATCGCCCAGAAAATAACCAGAACAACGGCCAGACCCAGGAAATCCTTGATCACAAAGTAGGGCCAGAACGGCAGGGTGTCTTTCTTTACTTCTTCTTTCGAACCCTTGCGCACATCAACACCGGTTGGGTTGTTGTTACCCGTGGTGTGGAAGGCCCAGATGTGAACAACAACCATCGCGGCGATCACAAACGGCAGCAGATAGTGCAGCGAGAAGAACCGGTTCAGCGTGGCGTTGTCCACAGCAGGTCCGCCCAACAGCCATGTCTGCAGCGCTTCGCCTACAAACGGGATCGCACCAAACAGGCCGGTGATCACGGTTGCGCCCCAGAATGACATCTGACCCCAAGGCAGAACATAGCCCATAAAGCCGGTGCCCATCATCAGGACAAAGATCAACATGCCTACAATCCACGTGATTTCACGCGGCGCTTTGTAAGAACCGTAGAACAGGCCGCGGAAGATATGGATGTAAACAGCCACAAAGAACAACGACGCGCCATTTGCGTGCAGATACCGCAGCATATAGCCGCCGTTCACGTTGCGCATGATGTGCTCAACGCTGGCAAATGCCAGGTCAACATGTGGTGTATAGTGCATCACAAGAACGATGCCGGTTACGATCTGCATCACCAGGCAGAATGCCAGTACGATGCCCCAGATCCACCACCAGTTCAGGTTTTTGGGGGTCGGGATCATGATCGTGTCGTAGATGAGCCCGACGATGGGCAGGCGGCTGTTCAGCCACTTTTCGCCCTTGGTCTTTGGCTCGTAATGATCGTGCGGAATTCCGGACATAATTGGCTCCCTTATCCCAGCTTGAGTGTTGTTTCGTCGACAAACTCGGCCACTGGAACCGGCAGGTTCTCAGGAGCGGGACCTTTGCGGATCCGGCCAGAGGTGTCGTAGTGCGAACCATGGCACGGGCAGAACCAGCCGTGGAAATCGCCAGCGCCGTCACCCAAAGGCACACAGCCAAGGTGCGTACAAACGCCCATCATCACCAGCCATTCGCCAGCTTCATCCATCGTCCGGTTTTCGTCCGATGCGTCAAGGCCAGGCTTATTGGCATTGCGGTCGTCATTGTCGATCAGATCCGACAGCTCTACGGCGCGGGCCTCATCGATCTCTCCCTGCGTACGGCGGCGAATAAACACCGGCTTACCCAGGAATTTAACGCTAATCTGGGTGCCGACTTCGACACCACTCACGTCCACGCGAATCGAGGACAGCGCCTGAACATCCGCTGAGGGATTCATTTGGTTCACCAGAGGCCAAACGGCAGCCCCTGCGGTTACAGCACCTGCGCCAGCCGTGGCGTAGTAGAGGAAATCTCTCCGGGTGCCTTCGTGGTCTTCTGCGTGGGACACGAGGTTTTCTCCGATTCCAGCGCCCTTGGCGGGCAAACATGCATCAGCACCGCATAAAAGCGGTCACTTATCGCGGGTGTCTAGCGGGGAGAATTTGTTTCGTCCAGCGGTCATAGGCGCGCAGGACTAGGTAAATTCAATTAGATGTCGCGACTCGGTCACACAAATTCAAGTCGCGCCATCCAACTTTCCCAGCAAAGCACTAGTTTTCAGCCCTCTGGAGGGCGGGTTTCGGCCAAACTGGGGCGCGATTCGAATTCTTTGAACCAAGCGGCCAATCCGTCGTTTCCGTGACGCCAGTTACGGGCATCATGGCGAAAATCAACATAACCCAACGCGCAGGCCACCGCGATCTGCCCCATATCTAGGGGCCCGGCCAAATGTGCCATCCATCGCTGATTCAGCGCCGCACAGGCACGTTCGATCTTGGCCCACTGCGCATCTGCCCAGCTATCCCACTGTTTGTCTTCGGGACGCAGGCGGCTCTCATAGGTCACCAACAAAGCGGCATCCAAAATCCCATCGGCCATCGCCTCTAACGTCAAAGTTTCCCATTTTGCTGCCCCCTCAGGGTACAAACCGCCGTTGCCGCGCGCATCGAGAAAGGCACAGATCACCCGGCTATCAAACAAAGTAGGACCGTCCGGGCGCTCCAACGCAGGGACTTTGGTCAGAGGATTCGTTCCCAACAGCCCTTCTGCGGGATTAAGTGGCGTCGTCGGTGCGTTGAACAGCTCAACATCTCCCAACTGCCCTGTCTCATGCAGCAGCACCATCACTTTGCGCACGTAGGGCGATGTGGGACTATAATAGAGTTTCATGGCAAACGTTCCTTGACTGGTCGCGATCATCAACCGACCGCTGACTCAAGTGGTAACGCGTCCTGTCTGGGTTTCAAGGTGATGCCTGACCAAGCGTCACGTCAATTATGCCCCCACGTCCTGTTTGAGCGACCACCAATCTGCCGCTTAGGCTTGCATAATTCCTAAGACCCGCAGCATCGAGGCCCTCCATGACAACCCAAGACGCCCCTGTCAGACATTCATGTCATCTTGCGGACCTCACCCTCAGCTATGTAGAACGCCACGCAGATCTGCGCGGCACGGGGCCAACGCTTCTGTTTGCCCATGCCACTGGATTTCATGCGCGCATCTGGGACGAGGTGATCGCGGCCCTACCCGCAGTTCATTCCATCTGTGTCGATCTGCGTGGCCACGGCCACAGCACCGGCGGCCCTTTTACAGATTGGTTCGATCTGGGCCGGGATATCTCAGCCTTTATCGACAGGCTGGACCTGACCAATATCACCTGTGTCGGCCATTCACTCGGGGGCCATATCCTGGCACAGGCCACCATTGCGCACCCCAACAGGTTAAAGGGCCTGATTCTAATTGATCCCGTGATCATGGCACCCGAAATCTACGCGATGGCAGAATCACTGTTTCCCAAAGGCACCCAACACCCTGCCGCCCAACGCAAACGCAATTTCACCTCGGTGCAGGAAATGGTTGACCGGTTCAAAGACCGCAGCCCCTATTCCCTGTTCACTCCAACGGCCCTCGAAACCTACTGCACCCACGGGCTTGTGGAACACGACGGTGAGCTCACCCTCGCTTGCGCCCCTGAGGTCGAGGCCAGTTCGTACATGTCCCCCATGACCGGCGCGCCCATCCACGATCACCTGCACACAATAACCTGCCCGGTCGTCGTGTTGCGGGCAGATACGATGGATCTGGCGTCACTGGGTGATTTTACCCGCTCACCCACATGGCCCGGCCTTGCAGGGGCAGTGTCAAACGGCATCGACATCCACCGCCCGGACCTGAGCCATTTCATGCCCATGCAGGCTCCTGATTTCGTTGCCGAAACTGTGTCAAAAGCAATCGCATTGGCACCCGCCACCTAAACCTCGCGCATTGCGCGGACCAAGGCAGGAACCTCTGTCCCGAATCCGATGGCCTCCATCTGCTCGGCCGCAGCCAACCGCACGTCATCTGGCTTGTTCTGGCTCATTTTCCACGTACCCTGAACACTCTCGATCACCATCCGGCAAGGCACAATCATCCGCATCATCTTGCGCAGCGCCTCGGCATCCATCTTATCCGTGGTCCAAGCGGCTTTGGGGGCAAGGCGCGCCTCAAACAACGCCGACTGACGATCCAAAAGATCCAACAACGCCTCATCCGGCGACCGCTCCAGCCGCCCCGTCAGATGAACCGCCACATAATTCCATGTCGGCACCTGATCCGGCACCCCATACCAATCAGGTGACACATATCCATCGGGTCCTGAAACAGCGATTCGGGCGCTCAGCGGGGTGTCCAGGGCCCGGGCAATAGGATTCGAACGCACCAAATGCAGCTCTGCCAAATGCCCGTCCTCAGACAACAGAAACGGCACATGACTCAGCATTGGCGCGCCATCTATGGCTACAGCAAGCACCCCAAAACCCCGGTCACGGGCGAATTTCAGGTTCGCGTCCTCGTCACCGGTGTGAAAAACAGGATTTGGATGCATATTTTAGCCCTCCACTATGCACAATTGGTCTTGCAGATCCCCCCCACCATTGGCAAGGTCCGCCTCGTTCTCAGGGCGGGGTGAAATTCCCCACCGGCGGTAAGCGGGCGCAATCCCGTAAGCCCGCGAGCGGCTCCGTGTCAGGAGTGTCAGCAGATCTGGTGCAACTCCAGAGCCGACGGTCATAGTCCGGATGAAAGAGAACGTGCAGGTTGGGGGATACCCCTGGCCTCGCTCGTGATCGCCTTGGGTGACGTGTCAGACCAAAGGAGAGACCTATGACACACACCCGCTATGCCTTTATCAAGGCACAATGGCACGCTGATATCGTCGACCGCGCGCTCGACGGCTTTCTCGAACCGATTCCCGCAGATCAAGTTGATGTCTTTGACGTTCCCGGCGCATTTGAAATGCCGCTGATCGCACGCGATCTGGCCCAGACAGGTAAATACGCCGCCGTCGCTTGCGCCGCATTTGTGGTGGATGGCGGCATCTATCGCCATGACTTCGTGGCCCATGCCGTCGTTGATGGCCTGATGCGCGCCAGCATGGACACCGGCGTACCCGTCCTGTCCGTGTCCCTGACACCGCACCAGTATCAGGAAACCGAACACCACAACGCGATCTACCGCGCACACTTTGTCGAAAAGGGTCGTGAAGCCGCGCGCGCAGCGCTCAGCATCACTGCAACCCGCGCCAAAGTGGCAAACGCCGGCTAAACGCATTCGGGCCAGCCCAGAGTTGGCCCGGCACCTTCGGTCACGGCAGAGAGGGCACGCATCATGGAGAGCTTTGCAGGAGGATGTGCATGTGGCGATGTCAGGCTCGTGGCAACCGGGCAGCCAGACCGGGTTGGCCTCTGTCATTGTCTGGATTGCCGCAAGCACCACGGGGCCTTGTTTTATGCCGCCGCCGTGTTCCCGCAAGGATCGGTAAAGATCACCGGAAACGTGCAAGATTATAAGGGACGGTGTTTCTGCCCCCGATGCGGATCCTCTGTTTTTGCCCGCAGTGGCGATGAAATCGAGGTTCACCTTGGGACCCTGGACGCCCCTGATCACCTGATCCCCTCATATGAAAGCTGGGCACTGCGCCGCGAAGGCTGGTTGCCGCAGTTTCCCGATACCGAGGTGTACGAACGCGACCGTCCGGACACTGGACGGTCTGAACACCCCCAGAAACAAGGGTAAAGACGGGCCTGTGTTGCCGATTATTCCTGCAAATCCGCTTGAGACCCCACGCGCACCCCGCTAAGCACGGATCGCAAAGGAGCACGCCCCATGTCGATGAACAGTTTTGGCCACCTCTTCCGCGTCACCACTTGGGGTGAAAGCCACGGACCCGCGCTGGGCGCGACCGTTGATGGCTGCCCTCCGGGGGTTCCTGTAGATGCCGCGATGCTCCAGCATTGGCTGGACAAACGCAAACCGGGTCAAAACAAATTCACCACACAGCGACGCGAAGCGGACGAGGTGAAAATCCTCTCGGGTGTGTTTGAAGGTCAAACCACCGGCACTCCCATACAGCTGATGATTGAAAACACCGATCAACGGTCGAAAGACTACGGTGACATCATGGAAAAATTCCGCCCCGGTCACGCCGACATCACCTACTGGCAGAAATACGGTATCCGCGATTATCGCGGCGGTGGCCGCAGTTCAGCCCGTGAAACCGCAGCGCGTGTCGCCGCTGGCGGCCTAGCGCGCGAAGCAATCAAACAACTCGCTCCGAATGTGCAAATCACTGGCTACATGACCCAGATCGGCCCGCATAAAATAGACCGAAGCCGCTTTGACTGGTCTCAGATCGAACAAAACCCGTTCTGGACCCCCGACGCCCAAGCCGCGGAAGACTGGGCCGCCTATCTGGATGGGCTACGCAAATCCGGCAGCTCGGTCGGTGCTGTGATCGAAGTCGTCGCACGTGGCATACCCGCAGGCATCGGCGCCCCTGTTTATAACAAGCTCGACACCGATCTGGCCGCCGCGATGATGTCGATCAACGCGGTCAAAGCCGTTGAAATCGGTGATGGCATGGCCTCGGCTGAATTGACCGGCGAAGCCAACGCAGACGAGATCTTTATGGGTCAGAACGGCCCACAATACAGCTCGAACCACGCCGGTGGCATTCTGGGTGGTATTTCAACCGGACAGGACGTCGTGGTGCGCTTTGCGGTCAAACCGACCTCCTCCATCCTGACCACCCGCAAGACGATCACCAAGTCGGGCGAAGAGGCGGAAATCATCACCAAAGGCCGTCACGACCCCTGCGTCGGCATCCGTGCCGTTCCCGTAGGCGAGGCAATGATGGCCTGCGTTCTCTTGGACCAGATGCTTCTGCATCGCGGCCAAATCGGCGAAAACCGAGGTCACATTGGCTGATCTGCGCGCGGCACTGCGCCAGATCGCACAGGACCGCATGGCGACCGACCCGGCGCATGATCTGGCCCACCTGGATCGTGTCTGGGTCAACGCCCGCACCATTGCCAACGGACAGGTCAACACCCGCGTCTTGATGGCCGCCAGCTACCTACACGATCTGGTCAACCTGCCCAAAGACGACCCAGAACGCGCCATGGCCTCGCGTCAATCCGCCCGAGAAGCCGCCCCACTGTTGCGCAACCTTGGTTTTTCCGAGGATGAAATCACTGCCACCCAACATGCCATCGCCGCGCACAGCTTTTCGGCGCAAATCCCCCCCGAAACGCCCGAGGCGCAAATCCTGCGCGATTCGGATCGGTTGGACGCGCTGGGCGCCATCGGCATTGCGCGCACCTTTGCCGTTGCCGGATCATTGGGCCGGGCGCTGTATGACCCTGCTGATCCCTTTGCCCAAGACCGCCCGCTCGATGACTTGCAGTTTTCCATCGACCATTGGCGCGTCAAACTGCTGGACCTGCCCAATGACATGCTGACCGAGGGCGGTAAAACTCTGGCCCGCGATCGCACCGCCCGAATGATCCAGTTTCTAGAGGATTTTGCGGCCGAAATCGACACGCCCTTACCGCCCAGCTGGACTGACGCATGAGCCAAATCCTGACCATCACCTTTCCGATCTATGCGGCCATCGCCATTGGCTATCTGATCGTGAAACGGGGATGGTTCGGAACCTCGGATATGCGCACGCTGGGTAAATACGTGCTCGACATTGCCCTGCCTGCCCTACTGTTCAATGCCATGGCCACCCGGGACTTCGCCGAGGTGTTTCACCCCGGTTACATGCTGGTTTTCGCCCTTGGCGGAGTAGCGACCATCGCGGTCAGCTTTGTCTGGTTTACCCTCACTGGCACAGACAAACCCCGCCGCGCAGTCGCTGTGATGGGTACCGCCTGCCCCAACTCCGGCTTTATCGGCTACCCGGTCATGTTGTTGACCTTTCCTGACCTTGCCGGCGTCATACTGGCGCTGAACATGCTGGTGGAGAACATCCTGCTGATCCCGATCTGCTTGATTTTGATGGAGTTGTCACGCGACCGGGCGCAGACCTCGATATCACACCAAATCGGCACAATCCTTTGGGGTGTTCTCAAACGCCCGATGGTGATTGGCCTGCTGTTGGGTCTTGCCGTGTCGCTTGCCCAGATCCCAATGCCCAGCGCCGCAACCAATCTGTTCCAGATGCTCGCGGCCTCGGCCTCGGCGCTGTCTCTGGTGGTCATTGGCGGATCGCTTGCGGGGCTGTCCCTCCGCGGCAATCACTGGAAGGCGGCACAAGTGGCCCTTGGCAAAATTATTCTGCACCCCGCTTTGGTCGCTCTTGCCGTTTTGGGCGTTACCGCTGCGGGCATCGCTCTGCCGGCAGATCTGCAAGTTGCTGTCATCTTGTCCGCCGCCATGCCGATGTTTGGCATCTACACCGTTCTGGCACAGGAACACGGACACGAAGGCATGGCCTCCATCGCCATGCTGATCGCAACCGCACTGGGCTTTTTCACCCTATCGGGTCTCTTGCTGGCGCTCACTTAATCCCAACGTGCCGGTGCCGCGCCCAGCGCCCCGGCAGGCCGATCCCAAGACATTGGCATGCCAGAAATCCGCAGCGCTGGCTTCACCCGCTTGGCCGGGCCCCAGACTGTCTGTTCAACCCAATCCCCCAAATCAGCAGGCTCAGATCCGGTGATAGAATCTGCCAAAACAGGCTCTAACTGGGCCAAAACCTCTGCCGTGCGTGCCAAAGACAGCCGCGCCCGCGGACTGCCGTTGCCCTGAATGGCCTGTGTCAGAGCCGAAAGGACCGCCGCCGCCATGAAATAACCCGTCGCATGATCCAACGCCTGCACCGGCAAAGGATGCGGTTTGTCCGCACCCGCCCATGCCATGCCCGCATCGGCAATTCCGCAGCTCATCTGAACCAAGGAATCAAATCCACGCCGCCCGGCCCATGGCCCGGTCCAGCCATAGGCATCCAGCGACACCTCAACCAATCCCTGCGGCCGGTGCGTCCCAATCATCGCGTCCAGCGCACCGGGGCGATAGCCGTGAACCAGAACATCCGCGTGCTCCATCAAAGCTCGCAATTGATCCTGACCATGTGGCGTTTTCAGGTCCAAATGACAGCACCGCTTGCCCAGGGTCACATCAGGCACTACCCCCGGCTCTGACCACGACGCCGGATCAACCCGCAACACATCGGCCCCAAACCCCGCAAGGGTGCGCGTCGCCACCGGCCCTGCCAGCACCCGTGTCAGATCCAAAACCCGCAGACCCGCCAGCGGGCGATCGGGCCGCGCCTGCCATGCCCGCACCTGCCCCGCCTTATGATCCCAAGCTACCAAAGGCTCGCCAGACACCGCTGCCCCCTGTGGATGGGCGAGCCACGCCGCGCGACTGCGCATCGCCGCCGCTGCCCCACCTTGGGCAACAATTGCATCCTCTAACGCATCGATGTCCCAGCCACGCACAGCCTGCGCGACGATCTCGCGCTCTGCCTCACATTCCAACACCGCCAAAGCCGCCGCCCGATGATGCGGGGCATTCGTGTGCAGCTTGATCCAACCATCGCGGCCCTGATAATCCCCCGCAATCGCATCCCAGGATGGGGGTAACTCCCACCCCTGCGGATGGATGGACCACGTAAACCAAAGCGAGGCCAGACGCCGATCCACCACCACATCTGGACGAGGGCCCAGATTCAGCGCTTCGCTCAAATCCGCCATCGCGCTGCCAACAGCACCCATCGATAGGCAAGCCAGCTCGGTCACGGCAAACCGCGATCTCCATGCGCCTGAGCCGACAACCAAAACCGGGGCGGTGCCAAAGGCATCAAACACTTCATCCATTGGCGAAAACATCCGTAAATTCCCCACGTAGAGCCTTCTTTTGCACTTTGCCCATGGTATTACGCAGCAAGGCATCGACCAAAACGATATGCTTAGGCTGTTTGAACTTAGCCAATTGACCGTCCAAAGCGCTCCGGATTTGATCCACCGATATTCCGCCCCCTTCAGGCACAACAACAGCCACAACCCCCTCGCCAAAATCGGGATGTGGCACGCCAATGACGGCACTTTCCAGCACGCCGGGCAGATCATCAATCAGGCTCTCGACCTCTTTTGGATAAACGTTAAAGCCCCCGGTGATGATCAAATCCTTTTCACGTCCCACAATTGTGACGTAGCCATCGCTATCGACCTTGGCCAAATCACCTGTGATGAACCAGCCATCCGCGCGCAGTTCTTCGGCGGTTTTCTCGGGCATCTGCCAATAGCCCTGAAACACATTGGCTCCGCGCACTTCCAACACACCGATATCGCCCGTCGCAACTTCGGCACCACCTTCCATTACCCGCGCCTCGACACCGGGCAACGGGAACCCAACGGTTCCCGCGCGACGCTCGCCCTCGTAGGGGTTCGAAGTGCTCATATTGGTTTCCGTCATGCCATAGCGTTCCAGAATGCGATGGCCGGTGCGCTGTTCCCACTGCTCATGCGTATCCACCAACAAAGGCGCAGAGCCCGAAATGAACAATCGCATGTTCGCCGCGCGCTCTTGCGTCAAACGCGCATCGCCAAGCAAACGGGTATAGAATGTCGGGACTCCCATCAGGGCGGTTGCTTTCGGCATCGCCTCTAAGATTGCGTCCAGATCAAACCCCGACAACAGCACCACCTGTGCCCCGGCCAACAGCGCCACGTTGGTTGCCACAAACAATCCGTGCGTGTGAAAGATCGGCAAGGCATGGATCAACACATCCTCAGCCGTGAACTGCCAGTAGTCCCGCAATGTTGCCGAGTTCGAGGCAAGGTTGGCATGGCTCAGCATTGCGCCCTTGGAACGCCCCGTGGTGCCCGAAGTGTACAAAATCGCGGCCAAATCCCCCATTTCACGCGCAACCGGATCAAAGCCGCCCTGCACATCGGCCAGATCACGCAAACTGCCCTGCCCCGCCGGGTCCAACGTCATCACCTGTGCCGCCCCCGCAATGGCCGAAATCTCATCTATTCGCGCGGGGTCACATACAACCACGCGCGGGCTGGCATCGCCCACGAAATACGCCACCTCTGGCCCGGTATAGGCCGTGTTCAGCGGCAGAAAGATCCCGCCCGCCATCACGGTTCCGAGGTATAGTTCAATGGCCTGAATGGTTTTGCCCACCTGCACCGCAACCCGATCTCCTGGCACCACACCGCAAGACACCAAAGCCGCCGCCATCCGTTCCGCGCCTGCAAAAAGCGCCCCAAACGTCACCGTTTCACCGCCAACCAATTGCGCAAAAACATCGTTTTCGCGCCCAACCGATGCCGCGCGCAGCTGTGAAATCAAATAGTTTTTGGTATACATGGTCGGCTCCTCTTTCTGCGCCTGCACAATGGGTGACACACGAGGCAAAAATCAAGCGATTGATCTTTGGGATTCAAAAGCGCAGGTTCGCGCCATGGCAAAAGCATTGACCGCGAACCGGCCCATTTTGGCCGTCATCCTCAAAACCTGCGCGATTTTTCTGTTCACGGCCATGGCCGCGCTCGTCAAATCCCTATCTGATGATATTCCGGCTGGCGAGGCCGTGTTTTTTCGGTCGTTTTTTGCCATTCCAGTCATCGTTGTCTGGCTGATTTCACGCGGAGAGCTGCGCCAAGGGTTGATTGCCAAAAAACCGATGGGCCATTTCTGGCGCGGGGTTCTGGGGACCACTGCGATGGGTCTGACGTTCACTGGTTTGGGCTTACTGCCTCTGCCCGAGGTCACCGCCATTGGCTTTGCCACCCCCATTTTCACCCTTATCCTTGCTGCGATCATGCTAGGGGAACGTATTCGGATGATCCGTATCGGGGCCGTGCTGATCGGTCTTGTTGGTGTTTTGATCATGCTCTGGCCCCGGCTGGGCAGCGGAGCGTCCATGCAAGACACTGCAACCTTGGGCGCGATTTGCATTTTGGGGGCGACGCTGGCGCGCGGTTTTGTGCAGATCCACATCCGGCAATTGGTTCAATCCGACCACACCGCCGCCATCGTATTCTATTTTTCCGCCACCGCTTCGCTGTTGTCCTTGCTGACCCTGCCGTTTGGCTGGGTTGTGCCCACGACTGAACAATTTGCTTTGTTGGTTCTGGCGGGGGTCATCGGTGGCTGTGCGCAGATCCTTGTCACGTCATCTTATCGCTTTGCTCCTGCCTCGATGCTCGCGCCTTACGACTATTCCTCGATGCTGTTTGCGGTCTTTATTGGGTATGTCTGGTTCGCCGAACTGCCCACCATGGCAATGCTGGCAGGGGCGACGTTGGTTATTGGCGCCAATGCGCTGGTTGTCTGGCGGGAACACCAACTTGGATTGGAACGTGGCAAAGCCCGATCTGTCACAGATCCCAAAAGCTGATCTTTACCTTTTCGCCACAGCCCCTAGTGTGAGCCCGAAATTCTACGAGGGTCCCCCGATGAGCGACGCGAACGATCACAAAGAAAAGATGAAAGAGGTGCAGACCAAGCACCGCGAACGGGTCTCGCAATTGCAGGACCCCGAACAGGGTCTGGTGCTGATCCACACCGGCAAGGGCAAGGGCAAATCCTCGTCCGCCTTTGGGGTTGTGGTGCGCGCCTTGGGTTGGGGCCAAAAGGTTGCTGTGGTCCAATTCATCAAGGGCAAATGGAAAACAGGCGAGCGCCGGTTTTTCGAAGAACATGGCTTGGTGACATGGCACACCATGGGCGAAGGGTTCACTTGGGATACTCAAGACAAGGAACGCGATATTGCCGCCGCGCAAGCCGCGTTCAAAAAGGCAGCCGACCTGATCGCCAGTGGCGAATATGATCTGGTTGTTCTGGATGAGATCAACATTGCCTTGCGCTATGAATACCTGAGCGTTGAGCAGGTCATCGAAGGGTTGGATGCCCGCACCGACAAAACCGGTGTGATCCTGACCGGTCGCGATGCCCCTGAGGCGCTGTGCGACTACGCCGATCTGGTGACCGAGATGACGGAAATCAAACACCCGTTCAAAGCCGGCATAAAAGCCCAGCGCGGCGTCGACTTTTAATCCATGAGCCTTCAAGCGGAAAATATCCGCGGCAGCCTGTTGATGGTTGCCGCGATGGCGGCCTTTGCGCTTGAGGATATGTTCATCAAATCCGCCACGCAGACCCTGCCGGTGGGTCAGGTGCTGATCATCTTTGGCGCTGGCGGGTTTCTTGTCTTTGCCGCCATGGCACGGTTGCGGGGTGAAACGGTGTTTGGTGACAGCGCCCCCTCGCGGACGTTGTGCATCCGCTCTGTTTTCGAAATCATGGGACGGCTGTGTTTCACACTGGCCTTGGCCCTGACGCCGCTCTCAAATGCATCGGCCATTTTGCAAGCAACCCCTTTGGTGGTCGCCATCGGCGCGGCCGTGTTCTTTGGCGAAACCGTGGGGTGGCGACGCTGGACCGCCATTCTGGTGGGCTTGTGCGGTGTGCTGATCATTTTACGCCCGGGGCTGAGTGGATTTGAACCCGCTTCCATCTTTGCGGTTCTTGGCACCATCGGGTTTGCGGGCCGCGATTTGGCCACCAAGGCAGCACCACCCCAACTGACGAGCGCGCAACTGGGGGTGTACGGTTTTTTGGTTCTGGTTTTTTCGGGAGTTCTCGCGTTGCTTTGGACCGGCGGGGCAGTCCTGCCAGACCCAATGACCGCATTGAAACTGGGCGGAGCAATCGCATTTGGCGTCTTGGCCTATAACGCTCTAACTGGCGCAATGCGTCAGGGCGAAGTGTCGGTCATCGCGCCGTTCCGCTACACAAGGTTGATATTTGCGATGATTTTGGGCGTCGTGGTCTTTGCCGAACGTCCCGACACATTCACCCTGATCGGCAGTGCGATCGTCATTCTCAGCGGGCTTTACACTGTTTTACGCGAACGCCGTATGTCCCGCGTTTGACCCTTTGAAAATCGCACCAGTGTTTCATTAGCGGCAACTTGCGCGTCGCTGACCTGTTGGACAGGACCAGCTTGGCTGGACACGGAACCGAGGGGAACCACGTTTGGCTGCGTATGTATTCGGGCCAGCGCGTCGGTCCGTTGTTCAATATAATCCAAAAGTTCGGCGTTCAACGAACATCCATAGGTGGATGCTGCTTCGTGCATAGAGATTAAATCTGCAAACGGATCACGCATGCTTTTTCCTTATTAGAGCCTATTTGGCTCAGTGATCGTTTCCGGGGCAGCGGCAGGTCCGCTCGATGTCGCCACATGCTGACCGTCCTGCAGGCCGCCCCGAAACTGTGAATTCAAAGAGCTGGGTGCAGGTGCATCTGGCAGTCATCGCTTATCTGACTAAAACAGTCAGATAAGGCAAGTGCAAAAACCAACCGCCAACAAAAAAAGTACCCCTGCCCTGCTTTCCACGCAGTCGAACCCGGAATCTCATATTGCAAGGACCAGGCAACCCGCCCATGTTAGGTGTATTGAACGTTCCACCTGCACCAAGGGAGACATGATTTGACTGACTCAAAAGACACCGCGAGCCTGGTTGAGGATCTGAAGACCACACGCGATGAGCTCAAGCTCAAGGCGCATTTGTTCGAAATGGATATGAAGAATGAATGGGCTGACCTAGAGAAAAAATGGGATGGTCTAGATCTGAACCTAGATGACGCATCTGATGCCGCCAAAGAATCTGCTGGCAATGTTGGTGCCGCCGCCAGCCTGCTGATCGAAGAACTTGGTAGAGGTTACAAAAAAATCAAAGCAGCACTTTGAGCTGCGTTTTTGTCTACTCAAACACCCGGCTGCATAAGAAATCAGCCGGGTGTTTGAGCCTATTTGGCCCTTTATAGAGCCTGAATTTCAGGGTCCAGCGTGACAGACCACAGTTCGGTGTCGGCGCGATCCATCAGGCGCACTTTCATTTGTTGGGTCTTGCCATCAATATCCACCAGCCCAAAGAACTGTAGCCCCTCACTGGGCGGCAAGTTGACCTGCCCGTCTTCTGGCGCTTTGACGAATTTTACCTCGGGGCCAAATGTGGCATCCATGGCGTTCGGGCCAAAAGTTCCGGCATGCAATGGACCCGAAACAAATTCCCAGAACGGATCAAAATCCTGAAACTGGGCTTTGTCGGGGTTGTAGAAATGCGCCGCTGTGTAATGCACGTCAGCGGTGAACCAGACGGTGTTCTTGATTCCAGCCGTTTTGATGAATCGCAGCAGGTCTGCAAATTCCAACTCGCGCCCTTTGGCCGGACCATTGTCCCCGTTTGCCACGGCCTCGGCCCCGGCCTGTTCTTTCCAATTGTCCCAAACCACAAGACCGATTGGCATGTCACAGGCGATGACCTTCCACGTGGCTTTGGACGCCGCCAGTTCGCGCTTGAGCCACGCCATCTGCTCGGCCCCCATGATGGACGACGCGGGTGTGATCTCATCCTCCATCGAGGCACCGTTAGGTCCGCGATACGACCGCAGGTCCAAGAAGAACACATCCAGCATCGGACCATAGGCGATTTTGCGGTACACGCGGCCGGGTTCAGCAGGCGTGATACGCAGCGGGGTCATTTCATGGAACGCCCGCGCGGACCGGGATTGCAGAACGTGAACCGATTTCTCGGTATAGCGATCATCGCTGATCAGATCCTTGGCGCTTGACCAGTTGTTCACAACCTCATGGTCATCCCACTGCATGAAGGTTGGGCACATCGCGTTCATGGCTTGGACGTGCTCGTCCATTAGGTTGTATTTCCACTGACCGCGGAATTCATCCAGTGTCTCAGCCACTTTGCGTTTTTCATCGATCAGAGTGGTGTTTTTCCAGATGAGCTTTCCGTCCTTTTCGACCTCATCCTTCATTGGACCGTCAGCATAAATCGTATCACCCGAGTGGATAAAGAAATCGGGCTTGTGCTGCGCCATGGTTGCATAAGTGCGCATGCCCTCGTCATCAATGCCCCACCCTTGGCCAGCGGTATCGCCTGACCATGCGAATTTCACATCCCGGCGCGAGGTGGGCGCAGTGCGGAATTGGCCAATAATAGGCTCTGATACGGCGCTAATGTCATTCAGATCAGCGGCAACAAAGCGATAAAAAATGTCCTGATCCGACGGCAACCCGTCGACCAGACGCTTGACCGCCATGTCACTGTTCGGTGTGGCAAACATCGGCGAAAGCTGGCGTGCCTCGGCAAAGCTTTCGGTTGTGGATACTTCCATCATCACCTTTGCCGGGCGATCCGTGCGGGTCCAGATCATACCCGACGCGGTGTCTACATCGCCAGATTGCACCCCATGGGTGAACACAGGCCGTGCGGACGCGCGGCTGATCGAAGGCATGGCGAGGGATGCGGCAACAGCGGTACCGCCGGCAAGAAACGCCCGGCGCGAGGGGCGAATGTATTTGGTCATTGTGAACTCTCCTGTCTGGCGGTCAAAACCGCGCGATTGGTGAGCCCCAGAAAGCCGTGACATTGTAAACGCCACGGCTCAATCTTGTGAAGCTATCGCAATTTTATTGTGACAACGCCCTCTGCGCAAAGCTTTAAGCGGTGGCACCCTCTTCTGGCGCGCTCAGAGAAATCACTGCAACCACTGCCGCGCCATTGATCCAGTAGAACAGCGCATCAATGCCGCCAAACCCAAACAGACCCGGCGCCACGATAAAGATGATGCCCACAGTCAGATCAACAGCTTGGTGGAACTTGTAAGGCAACACCCGCCAGACACCGAGATGATGATCGGTAAACACCGTCAGCACAAAGGCAGCGGCCCCGGTGACCACTGACAGCCACAACGCCAGTGGATTCGACGCCCCAAGGCCCAGCACAAAGGGCAGCCCCATCAGAGCAAACGCAACGGGATAATCCAGATAGGCGTGGATCGACCGAGATACAAAACGAACAGACATTTGGACATCCTTTCCAGATAAGAGATACCCATATGATAACCGGGCGGGATGGAACGCAGCAGCCCAACACGTTCGCCAAATCATGCAGATCGTACGGAAATGGCGGGGCTTTGGCGCAACGCCTACTTGTCCTTTAACTTTGCTTGCGCAACTTGGCGCAAGGCGTCCTCGATCGCGGTCAGAACAACACGGCGCGTGGCTTCATCCAGCGGCTCAAGATCCAGCGTCAAATTTCCGTCATCCCCCATTCCGGCAACTGGCAAAACCTTGGCTTCTGGCGCTGCATTTCTGATATGATAGGGAATGATTTTGCGCGCGATGCCTTTGAATTCTACCGGGTCAGATGGTTCCGCATCCACAAAATCACGCACATGCGCGTATGTTTCGTAGCTCAGAACAATGCCCCCGGGGTCAGCAATCCCTTCGAGCCGCGCCGCCAAGTTTGCCTCGGCCCCGATGATGGTGTAATCCATGCGATCGGCTGAACCAAAGTTCCCAACATTACAATATCCCGTATTGATACCCATCCGTGCTTTGAACGGGTGCTCTAACCCCTGTTCGTTCCAAACCTGCCCTAGTTCGGCCAGACGGTCCTGCATGGCCAAAGCCATCCGAACACAGGCGCGCGCATCTTCTTTCGCGCCTAAGGTTTCAGGATCACCAAAGAACGCCACAATGGCGTCACCGATAAACTTGTCGATGGTCGCCCCGTGTGCTTCGGCAATCAGGGACATTTCGGTGAAATACTGATTCAACAGCTCTGTCAGTTCTTCGGGTTGCATCCGTTCGGTTGTGGCAGTGAAGTCTTTGATATCAGAAAAGAACACCGTCAGCTTTTTACGCTCGGTCGAGATCGACGCGTCCCGCTCCCCTGAAAAGATCGATTTATAGACCTGTGGTGACAGGTACTTGGATATCTTGAGCGAGATATCTGCCAGAAACTTGTTGTTTTCAGCCAGTTCATCATTCAACCGGCTGAACCCGCTGGCCAGTCGAAATTGTATCGCGGCGAATAGCCCGCCAATGGTTCCGGCCACCGCAAAGTAGAGCAGCAACCATTTGAACGACCACAAGTTCAAAGCCACTGGCTGACGCACAGACACCGTTTGAACCGCTCGAACGTCACCGACTTTCCAATCCCTTTTGGGGCTTTCGGGGTGCGAATTATGACAAGACACACAAGACCCAGACATGATCACCGGTGTGGCCAGCGTGATTTCGCGGTTCCGGACGTTGCCAGTTGAATTGGTCAGAAAGGTCGCGCCAGTCGGGTTTTGACGAAACTCGGTCAGGGCCCGTTTTTCAAAATCATCTAACGTATGGGCAGGACGGTTGGTAAAGGTGTAATCCGAAACAAACCGATACCGGACATCCCCCTCGGTTGCCCCGATCTCTTTCCCCAACTCCAAGGATAGCGTGGCCGGAATTGGGATCGCCCCCGCGACATCCAAATAATTGTGCAGCGTTTGCGTATCCCCATCCGTGCTGATAATCCGGCCAACAACATTCTTGGCGTAATAAGACCGCACTGCCGAGATGATCCCATTCAAGCTGCTTGCTTGCCGGCGCAGCGTTTCATCCGACAAGTTCCGTAGGTCCAGCCAGATTGCGATCGGCAAAGCGGTCATCGCAACCAGAACCAAGACAACCAACCACTGTGGCCTTGTCAGGAAAAAGCGCCCAAACTTGTCCATGTGACTATCCTTAATCAATTGCGTGGGAACGGAACAATTGAGGGCATGATACGCACAAAAGGCACCAAGCAAATACATATTTGAATTTGAATCACGCCAAAGGATGAGTTCGTGGACGCCGCCTCAGGCCAAGGGGTTAGTGTCCTGACCTAATGCATCGTGCGATAGGCGGCGGGGGACAAGCCAATCTGTTTCTTAAACACTCGTGAAAACGCCGCTTCGGACGCGTACCCGACCTCGGCTGCGGCATCGGCCACGTTCCAGTTATTTTCAGTCAAGCCATGACAAGCAATCTGCATCCGCCATGTGGTCAGATACTGCATGGGCGTCACATCCATCTTGTCAGAAAATAATTGTGCAAACGCCGTCCGTGACATGCCAGCTTCACGCGCTAGCCCCACAACGCTCCACTCTTCGGCGGGCGCGTTGTGAAAGGCGGTCAGAGCTCGCGAAATGCGTGAATCGGCAAACCCGGCCAAGGCCGTATCGCTGGGGCTTTGATGTTCAAGGTAGGCACGAATGGCCTGTGCAAACAGGACTTCGGACAGTTTCAGCGCGATCAGATCGCCGCCAATCCGCGCGCCCGTCACCTCGGATCCGATCATCCGCAGGGTCGATTGCATCCAGGCCCCGGCCTCTTCGCCATAGTTTTCGATAACGATGAACGGTGGCAGCCGGTCCAACAACATATGCCCGGTGCCCTGACGCCCCGGTGGCCCGGAAAACGAAAAGTGACCGCAGACCAGCTGCGTATCGCGATCATCCTCATCTCCACCATAGATCAGCACACCGTCGCCTTCGTACCCGGCATCCTGCAACACCCGGTCCAACGGCAGCGCGTCCATGGGCTGCACTTCATTGCACAGCAACATATGTTCCGCGCCATGCGGGATCAGGATCAGGTCGCCTTGTGACAGACGCTTGGTTTCTCCCGTGGCAGGGACATGCACTTTCAACTCACCACGTTGGACGAAATGAAACCGCGCCACGTTTTCAAACGCCGGAACTTTGACCCCAAACGGTGGCGTAAAGGACGTGCGGAAATACAGCGTCCCCTTTAGGGCCATTCGGGTGAGGATATCGCTAAGCAGATCTAACATGAGGCTAGGATAAGAGCTCAGACCCAAACGTCCATGGCTCTGGACGATCTGCATGTAAACTTGCCGTTATGAGCAGGGTTACCCAGCTGCGCGTAAACGATCAGCTAAAACGCGAATGCGGTCGCGTAAATCGATCAGTTCCTTGGCATCGTTTCCGGCGGTTTCCAGAATACAGCGCGAGATTTCAGCGGATTGCGCCTCTAGTGCACGCCCAAGGTCGGTCAGGGATACAATCACACTGCGCTCATCTTTGGGATTGCGACGACGGACCACCAAGCCACCCGCTTCCATCCGTTTCAGCAAGGGTGTCAGCGTGTTTGATTCCAGCGACAGATCCGCCCCCAAATCGTTCACTTTGCGCGCATCCTGATCCCACAACGCGATTAGCACCAGATACTGAGGGTACGTGAGGCCCAGTTTCGACAACAAGGGACGATACAGCCGCCCCATCGCATGATTGGCAGAATACAGTGCAAAGCACAGGTGATCATCAAGTGTCATGGTTTGATCTGTCATCGCACAGATATAAATCGCGCACGACTATATCACAAGGTCTTGTCAATTCTGGGGTTTTGCTCTACTTATATCGCACACGATATAATCGTGAACGAACAAACACTGGAGCTCACCATGACAATTAGTCCTGTTTATACCGCCATCGGAACCGCCACTGGGGGTCGCAATGGCCGCGGCACAGTCGAAGCTTCTGGTCTGGATCTGACACTCGCCGCACCGAAAGAGATGGGTGGCAACGGTCAGGGCAGCAACCCTGAGCAACTTTTCGCAGTTGGTTATTCGGCCTGCTACATCGGTGCGATGCAATTCGCGACCACGCAGGATGACACGCTGGCCAAAGTGCCCGCAGACGTGTCCGTCACCACGCATGTCGGCATTGGCCCCAACGGTCAGGGTGGTTTTGGTCTGACGGTTAAAATGTCCGTTCACATGCCCGGCGTAGATAAGGCCGAAGCAGAACGCGTTGCCGAAGCAGGTCACAAAATCTGCCCTTACTCAAACGCGATTCAGGGCAACGTCGACGTCACAACCGAAGTCGTCTGAACGAAAAAAGCGCGGGGAGCCCTCCCCGCGCTTTCAAAACTCTAAAGCCGTAGAAATCAGGCGCGCACCAGCGCTTCGTAATCTTCGGCAATCTGGCGGGTCATATCGCCCACTTCAAAGGTATAGTCGCCAATCTGACCCACTGGGGTCACCTCGGCAGCCGTACCGGTCAGCCAGCACTGTTCGAAATCAGCCATCTCTTCAGGCTTGATACGACGTTCGTGAACGGTGATGCCTTTGTCTTTCAGCATCTGAATCACGGTCTGACGGGTGATCCCGTTCAAAAAGCAATCCGCCAGCGGCGTGTGCACTTCGCCGTCTTTCACGAAAAACACGTTCGCGCCGGTCGCTTCGGCCACGTACCCACGCCAATCCATGAACAACGCATCTGAACAGCCTTTGGCCTCGGCTTTATGCTTGGAAATAGTGCAGATCATGTACAGGCCTGCTGCTTTGGCATGTACAGGAATGGTTTCCGGCGAGGGGCGTTTCCACTCGGCAATGTCCAACTTGGCACCCTGCATCTTGGCGTCGCCGTAATAGGCACCCCAGCCCCAGACCGCGATTGCCATGCGCACGGGGTTCTTAGCCGAAGCCACACCCATGTCTTCGCCCGAACCACGCCATACAACCACACGCACATAGGCATCCGTCAGGCCACTGGCTTTCAGCGTTTCTTCCTTAGCAGCTTCGATCTCATCCACCGAGTAAGGCATCGGCATATCCAATGCCTCGGCCGAGGCGATCAAGCGCACGGAATGCTCACGGCTTTTGAAAATCTTGCCGTTATAGGCGCGCTCCCCTTCGAACACGGAACTGGCATAGTGCATGGCGTGGGTCAGGATATGCACCTTTGCATCCCGCCAGTTCACCAACTCACCGTCCATCCAGATCGAACCATCGCGATCGTCATAACCCGACATGCCACATCCTCCTGAGCAGGGTCATTTTGCAAATATTGCGCCAATTACATCCGAACCGGACACATTATTGCGTCAAAACTGCGATTCGATACCTGTTGACTCTTGGAATGTCAATAAGACTGACATAAAGTGATCCCTAAATAACAATGAGGCACACCATGACTGAGGCGCGTTCCGCTCCGGCCTATGGCGGCGAAAGTCTGCTGTTTTTGACCGATGAACAGCTGCGACAGGGAATTGAGGCGATGTTTTTCGCCTATCGCGGCTTTACGGCTGATCCCGACCGCATTCTGGCTGAAATGGCCTATGGTCGCGCCCATCACCGGGCCATCCACTTTATCAACCGGGCTCCGGGTACCACGGTGAACAATCTGCTCGCCATTCTTGGGGTGACGAAACAGTCCCTTAACCGGGTGCTGCGCACTCTAATCGCCGATGGATTGGTCGAAAGCCGGGTCGGCAAGGTGGATAAACGGGAACGTCATCTGTTTCTGACCGAAGAGGGCAACGCGCTTGAGGCAAAGCTGTCGGATGCGCAACGCGCCCGTATGCGCGCCGCTTACAAAGAGGCCGGACCCGAGGCAGTCACCGGGTTCAAACGGGTGCTTGAGGCGATGATGGATGCTGATATGCGCCGGGCCTACACCAAAATGCGGGATGGAACCTCATGAGCGAAATCGATGCACATCTTCTAATCGTTGACGACGACGAGCGTATTCGCGATCTGCTCAAGAAATTCTTGATGCGCAATGGGTTTCTGGTCACCGCCGCCCGCGACGCTGCCCATGCACGGCGGGTGCTGTCGGGCTTGGATTTCGATCTCCTGGTAATGGATGTCATGATGCCCGGCGAAGATGGTGTCAGCCTGACCCGGTCGCTGCGCGAAACCATGACCACCCCGATCCTGTTGCTGACGGCGCAGGGGGAAACCGAACATCGCATCGCCGGGTTAGAGGCAGGCGCAGATGATTATCTGGCCAAACCGTTCGAACCCAAGGAACTGCTGCTCAGGATCAATGCCATTCTACGCCGGATGCCCGAAACAACCGCGCCCGACACTGTCCCAATGGTTCTGCATCTGGGGCCAATCCGCTATGATATTGAACGGGGCGAGATGTGGCAGGGCAATGATCTGGTACGGCTAACCGCTACGGAAAGCCAGCTGATGAAGATCTTTTCTGCGCAGCCCGGTGAACCGGTCAGTCGCACCAAACTGGTCGAAGATCTGGGCCGCGATCGCGGGCAAGCACAAGAACGCGCGGTCGACGTGCAAATCACCCGCCTGCGCCGCAAGCTCGAGTCAAACCCCAAGCAGCCACGATATCTACAAACGGTGCGGGGCGCGGGATATATGCTGGCCCCCGACTAATTACGCATCTTTGATGACAAGCTTGACCTGTTCGATCAGCACAGGCGTCAGATCGATGCCGTGCACTTCTTTGGCATGAATCGCGGCCTGCTGCAGGACATCCTGAGTGGTCTCTCCTTTGGCTTTAAAATCACAACCGGGCATCAAGTCTTTGCATTTCAACACCTTGATCATGGGGCTTCCCCTTAAATTGACTGCTTAAAACAGCATCAGGATACCACATCTTTTGGGCCTAACCCTATGAACTGCTTCACATCTAGGTGAGTCGTACGTGATTTTGTAAGTAAACTTATGACTTAACTTGCCAAACACGCGCTGGCCGACCTGACCTAAAGATAGGGTTGGACGAGTCCCACCGCACGCGCGCCCAAATTCGCTGAAATCATGGCGATTTCATTTTGAACACTGACGTAGGGTTTTGATCCTTTATGCTGGGCACAGAACTTGTGGCTTGTCGTCCTCTTGGTCCAGGGCCTAACAATGACGTTGAAAACCTCTGATCCTAGGGCTGCTTGATGAAAACTGCGCTGATTACCCATGCCGATTGCCTGAACCACGTCACACCCGAAGGGCATCCCGAACGGGTCGCGCGCTTGCAACACATCCTGCACGCGCTGGAACCGCTTGACCTGAATCGTGTGACCGCGCCCTTCGCCGCCGAAGACGACGTCTTGCGCATTCACCCCGCCGATTACATCGCAGACCTGCGCCGGGCACGGCCAAACGACGGCTTTGCCCAGATCGATGGGGATACATTCCTGTCGCCGGGGTCGATCGATGCCGCGTTTCGGGGTGCCGGGGCCGTGATCCGCGCCGTTGACATGGTTTTGGGCGGCGAGGCTCCAAATGCCTTTGCGGCGATCCGTCCACCGGGACATCACGCGGAAACCAGCACAGCGATGGGGTTCTGCCTGTTTGGCAATGCCGCCTTGGCCGCCAAACACGCACTGGACCACCACGGGCTGAACCGTGTGGCTGTTGTGGATTTCGACGTCCACCATGGCAACGGCACCCAAGATCTGTTGTGGGATGAACCCCGCGCCCTGCTGGTCACCAGCCAGCAAATGCCGCTCTGGCCCGGCTCGGGACGCCCAGACGAAGACGGCGCCCACGGTCAGATCCTGAACATGCCCCTGTCCCCGGAATCCGGCAGCGCCGAAATGCGTGCGGCTTATGAAACGCAGGCCTTTCCCCGCCTGCGCGCCTTTAAGCCCGAACTGATCATCATCTCTGCCGGGTTTGACGCGCATCAGGATGATCCCCTTGCTAGCCTGAACTGGACCACGGGTGATTTCACCTGGGTCACTGCCGAACTCTGCGCCCTTGCACAAGACCTGTGTCAGGGCCGCATCGTCTCGACTTTGGAGGGCGGTTATGATCTTAACGCGCTGAGCGCCGCAACCAAGGCGCATGTACAGGAATTGATGAAGGCCGCGACATGAGTGACACCCCCGTTGATCAGATGACGTTTGAACAGGCGATGAAAGAGCTTGAAGCCGTGGTCGGCCAGTTGGAACGCGGTGATGTGGCGCTGGATGCGTCGATCACGCTCTATGAACGGGGCGCTGCGCTGAAAAAGCGATGCGAAGACGAGCTAAAGCGCGCCGAAGAAAAAGTCGCCGCCATCACGCTCAGCGCCGATGGCACCCCAACAGGGACCAAACCTGTCGAAGGCCTGTAAATGTTTCAAGACCGACTGGCGCAGGATGTTGCGCAGATTCAGGATCATTTCGATCTGGTCCTGAGCACGTTTGATGATTTGCCTGTCGCGCATGCTATGGTCCACACCACCCAAGGCGGTAAACGCCTGCGTGGGTTTTTGGTGCTGGAAAGCGCGCGCTTGCACGGTGTCGATCTTTCACGGGCGATCTGGCCCGCGACGGGTATCGAGGCGCTGCACGCCTATTCTCTGGTGCATGATGACCTGCCCTGCATGGACGATGACGCCCTGCGCCGTGGCAAACCCACCATTCACGTCAAATGGGACGAAGCGACCGCCGTTCTGGCCGGGGACGCGCTGCAAACGCTGGCGTTTGAGCTGTGCACTCGTCCTGAGGTCGGCCCTGCCGAGGTGCGTGCAGATTTGGCCCTGACTCTGGCCCAAGCCAGCGGCGCACAGGGTATGGTGCTGGGTCAGGCGCTGGATATGGCGGCTGAAACAGCCGGTAGCCCTCTGAATTTGGGCCAAATTACCCGCCTGCAAGCCGGGAAAACCGGGGCCCTGTTTGAGTGGTCTGCCTGCGCCGGGGCCCGTCTCGCGCAAGCTGATCCCGAAAACTTGCGCCAATATGCCCGCGCCTTGGGCCTTGCCTTTCAGATCGCGGATGACATCTTGGATATAGAAGGCGATGCCGAAAAAGCGGGCAAACGCCTGCAAAAGGATACAGAAGCAGGCAAAGCCACCTTTGTTTCGCTGCTGGGTCTGGATGCGGCCAAGGCACGTGCGCAGGAACTGGTTGATCAGGCCTGTGCCGCCCTTGATGATTACGGCCCTCAGGCTGAAACCTTGAAGGATGCCGCCCGCTTCGTTATTGCCCGCGACAGCTAGCACCCGAGGACGCCATGTCTGACCGCCCGAATACCCCTCTTCTGGACCAAGTGACCCGCCCTGCGGATCTGAAACAGCTTTCTGATGCGCAGCTGACTCAGCTGGCGACAGAATTGCGATCTGAAACCGTGTCTGCCGTTTCTGAAACCGGCGGCCATCTAGGCGCAGGGTTGGGCGTGGTCGAATTGACCGTGGCATTGCACGCCGTGTTCGACACTCCGCGCGATAAGCTGATCTGGGACGTGAGCCACCAATGCTATCCCCACAAGATCCTGACCGAACGCCGGGACCGTATTCGCACCCTGCGAATGAAAGACGGGCTGAGCGGTTTCACCAAACGCTCGGAATCGCCATACGATCCCTTTGGCGCCGCACATAGCTCAACGTCGATCAGCGCGGCGCTGGGTTTTGCCGTGGCCCGTGATCTGGGCGGCAATGTCCCCGAGGGATTGGGCGATGCAATTGCCGTGATCGGGGATGGGTCGATGTCTGCTGGCATGGCGTTTGAGGCGATGAACAACGCTGGGCACCTGAAAAAGCGTCTAATCGTTATTCTGAACGACAACGAGATGAGCATTGCCCCCCCTGTTGGTGCGCTGTCCTCGTATCTGTCACGGCTCTATGCCGAAGAACCATTCCAGGAATTCAAAGCCGCCGCCAAAGGCGCGGTGTCGCTATTGCCGGAACCCTTCCGCGAAGGCGCAAAACGCGCCAAAGAAATGCTCAAAGGCATGGCCGTTGGTGGCACCATGTTCGAAGAGTTGGGTTTTTCCTATCTCGGTCCTATCGACGGGCACGACATGGACCAGCTGCTGCCCGTTCTGCGCACGGTCAAAGCCCGCGCAACAGGTCCGATCCTGATCCATGTGCTGACCAAAAAGGGCAAAGGCTACGCCCCCGCCGAACGCGCCATGGACAAGGGCCACGCCACCGCCAAATTCGACATGGTGACGGGCAAACAGCACAAAGCGCCCTCAAACGCGCCCAGCTACACCTCCGTCTTTGGCAACGCGCTGGTCGATCAAGCCGCACGCGATGACAAAGTCGTTGCGGTCACAGCTGCGATGCCCGACGGCACCGGGTTGAACCTGTTTGCAGAACGCTATCCATCTCGCTGTTTCGACGTGGGCATTGCCGAACAACACGGCGTGACCTTTTGTGCGGCGCTGGCCGCAGGGGGCATGAAACCGTTCTGCACGATGTATTCGACATTCCTGCAGCGCGGTTATGATCAGGTTGTCCACGACGTCGCGATCCAACGCCTGCCGGTTCGGTTTGCCATTGATCGCGCCGGTTTGGTCGGTGCCGATGGCTCGACCCACGCCGGCAGCTTTGACATCGCCTTTATGGCCAACCTGCCCGGCATGGTGGTGATGGCCGCCGCAGACGAGGCCGATTTGGTGCACATGGTTGCCACCGCTGTCGCCCATGACGCGGGCCCGATCGCGTTCCGCTATCCACGCGGCGAAGGCGTCGGTGTGGACCTGCCTGAACAAGGCGTGCCGTTGGAAATCGGTAAAGGTCGCATGATCCAATCCGGCGCACGTGTGGCGCTGCTGTCCTTGGGTACCCGTTTGTCCGAGGTGCAAAAAGCCGCCGAAGCGCTGACCGCCAAAGGCATCACCCCCACCATCGCAGATGCGCGCTTTGCCAAGCCGCTGGATCGCGACATGATCCTTCAACTGGCCAAAGATCACGAGGCGCTGATCACCATCGAAGAAGGCGCTGTTGGTGGATTCGGCAGCCACGTGGCGCAGCTGCTTGCCGACGAAGGCGTGTTTGATACCGGCCTGAAATACCGCTCAATGGTGCTGCCCGATACCTTTATCGATCAGGCCAACCCCGCCGACATGTATCGCGTTGCAGGCATGAGCGCCGAGCAGATCGAAGCCAAAGTGCTCGACGTTCTGGGCGTTGCCACCATCGGGGAAAAAAGGGCTTAAAAGGTGCAGAAGCGCAGAACGCGCTCTTGCCTGCCTCTAGTCTTCTTTGACCAAGGCCTCTAACCCAACCCGGTAGTTGGGATAAATTAGCTTGACGCCAAGCTCATCCTTGATCCGATCATTCCGCACGCGTTTGTTTTCATTGTAAAAACTACGCGCCATCGGTGTCATATCCGCCTCGTCAAACGGAACGGCGGGTGGCAATGGCAGGCCCTGCAATTCAGCGGCATATCCGATCACGTCCTGTGGCGGTACGGGTTCATCATCACACACATTGTAAATCGCACCCGGATTTGGGTTGGCCATCGAGGCCCCCAAAACCTGCGCGATATCCTCAACATGAATGCGTGAAAACACCTGACCCGGCTTGATGATCCGGCGCTGGCCACCGCCTTTCAGCTTTGAAAACGGACCGCGTCCGGGGCCATAAATTCCTGCCAACCGAAAGATATGCAATGGCAGGTTGGGAACCGCGCTCCAATGCTTTTCGGCCAACACGCGCCACTGCCCACGCTTGGCGGTCGGGGTCGGGGGGGTTGTTTCATCCACCCACCCGCCTTGGTGATCGCCATAAACCGCTGTTGTGGACAGATAGCCCACCCATTTGAACTGCCCCGCACGGGCCGCGATCTCATCCCGCAGTGCGCCAAGAACCGGATCCCCCTCGGCACTTGGCGCGGCCGAGATCAAAATGTGCGTCACCCCATCCAAGGAGGGCACCTCACCGGGCCAAACCACCGGGGTGGCACCAGAGTCGCGAATAAGGCCCACCTGCTCAACGTTGCGCGTTGTGCCGGTGATCTGCCACCCTTGCGGGACAAGGTGACGTGCAAGGGCACGCGCCGAATAGCCGTGCCCAAAAGAAAGTAATGTGCCTGTCATGCATCCTTGATGATCGCGCGCCGCCCCAGATGCAAGAGAAGGATAGGCTTGATTCGAATCCCCGGATGCGCCTTGATTAAAAGATGAGCAAAACACCACCCAACCTGAACGCCGCCTACGGGCTGAAATCATCCGACGACAACAAACAGCTCTATGCTGAATGGGCCGGCGATTACGATGACAGCTTTGCCACGCGCGAAGATTACCAGCTGCCCGCCCATACGGCCCGCGCCTTTGTCGGCGCTGGGGGCCAAGGGCCTGTGCTGGATGTTGGCGCCGGAACAGGGCTGTGTGGCGGGGTACTTGCCGGGTTCGGGGTCGGTCCAATTGACGCCATCGACATCAGCGCGGAAATGCTGGATCAGGCCATGCGCAAAGATATCTATCGCGATGCCATCGAAGCCGACCTGAACGCCGGCATTCCTGTCCCCCGTGAAAGCTATTCCGGCGTTGTCTCCTCTGGCACCTTTACCCACGGCCATGTCGGTCCTGACGCGTTGAACGCCTTGTTGCGCGTCGCCCGCCACGGCGCCCAGTTTGCGATCTCCATCAACGCCAGCCACTTTGAAACCATGGGTTTTGATGCGGTGCTCAAAGGTTTTGAGGCAGAGCGCATTCATAACCTTGTCCTGAAAAAGGTTCGGATTTACGGCGACCTGGCGATTGGCCCAAACAAGGGTGATCAGGCGATCATCGCCCTGTTCGAGAAATCATGACGGTCATTTAGCTGCGCATGACTTCACTCAGTGTGGGGCTAACTTGCCGGTCGACACACTCTACCTGATGTTAAGCCAGAAGGTGCCGGTTTTTCTGTTAATGTCATGGACAACGTATCCCCCTTAGCCTTTTTCAAGCAAAACCCTTGCATACCCAAAGCGTAAATTGACCTTGGGTATTCGCTCTCCAAACCTCTTGGTCTGTTTGATGGGGGAAATGCAGGAGGTCGCTAGGCGCTCTATGCAGCGTTGTCGCGCCTGACTTCGCACCAAAAAGCCAAAGTCAGTTATCTGATCAGCCTCAATAGGTGTCCGCCAGGGACCAAAACCGGCCAATAGCGGTCATTCATCGTGGGGCAAAACAAGTGCGATAACTCAAATTTTGAGTATACTCCTAGCAGGGCATTTGAGAAACAGACACTTGTTGTAAAGTGAATATCTACATGGCCGGAATAAGGTTTTAGGAACCGTCAAAGCATTGGCTTTCGGAATGATCCCCGCGAGTGCAGGTCAAGCGGAGGGTTTTGACCCGTCCACCTCCAATTCCGCAGACCGCATGACCTATCACCGCGCAGTTGATGCCACTGTCTGGGTCATGCCGTTGATGAACTTCAAATTCTACATCGATGCCCTAGCCCAAGCTGGGGTCGAACCGAACGACATTGAATATAATTCCAAGGTTCAGGACTGGCGCTTCCAAACCGCAACGCCGAACAACACGACTCCCTATATTCACGCGTATTGGAATATCAATTACGGACCAGTTGTGTTCGATATGCCTGCGTCAGTCGAGGGGATTGGTATTTTTGGCACCGTCATGGACGCATGGCAACGCCCACTCGACGATGTAGGCTCAAAGGGTCGCGACCACGGCCTTGGGGCAAAATACTTTTTAGTACCAGCTAATTATGATGGTCCGCTGCTCAGGAATGCACTGGTCTATGAACCGGAAACGAATTTCGGTTTTTCTGTGCTTCGCCCGATTATCGCCGGAGGCCCGACCGAAGAAAACCTTGCTGAAGCCAGCGCATTGACGAAGCAAATCAAAGTCTATCCGCTCTCCAAAGCCGGTGGGGAGGCCGCAACGAATTACGTGGATGTTTATAGCGCACCACTGGAAATGACGCCCAAGATGGATGGTGCGATTTACGGCCACATCCACGAGATGATTGGCGAAGAAGTTGTGTTGGACCACGACTTTGCGATGATGGGTGCGCTCGCGCGCATCGGTATCAAGCGCAACGAACCCTTCGAACCCGATGCTGACTTGCAAGCGATTTACAACGCCGCAGGCCCTGAAGCACTCGAATACATGATGACCAGTACCATCGTGTCCTCAATCCATTTGTGTTCGAAGGGAAAAAGTGGTCAGCGCTTGTCCTTGATGGGTCGCGAGAGACGGAATGGCACTAAGAATACCCATCATATTAAGACTACGTGGCACGCGGCGCGCTTTACTACGCGATCATCACAAGCGTTAAGAACTACGAGACCGCAACCTACTACCTCGATCTAGCCGAGACACCGGATGGGGAGTGGCTTGAAGGCGACCGCAACTACAGAATTACCGTACCCTCCAATGTTCCAGTGCCCGATTTCTGGTCAATCACAACCTACGATCTGGAAACAGCGTCCTATCTGCGTGACATCGAGCCAAGCACGATTGATCCCAACATGGCTGTTGTCGTCAAGAACGATGACGGTTCTGTTGACATTTACTTCGGGCCAACAGCACCCGCGGGGAAAGAATGCAATTGGCTTCCTACCGATCCGGACCGCCGATTTTTCCTGCTCGCGCGGGTTTACGGACCCGAACCGAGCTTGCTCGATAGTAGCTTTGAACTGAAGGATATGGAGCGGATGGAGTAATAGAATGGAGCGACCAACTTAGTCTTTGAGGCCACATTGATAGCCATCATCAATTTTTGACCAGCCCAAGGTCGGCTTGGGTGTATTCGAAACGCTCTGTTTTATTGTCTGGCATGTGCTTTCGAACACGTCGCACCATGACTGGCTTGCGGACCTTGCTGCCTAATAGTTTGTTGCCGTCGCAAGATTCAAATGCGCGGGCTCTGCAACAGCTCTGTGCAATCCTTCGAACCAAACACTCACAGTATTTCATACCACTAAGCTCCCACCCGGCCGTGTCCTGCGCTGTGTCGATCAGAACTCTTGACCATCACAAACCAATAACCGCTTTTAATGTGGAGTTTCGCTAAGGTGCTCAGTTTGGGTGATGTTTCCGTCTATCAGTGAGTGTTTGGCACTTGCGCGAACACGTTGAAGGCTTTTTCAACGGCATAGACACCGGCTCCCACAAAAATCCCGGTGAATAGCAGGCCCAAAAAGGCATTGAAAACCGAAAGTACCTTGGAAATACCTAGTGTTGGGCGAAAATCACCGTAACCCACCGTCGTCGCATTTATGAAAGCGTGGTACAGGGCGTCGCCACGTTTCCATCCTTCGAGATGGCCGATCGCCAACCCGTTGGCGACGATGACAGCGATCAGCGCAAGCGTAATGGGGGCCAGCAGCGATCACACCCTGCAATTCCTCAACAAACGTCGGGATTATGGTCAAAGGCTTCGACGGACAGGTGATTTCTACTAACATCCCCGGCTTCAACACGCTGGCAGATATCTGTCCAAACGCCGCTGCATAGCGACCTTGTCCCGTAACCTCGGGTACAAGAACACCTGCAGGTCGAAGAATCGGGTTCACGATATCACCCGGTTTCAGAAGAAACTGCTTCACGGTGCCATCAACCTCTGCATAGACCGTCGACAATGAGATTTCGGTCTCGGCTTCGAACAGCCGGGCACGGGCGCTTTCCTGTTGAGCTGGTATGACATCGGTCTGTTGTAGTTTCGCACCTTCAAGAGCGGATTTAGCACTGTCCCTCTGGCTTTCAGCCCGGTTTACAGCCGTTTCCAATCGTTCCAATTCCTGCTCGCTGACAACCGCATTGTTGCGATCAGCTAACACGGTACGGCGGTGCAAATCATCCCGTGCTTGCGCTAAATCTGCCTCTGCTGCAGTCAACTGTGCCGCTGCTATCGCAATTTGCGTCACGACCAACTCTAAGGCAGCGTCAAGCTCATTTATCCGGCGTCGCGCGGTCTCTGCCGCGGCTTCCTGACGTGTGGTGTCGAGACGAAAGATGGCATCGCCCGCATTCACAGAAACATTGTTTTTGACATAAACTTCGGCAACTCGCCCTACCCGATCAGACAGAACCGAAACCGTTCGAAAAGATGCCGAAACATTTCTGGTTGAGGGGTGAAAATAAAAGATCACGGTAATCAAGGTAATCGCAAGAATAGCGCAGGCCGTCAGCCCCCAACGCAGCTCATACCACACATTGAAAAGAGTGATTTCATGCCCCAGCCGCTTGCCCTGCTTGTAGCGGCGGAAAAGGTAATCGGGGAAAACTGTGATCAGGGCGGAGAAAACAATTTCAATTCTGTCAGAACAGTGGATTTGACTCGGCGACTGCGAATTTGACCATGCCGTTTAAAGGGCGAATGCGCTAGGCCAAGCTCGAAAACAAAGGTTGGGCCGTTCGCGACGGTTCATACAAACGGACCAGGCGCAGTTGAGGACAGGCTCAAGTGCTTTGCTGCAAATTCGTTGATTGAACGAACCAGAGCGGGTCAGTTGCGCCAATTCGTCTGCATTGCTCTGATCATCCAGAATATAGCTCGACGTTTCTTTGACGGGCACGTCCAATCCAACATAGTATGTTATAGTGGTTGTACTTAAGGGCGCGCAGGTGGCTGATCTAGGAGGCCGAAGCAATAGCGCGCACGATGGTTCAGCCTCAGCATTAGAAAGAGACCCAAGACCGTTGATCCGATGTCAGCCAGGCTGAAATCCTCTAATAGTTCGAAGGAGATTTGTGACCTTGTTCGTTATGAAGTATTCACTGAACACAATTAGGCTTGGGTGCTTGAACGCTTCTGGCAAAGCTGGGGAATACAATCGGTGACTAGGGTCCATTCGTTGATTTCCGGAGTGTCTATTCCCTGCATTCTCATGGGTGTTTTATTATTTGCGGCTTCATTGACCCCGTCATTGATCCCACGCGAGCCTATGGTGCAAGGCATTCTTGGTGGGCTGCTCATTGCTCTGGGTTATCTGCTCGGAAAAACGTTCGGTCTTATCTGGCAAGCCGCCGATATGCCCCGTTTGCAAGGAAGACCGGCCAGGCTTCTCGATATGGTCTTGGCAGTCACCGCGGTGATACTGATGGTTTGGACGGTCACATTCAATCTATCATGGCAAAACGATCTCCGAAACAAGATGGAAATGGAGCCAGCTGAAGCACAGTATCTTGCAACGATTTTGATTTCCGCGCTGCTCACTTTCGCAGTTATTTTTATTATTGGAATATTGGTTCGAGAGCTGTTCCTGTGGGTCCGGCGACACTTTTACCGCTTTATGCCCATGAGACGGGCCAACGTTTTCGGCGCTGCTACCGTTGTTCTGATCCTGTTCGTCGTCACTCGTGATGGTATTCTGGATCTTGCCGTAACCTGGCTTGATGAGAGCTACGAAATTGCGCAAGAACTGTTTGACGTTGCACCGCCTCCACCAGCCAAGGCGAATAAGACCGGTTCCGCTTCTTCGTTGGTCGACTGGAAAGCCATTGGGCGACCTGGCAGGGATTTCATCATGACCGGACCGGATGCCGATGCGATTTCCGCCTTTACGGGCAAACCGGCGCTGGACCCTATCCGTGTCTATGTTGGCCGCGCCAACGGCGAAACACCTGAAGAACGAGCTGAACTCGCTTTAGCTGAGTTGAAACGGCTTAAAGCATTCGAACGCGAGGTTCTTATAGTTACAAGCCCCACCGGGACAGGCTGGATGGATCCCGGCGCGCATGATCCCGTCGAATACATGCATAACGGGAATATCGCGACTGTAGGCGCCCAGTACTCATACTTGCAGTCACCGCTTGCACTGATCCTCGAAACCCGGACCGGGTTAGACCAAGCCACTGCGCTGTTGAAAGTCGTTCACGAGTACTGGATGAAACTGCCTAAAGAGAACCGACCGCGGCTTTATGTACACGGCCTCAGTCTCGGAGCATGGTCATCGATGTATGCCACAAACTTGTTCCGACTTGTCGGCGACCCAATTGACGGTGCGTTCTGGGCCGGCCCACCTTTTACCTCCGGTTTCTGGCAATACGTTCAAAACGCGCGCCGACCAGATAGCCCTTGGGTGTTACCGACAATCGGGGATGGTTCGCTGGTGCGCTATGCGTCTCATTTTTCGACCCCGACACAAGCCGAGGCCGAATGGGGTAGCATGCGCATCGTGTTTCTTCAGTATTCAAGTGATCCGATTGTTTTCTATGATCCCTTTTCTCTTTGGCGTGCACCCCCGTGGATGAACGATCCGCCCGCAGAAGATGTGTCGGAACACCTGACCTTCATTCCCATTGTCACCCAATTTCAGCTCGCCTTGGACATGGCTCTGGCTTTCGGCACCCCTCCGGGCCACGGTCATGCATACTACGCGCGGGATTACATTGACCCATGGGTTGAGGTGACCGCTCCAGAAGCTTGGACATCGGAGAAGACGGAGCGTTTAAAAGCGCACTGCAATGTCGGTTTCCAATTCGGATGTGCTGGCCAAAAAGTACCCGGCGGTTCGGGATCGTTTGGAAATTGAAATAAGAGCAGCTCTGAAATTGAGGCGCTTCATTGGGCGTAGAAATTTGGCCTGCAACGTTTCTAAAGTCTGCCTGTTAGAATGTCCTGCATAGCCAATCCTGCTGAAGCCGATCATAGCCCCTATCAAGTTGGCTGCGGATTGCACAAATGTCCGCCTTTCCGCTGCAATGTGATATGGAATTCTCGAACCATACGGAAACGGAATTTTCCCAAGCGCTTGCTACCGCCGCAAGAGAGGTTGCTTGGTGAATTTGCGCACCGCAGGCTATCCCAGCCTTCGCGGCAAGTGCGCTAATATCCAGCCGTCCCTTATTCCCTCTTTCTAAGCCTTCACCTTATTCAGACTTCAAATTCACTCAAGCTTGCCTTGAAATTCTCAAGGAAATCTAAAGTGATTTTTGAGGGAAGTTTGTGGATCGGCCTTACTAGAGATATTTGATGCGGAACCCTCGGAGCGAAGGGGCGAAAATCTAGTCGACCGTCATAAGTTCGCGCATCAAGTTCACTTACAACAGACACGCCAACCCCTTGCGCAACAAGTTCACACGCAGCCGTAAACTGACGTGTCTCAACAACATGTATCGGGCTCACAGAGGCTTTCCGGAAAACGTCGTTTAGGCTTCGATAGAAATTACTGTCACGGCGCGTGTGAACAAACCGTTCTTTGTCTAACTGTTTCGCGTCCACCTCTTTGAGCGCCTGAAACCTGTGTCCCTTGGGAAAGATGCAGACCGTTCGGACATTCAGCGTCGTACTTTCAATAGCTGGGTGGCCGTCAAACCCGTCTGTGATGCCGCAATCATATTGCTCACCGACTATCCACTCGAGGATTCGTTCTGGACGATCTGGTTCAAGGGTGATCGTGACGTCTGGGCGCGTCTTTAGAAATTCGGTAACAACAGCGGGCAAGTGACTTGTGGCAAATCCCGGAAGGCAGGCAATACTCAGATGCCCCGCCGTCTTGTCGTGCACGTTTTGACTGGTATCAGTGATGTTCTTGAGCACCTCAAGCACGCGCGTAATATCGGGCAGGATATAGGACGCCTCCTGCGTAGGCACCAAACGACCGTTCTTACGTTTGAGCAGTGTAAAGCCAAGCCCATGGGATAAATCCGCGAGCAAACGACTGACGGCGGGTTGCGATATTTCTAAACTTTGTGCGGCCCGTGTCATGCTACCGTGATCTACTACAGATTTAAGAGCCTCTAGCTGTCTCAGTCTGGGTCGAGTCGTCATAGCGGGATCCAATGCCAAGGAACATTATAACGTTATGTTATAAAACTAAGCCAGAGAATAGTCTTGAATTATACGAACACTCGGATAGCGTTAGCACCATCAAAGCAGCAGGTTGCAAGCCCACTGCGATTCCTGGGAGGAACACATGAAAAATCTAGCAGTCGGCGCATTGGTCGCCGGATCAACATTGCTGACACCAATCGTGGCAGCAGCACAAACCGAAGTCCATTTCTGGCACGCCTTCACTGGACGCCTTGGCGAACTGGTTGCTGCCCAAGTTGAAGATTTCAACGCCAGCCAAGACGAATACACCGTCGTTGCATCCCACAAGGGCAACTATTCGGAGACATTGAACGCAGGCATCGCCGCGTTCCGCGCGGGCGAGCAGCCACAAATCCTAATGGTATTCGAAGTCGGTACCGCGACGATGATGTCCGCCAAAGGTGCCGTGCGCTCAGTGACTGAAGTAATGAAAGCATCCGGCGCTGATTTTGATCCCGACGCCTATATCGGCGCGGTCAACGGCTATTATACCAGCACAGATGGCGAAATGTTATCACTGCCATTCAACGCGTCCACGCCTGTTTTGTGGGTGAACCGCGATGCATTCGAAGCCGCAGGGGTTGACCCTGACACAGATCTGTCCACATGGCAGAATGTGGGCGAAGTGCTAACACAGCTGAAAGACGGCGGCAGCACCTGCCCGCTGACGACCGCATGGCAGAGCTGGATTCACCTCGAAAACTTCTCGGCGTACCATGACGTCCCGTTTGCCACGCAAGAGAATGGATTTGCGGGCACAGACACCGAGCTATCATTTAACGGTGAAGCACAGGTCGCACATATTGGAGCGATGGGTGAATGGGCGCAGTCTGGCAAATTCTTCTACGCGGGTCGCCGCAATGAAGGTGGCGCAAACTTCCGCGCTGGTGAATGTGCGTTGTTCACCGAAAGCTCCGCTGGGTACGCAGGTATCAAAGCCGAAGCCAAGTTCCCATTTGACGTGCGCCCACTTCCTTACTGGGACGGCGTTGGCAATGCCCCACAGAACACCATTATCGGTGGTGCATCTTTGTGGGTGATGGAAGGCCACGAAGAAGCTGAATACGAAGGTTCCGCACAGTTCCTCTCGTATCTGTCTTCCTCTGCGGTTCAAGCGCAATGGCATCAGGACACGGGCTATCTGCCAATCACCAAGGCTGCCGCTGACGCAACCCGCGAGGCCGGGTTCTACGAGGCAAACCTTGGTACAGAAGTGGCTGTCATTCAGATGACCACAAACGATCCGACATCGAACTCCAAAGGTCTCCGTCTCGGTTCGTTTGACCAGATCCGTGGTATCATTGATGAAGAACTGGAAGCCGTTTGGGCGGGTGATAAAGACGCACAGACCGCGATGGACAGCGCTGTTGAGCGCGGCAACCAACTGCTGCGCCGCTTTGAGCAAGCCAACAAATAAATAAAACTACGAGTATACGGGCGGCCCTTCGGGGTCGCCCGTTGCAATTCTAATGCACAGGTCTGGGGCGGGCTTTCATGGAAAAACGGGTTACTTTCAAAGGCTGGCTTTTGCCAATGTTGCTGATTGCGCCGCAGGTCATCATTTCGGCGGTGTTCTTTTTCTACCCTGCAGGTCAAGCGATCTGGCAATCCCTGTTCATCCCCGACCCGTTCGGCCTGTCGATGCAATACGTCGGCCTTGGCAACTTTGAATATCTGCTGTCAGACCCCTATTACCGCACCTCATTCCTGACGACGGCGATCTTTTCGACCCTCGTCACCCTCACCTCCATGATCCCCGCGCTGTTTCTCGCCGTGGTGGCGGACAGGCTGATCAAAGGCGCAGGCATCTATCGCACATTGCTGATCTGGCCCTACGCCGTCGCCCCCGCAATTGCCGGCGTGCTGTGGCTGTTCATGTTCAACACCCGCGTTGGCGTGGTATCGTGGTACCTCGGCCAACTGGGGTATGACTGGAACCACGTTCTGAACGGTGAAGAGGCCATGGGCCTCGTCGTTGTGGCTTCTGCATGGGGGCGCATCAGCTATAACTTCTTGTTCTTTTTTGCCGCGCTTCAGGCGATCCCCAAATCGGTAGTTGAAGCTGCGGCAATCGACGGCGCGCGATTCTGGCGCCGTTTCTGGACCATTGTCCTTCCGCTGCTGTCGCCCACCACCTTCTTCTTGCTGGTCGTGAACATCGTCTATGCCTTCTTTGAAACATTCGGCGTGATCCACACTATCACCAGCGGCGGGCCACAGCAGTCCACGACGATCCTTGTCTACAAGGTCTTCTCAGACGGCTTCGTCGGTCAAGACCTCGGCTCTTCCGCCGCACAATCCGTAATCCTTTTGGTCGTCGTCGGAGCACTCACCGTCTTCCAGTTCAAGTTCATAGAACGGAGGGTGCACTATTGACCGATACAGCCCAGAATTTTCGCAACGACCCCGCCCCCGGCATGGTCGAAAAGAAGGGCGCAAGCCTCTGGTTCAGCCATGCATTGATGATCCTTGGCGTGTTGGTGGTGTTCTTCCCGATCTGGCTGGCCTTCGTGGCCTCCACCGTCACCCAGCCCGAAATCGTGCAGCCCCCAATGCCGCTCCTGCCTGGCGACCAATTCTGGAATAACTACCGCCAGGCGTTGTTCTCCGGTGTCAACGTTCCCGTGGCAACAATGCTGCTCAACTCGCTCGTCATGGCGATTGGCATTGCCGTGGGCAAAATCATAATCTCGCTGCTCTCGGCCTTTGCTATCGTCTATTTCAAATTCCCCGGTAAAATGTTGTTTTTCTGGCTAATTTTTCTCACGCTGATGCTCCCGGTCGAAGTGCGCATCGTACCCACCTATGAGGTCGTCGCCTCCTTCGGGATGCTCAACTCCTATGGCGGCTTGATCTTCCCGCTCATCGCCTCGGCCACAGCCACTTTCCTGTTCCGTCAATTCTACATGACAGTCCCCGATGAACTGGCCGAAGCCGCTCGTGTTGACGGTGCAAGCCCGATGAGATTTTTTCGCGATATCCTCTTCCCTATGAGCCGCACAAACATTGCGGCGCTTTTTGTGATCCTCTTCATCTATGGCTGGAACCAATACCTCTGGCCGCTCCTCATCACCACCGATCCCGAAATGAATACGATCGTCATGGGCATAAAACAGATGTTCCCGTCGGGCGATGATGTGGCGGAATGGCCGGTGATCATGGCAACCTCGATCCTTGCGATGATCCCCCCGGTGATTGTCGTCATCTCAATGCAAAAACTCTTTATCCGCGGCCTCGTGGACAGCGAAAAGTAGGACCTATGGCAACCGTATCTCTGAACGACGTTATCAAACGCTTTGGCTCCACGCAGGTGATCCATGGCGTGAGCACCGATATCGAAGACGGTGAATTCATCGTCATTGTCGGGCCGTCCGGCTGTGGCAAATCCACATTGTTGCGCATGGTGGCAGGGCTAGAATCCGTCACCGAGGGTGAGATTCAGATTGGCAACAAGCGCGTGAACGAGCTTGAGCCTATGGATCGCGACATCGCCATGGTCTTTCAAAACTACGCCCTCTACCCGCATATGTCAGTGCGCCAAAATATGGGCTATGGCCTCAAAATCGCAGGCCTGCCCAAAGCTGAGATCGACGCGAAAGTCGATGAAGCCGCTGCTCTTCTGCAACTGGAGGATTACCTGGATCGCCGCCCCCGCGACCTCTCAGGTGGCCAACGCCAGCGCGTTGCCATGGGCCGCGCGATTGTGCGTGAGCCGGCTGTATTCCTCTTTGATGAACCCCTTTCAAACCTTGATGCAAAGCTGCGCGTGCAGATGCGCCTCGAAATCCGCGATCTACAAAACCGTCTTGGCATCACCTCGATGTATGTGACCCATGACCAGGTCGAAGCGATGACAATGGCGGATCGGATGATCGTGATGAACGCAGGGCGGGCCGAACAAATAGGAACCCCGCTCGAAGTTTATGAACGCCCACAAACCCTATTTGCTGCGCAATTCATCGGTAGCCCGTCGATGAATGTTCTGGACGGGGAAATCACGTCTGATGGTCTGAAAGTTGGTGATGCAGAACTGCCAACGCATCTAAAGATCAATGGAAAAGTGACCGTCGGTATCCGTCCCGAACACATCATCCCTGATCCGAGTGGACCGCTGTCCATCACAGTTCAAATGGGTGAACCTCTGGGCGCAAATACCCTGCTGCATGGGCGGATCACGGGGAGCAATGATGCCTTCACGCTGAGTCTTCCGGGCGTGCACCATGCGGTTACTGGGGAGGTTATTCAGTTCCGCGTTGATCCATCGAACCTACATTTCTTTGACCAAGAAACCGGCGCGCGGCTGGAGGGGTAGCGCGAAACTGGTATGCCCGCAAAATCTTCTGTCGGTTTCCCCGAAAGCAGTGTGTCATTCACTATGGATTATGATCTTCGGTTCTGCGGCAGCAGCGATGCGCAATTGTGCAACCTTGGCAAAGTCCCACAATCGGCATGACAATACGGCATGAAACCGCTTCGGAGGGGCGACCGCTCTGGCGTTACTTCAGGGTTTTGGCGACATCTCCAAAGTCCCCGATGCGCAAGTAAGCAAGCTCCCGGAAAAGCTTGATCGAAGGGCGGAGACCAAAAAAGACTGACCCAATCAGAAACAACCACGTGCCAGCGATCACTGTCGCTTCACTAAAAAACAAAATGCTTCCTACCACGAAAAGCGCGGCGGCGGAAAAGTCGACCACTGTGTACGCCAGTTCGCAGTATGCGTAGATTTTTATGTGCCGTTCGCTTTTGGTGTGGTTCTCGGGATTGAAGAGCATCACATTTGTCTTTCTTTTTTGGGGACGTTTTTTGCCAAACAAAAAACATGGGTCTCAGATTTGCCGCTAGCCCATTTTAACTGAGAAAACCCGTAGAGCCGATCCAAAAAGATCCACATCTATTATAGTTCGTTTTGTTCTCGAATGCCCTAAAGAGAACATACCCTTTGAGATCGAAGCAACCTTGAAGCGACGCAACGCGCAGGTCACCGTCTTAGAGACTAACATCGACTTTTTACATGACGGGTGTCAGTCTTTAGCTGTCTTTCATCCAACGATAGAAAACGTCTGCTCTTCTGACCAAAGCTGACATCGCTGCTGCACCCAAATTCTAGCTCAGGTGCTTATACAGTCTCGCCCGCGTCCAACCGACCCAACCAATCCGCCGCATCATCCATTACCACTTTTCGTTGGCCTGCATCACGCTTGTCCCAATTTCGGTAAATGACGGCCATCCTGGGATTGTGTTCAAAGCGGTCCCGGTTGCGTTCGATGAAGTGCCAGTAGAGAAGATTAAAGGGACAAGCTTGCGCCCCGGTCTTGGCTTTAACGTCGTATCGGCAGCCCGTACAATAGTCGGACATCTTAGATATGTAGTTGCCCGATGAAACATACGGCTTGGATGCGACCACCCCGCCGTCTGCATACTGGCTCATCCCAATGGTATTGGGCGCTTCGACCCATTCGAACGCATCGACAAAAACGGACAGGTACCATTCGTGCACCGCGGCTGGATCAAGGCCAGCAAGCAGCGCAAAATTGCCCGTGACCATCAGTCTTTGGATGTGGTGAGCATAGGCGTGATCTCGGGTTTGACCCACAACTTCGCGAACACAGCGCATGTGTGTTTCACCGCCCCAGAAAAAAGCAGGAAGCGGGCGACTATGGTCCAGCGCATTTCGTGACGTGTATTCCGGGCCTTCTAAGAAATAGATGCCCCGCACATATTCACGCCAACCAATAATCTGCCTGATGAACCCTTCAACTGCATTCAGTGGCGCGGTACCTGCACGCCATGCTTCCTCAGCACGTTGGCAAACTTCCATTGGTTGCAGAAGACCGATGTTGAGATATGGCGAGATGACCGCATGCCAAAGCCACGGCTCACCCGACACCATGGCGTCTTGATAGTCACCAAAACGCGGAAGCGCCTGAGATATGAAGTGATCCAGAACCACAAGCGCCTGTTTTCGATCCGTTGCGAACACGAAGGGGTGCAACTCCCCGAAATTCTCCGCGAAACGGTCTTCGACGAGCTCAAGCACCTCCGCGACAATAGCGTCGGGTTGAAATTCAGGCGATACCGGAGGGCGGGGGTCATCTGGGGCAGGCTTGCGGTTTTGGCTGTCATAGTTCCACTTTCCACCCGCTGGTGCGTCTCCCTCCATCAACAGACCTGTTTTGCGCCGAACCTGCCGATAGAACCACTCCATTCGCAGCTCCTTGCGACCTTCCGCCCAGTCTGCAAACTCTATGGGTGACGTGACAAAGCGGTCATCGGGCAACTGGCGCACGACAAGCGGCAGTTCGTTCAGTGCCGCTATCAATCTCCATTCACCGGGGATCGTGGCAATGACTTCATCCGCCCCAAATTCTGAGGCATGGCGAACGAGCTCGCCCGGAATTGACCCCGTGTTGGCCTCATCATCGAGTTTGCTATAGGCGACTGTCCAACCATCTTCTCGCAAAGACAGCGCGAATTTGCGCATTGCAGCCAGAACAAGCGCGATCTTTTGGGGATGGTGCGGAACGTAAGTCGCCTCTGCCAAAACTTCGGCCATGATGACCACGTCCCGCTCTTTATCAGCCATTCGCAGGGAAGAAATGCCCGTGCTGAGCTGGTCACCAAGAACCAAGATAAGACGCGATTTTACCATGGGACAGGGTTCCCTGCCCAATCGAAAAAGCCACCATTCTGGTCCAGTGATAGCTGATCAAGGGTCGTTATAAGGTTCGCGGCGGCTTCGGTTGGTGCCACCTTTGAATGCCCAGGATAGGCTTTGGTAAACGAGGTATCCACCGTGCCCGGATGCAAAGAGACAACAATGGCTTGCTTTCGCTTTCTTGCAATCTCAATCGCGGCCGTGCGCACAATCTGATTGGCCGCCGCTTTTGCTGCCCGGTAGCTGTACCAGCCGCCTAGGTGATTATCGCTAATTGAACCAACGCGCGCGGTGAGAACTCCCACAACGCAACGCGAGTCTCGTGGCAAAAGCCGTGGCAGGTTTTTCAAAACCAGCGCCGGACCAATGGCATTCACCGCCATGACCCGCGCCATGTTTTCTGCCTCAATCTCAGCGAGCGACTTCTCGGGTCGCGCACTTTCGGGGGCCAGAATGCCGCTGGCAATTAGGACAGTATCGAATGATCCATGGATTTCGTTCATGGCACTTTCGACGCTTGCGGGATCGGTAACATCGAACCCGTCGGCAGAGCGTGAAAGCCGCGTCACCTCGGTGCCACTAGATACGAGAGCCGAGCAAAGCGCCGCACCAATCCCTCCGGACGCCCCAATGACAAGCGCACGATGCATCATCATACCTTTGCCTTTCGCGACCTGCGACAGCGTTCGGAACAATATCGAACGGTGCTCCACGATCTCGACCATTTTCGACGCCACGAAAACGGACGGGAACACACCTGACAGGTTTTACTTGGCAATTCGCTTTTTCGCACGGATCAACACCTCATGAGATCTGCACCCGCGTGGTAATCGGGTTACTCGTATGTCTTTGGTGATGTTACGGATCAGACCCAAACAAAGATCACAAACAAGATCCAAACTGTTTTTTGAACCATCTTTGGTTGTTCTTCGTACTGAAAGTAGGATCAAAAAAGTGCGTAGAGATGACCAATTCAAAACCCATCATTATCTGGTTTCGCAAAGATTTCAGACTTGCGGATCACGCAGCACTTTCTGAAGCAAGCAGAAGCGGGCGCCCGATCATTCCAGTGGTCTTGCTGGATGAGGTTGTAGAAACCTTCGGAGCGGCTCCGAAATGGCGCCTGTCTCAAGCGATTGAACATTTTGAAAACAGCCTGAAGCAAGTTGGATCTCAGCTGATCTTGCGTCGCGGAACAGCTGCAGACGAACTGCTCGCTCTGGCGCAAGAAACTGGCGCAGGTGACATCTGGTGGACCCGTGCCTACGATCCCAACGCAATTGTTCGAGACACCAAGGTCAAAACGAAACTGAAAGACGCGGGTTTCGAGGCGAAAAGCTGGCCCGGCCACCTTCTGTTCGAACCTTGGGCAGTCAAGACCAAGCAGGGCGGTTTCTTCAAGGTCTACAGCCCGATGTGGCGAGCCGTAAAAGACCTGAATGTTGCGCCACCCGACCCCGCGCCGCAGCACCTTTTAGCGCCCGAGATCTGGCCAGACTCTGACCAACTTCAAGACTGGGCGCTCGATAAAGATATGGATCGGGGGGCACATGTTTTGACCCAACATGCCAATGTTGGCGAATCTGCGGCCAATGCGCGTCTGGCCAATTTTCTGCGCGGATCAATTGATGAATACAAGGATCGCCGCGACTTTCCGGCGCAAAACGCAACCTCCCGCCTGTCTGAAAATCTGGCCTGGGGGGAGATCGGGCCAAGAATGGTCTGGCATGCTGGGTTTCGCGCGCTTCAAGAAGGCCAAAGAGGAGCAGAGCATTTCCTGAAAGAGCTCGTATGGCGCGAATTTGCTTACCATCTGGTTTTTCACACCCCCGAAATCACTCATAAAAACTGGAGATCCGAGTGGGATGCCTTCCCTTGGTCGGACCACGAGGACGAAGCAGTCTTGCGATGGAAACAGGGCCGGACAGGTGTCCCCCTCGTCGATGCTGCCATGCGAGAAATGTATGTCACAGGCCACATGCATAATCGTGGCCGCATGATTGTTGGATCGTTTCTCACCAAACATATGCTCAAGCATTGGCGTATTGGACAGAAATGGTTCGAAGAGTGTCTGATTGACTGGGACCCCGCAGCGAACGCCTTGGGATGGCAATGGGTTGCAGGGAGCGGACCGGATGCCGCGCCCTATTTCCGCGTTTTCAACCCCGAAGCGCAGGCCCAAAAATTCGACGCGGAGCAGACGTACATTCAAAGATATCTGGCCGAGAAAGCATCGGACCCCGGCCCGGAAGCCATGGCGTTTTTCGATGCCTGTCCGCGTGCTTGGGGGCTGTCACCGGATGATCCTTACCCAACCCCGATTATCGGACTTGCTGAAGGACGGCAAAGGGCTCTCGCAGCCTATGAGGCCCGCTGATGCGGTGAGAAAACCAAGCACCCGATGCAGTTTTTCGTTGATAAACAAAGGAAAATAATGATGCAGAATACACAAGAAGCCGTCATCTTATTGCAGGCAAAATCGCATGGCAGCATCGCAGATGACCCGCCCATCGTCTATTTTGATGGGTCTTGCCCACTTTGCACCGCAGAGATCAATCACTATGCGTCGAAGATAGGTGCAGGGAAACTACATTTGGTCGACGTTTCCGCGCAAGGTGTCGACCTAAGATCGGACCTTACAGTCGAAGACGCCATGAGCCGGTTTCATGTGCGCAGGGCGAACGGGGAACTCCTTTCAGGGGCAATAGCCTTTGCCGAAATCTGGCGTATCGCTCCTGGTTGGACGTGGGCGTTCCGCTTGGCAAGCATTCCCGGAGTGCTGCCCATAATTGAGCTTTCCTACAGAGGCTTCCTGGTGGTCCGTCCGACAATCTCGCGGCTTGCTGCACGCCTTGGCGTTAAAGCCGCAAATCCGCAAAAATAAAGCGGCACTAGGAAATGGGCGAAATGACCATTTGATCAGAATTGCGTTTCCAAAGATCCGGTGAAAGACGGCGCTTCGATTTTTTGTAACCGCTGTCAAAAGACGCCTCGTAGCGATCCGTGACAACCAACGCCAATATCAACAACAGTTTGATGCGCACACTCTGGTTTGAGACCACATTGAAAGGACCGACTGTATGTCAAAACTAGAAACAACCTGGGAATTTGTTGCTGATACAGTCATGGGCGGTATCTCAAGCGGTCAAATTTCCGATCAGGTTGTGGGTGGACGCAGCGCGACACGACTGACCGGAAAGGTCTCGCTGGAAAACAACGGTGGCTTCATTCAGATGGCATCAGATCTGAAGCGGGACAGTTCAGGTTTGGATGCAAACCACTGGGGCGGCATCCAGATTGATGTCTTTGGCAATGATGAGACTTATGACCTGCGGCTTCGAACAGATGATCTTGATCGGCCATGGCAATCCTTCCGAGCGCCTTTTTGGGCACCGTCATATTGGACAACAATGCGATTTCCCTTTTCGGTCTTTGTACCTCACAAGACGGACAAAGTTCTCAATCCCCCTAAGTTGCGTCGCATCGGCATCGTTGCAGTAGGCCGCGTTTTTCAAGCGGACATCGCTGTTTCGGATGTCAGATTGTTTTGACTTCTCGAGCGCGTATTCACGGTCGTTTTGAAGGTCGAAGCGGAATAGCGGTTTTGCATCAATCTGATCCGTTTCGGGTTCGCTTAAATGCCAACTTGAGCTCTGGTGACACAATCATCCCACCATCGTTGATGCATAGAAGCGCTGTTTCCAGTTGAAAGATTAAAGCGGATCGACCCCAAGGTATGCGCCAGATCCAAGACACTCCGGCGGGTGCAAACAGACCTCCGATTTGGCCAAATGCCTGTGTGTTTCTATGGGTTTTGGTACCATTCACAGAAGAAAATCTAAAAAATGTGATCCGCATTTCACAGGCCCGCGTATTACGGGTATGTTGACACAAACTCTTGATATCCCGCGCAGCTCTCGGCATGCCTCTGTGGTGCGTCGTCACGAAAGAACATCTGTGTCACAAAGTAAAACCGACTATTCACAACAGACCCAATGGATGATCGCCATTCGGGACAATCGTGATCGAAACGCATTTGCGGCGTTGTTCGATCACTTTGCCCCACGACTTAAGGGATTCATCATCCGCTCAGGCGCATCAGCGCATCAGGCCGAGGAAATTGTTCAGGACGTGATGCTAACGATATGGCGCAAGGCGGCAATGTTTGATCCGCATCGAGCCCAAGTATCCGCCTGGATTTATCAAATCGCCCGCAACCGACAGATAGACATCGCGCGAAAAGAAAATCGTCCGATGCCAGAGGAACTGAAAGAAGATCCCGGGTCAGAACCCGATGCCAGTCAGATTTTAGGCATAGAACAGGAAGCCGGACACTTGAAACAAGCGCTTACCACGCTCAAACCCGAGCAGCGCGAAATGATTGAAAAAGCCTATCTGGGCGAGTTGACCCATCAGGAGATCAGCGCCCAGACCGGCCTGCCCCTTGGAACCATAAAGTCGCGGATCCGGCTTGGCCTGGAACGCCTGAGACACGAGTTGAAGGACCTCAAACAATGAGTGCCATAAAACACCATATTCCTGACGCCATGCTTGCAGCATATGCGGCAGGCAATCTTCCACATGCTTTTGCTGTCGCTGTGGCCAGCCATGTGTCGCTTTGTCCACAGTGCCGTGTTGCGCTGGAAGCGCATCAAGCTGTCGGCGGTGCCGTTCTAGAAGAAACCGCTGCAGTCGCCGTTTCATCGTCTCTCAAAGACAGTATTTTCGCACAGCTGGACGCATCTTACACGCCAGAACCGGTTTACGAACGCAACGGGATGTTCCCTGGGCCGGTGATGGAGGCGATGAAGGGCCGCGCGCCACGTTGGAAAAAACTGGGCATGGGCGTTCGTCAGGATATTCTCTCAGCGGATTCCAACGGATCCGTGCGCCTCCTTTACATCCCGCCGGGACAGGCAGTTCCCGATCACAGCCACAATGGTCTTGAACTGACACTCGTTCTGCAGGGCAGCTTTAGTGATGAGACTGGCCGTTTCGGGGTCGGTGATCTGGAGATCGCAGACGAGGATCTGGAACATACACCGGTTGCCGATCCGGGCGATCCCTGCATTTGCCTGGCGGCCACGGACGCGCGGCTGCAGTTTCGTGCGCTGGTTCCAAGGCTGCTACAGCCGTTGTTTAGGATCTAGAATTATATCTACAAAAAATACGTGTTTAGGAGCCACCAGTTTTCTGGTGGTTCTTTTTTTTCAAGTATTTAGGCCGCAAAACCGTGAACGATTGATCCATAAGTCGGGCCCCGGCGTATCTCCTATACGAACATTAATTCAGACCGGGCAGACCACGCCCATCGACACGGAGACGTACCATGAAGATGAAAATCAAAAGCGTAATTGCCGCCGCCGCACTCAGCCTTTCCGCTGCCACTGCACAGGCCAACACCATCGTAGAGATCGCAGCCGGCGATGATCGGTTCTCGACACTCGTTGCCGCCGTCACCGCTGCAGGCCTGGCCGAAACGCTGTCCGGTCCCGGCCCGTTCACCGTTTATGCTCCAGTTAATGATGCTTTTGCTGCCTTGCCCGAGGGCACGGTTGAAACCCTGCTTAAGCCAGAGAACAAAGGCCAGCTGACCAACGTGCTGCTGTATCATGTTGATGACCGCAAACTGACGGCAGACATGATCCCGTCCGGGTCCAACTATTTCAAACCAGTTCTGGCCAGTGAACGCCTGTGCATCACTGCAAGTGCGGACGGGGTAACAATTGCCGATGGCACCGGCCAGATGGCCAATGTGGTCATCGCGGATATTCAGGCCGACAATGGTGTGATCCATGTGGTGGACAAAGTGCTGCTGCCCGGCACGCGCCCGGCTTGCCACTAATCACAAACCTACGCCAAAGTTCTTTCGTGAGAGAAAAACACGGCCTATGCGTTCAATTCCGAACGCATAGGCCGTTTTCATTTCATAGCCCCACTATTCAAGGCCCCAAACATAGAAAATACATGCAGATAACCATGACCGACCAGATGCAGTTGGGCTAAATCTAAACTTTAGTTGCATAGGTCGAGGAAGGTTTGGCTCCGGGCTTCAAGCTGCATCCCTAACCGCTGTAGATGTTCAACTCAGGCGTATTCGACCGCATTAAGATGGCCCGTCGGAAAGGTGTCGCCCCGCACTCCGGCCAGATGCGCGCGAACTGCTATCAGGGGACGCTTTTTGTGGGCAAGGTCAAGACCACCCCAATGCGTGCAAGCCCTCTTTATCCAAGGTGGTTTGGCTCACTTACCTCGGTAAACGAACAGATCAGGCAATGCATCCACGCTGCGTATCAACCAAGAGAATGGCGCGGGGAAATCAGTGCGAAAGCGGGACCGTTTCATAGCCTTCAAAACCCTTTGAGCAGCGTCTTCGGGCGTCATCAACATTGGCATCCGAAAGCTGTTCTTTTCGGTCAGGCGGGTCTTGATGAATCCGGGATTGACCAGGCGCACCGTCACCCCGGTGTCTTTGAGGTCGAAACGCATGGTTTCCGCCAGACTGACCAACGCAGCCTTGCTGGCCCCATAGCCGATCGCTGCGGGTAGCCCACGGTACCCTGCCAATGAGCCGACCAAGGTAATGTCACCGCGCCCTTGTTTTATGAGTCGCGGAACAACCGCGCCCAACACACGCAGTGCGCCTATGAAATTGACGTCCGCCATGGCAATCGCCGCGTCGCTGTCCCATTCGGTGGCTCGCATAGGCTCATAGGCGCCCACATTGTAGATCACTCCATCGATTTCTCCGACCAATGCAGCCGCATCGCGCACGGCATCGGTGTCGGTCACATCCAGCGGCACGGAGCGCGCGTCCGTCAATTCGTTGCAAAGACTGTTCAGCCGGTCCGCATTGCGCGCCGACAGGATCAGGCGCGCACCCTGGGCATCCAGACATTGCGCCAAAGCTCGGCCAAGGCCTTCACTGGCCCCGACAAGCCAATAGGTTTTACCAGAAAACGATGTCATTTCCCGACCCTGCGCAGAGTTTGGCCCTCCGTCATCATCCGCTCAGGCGCGGGTTGTTTTTTTAGAAATGGGGCGCGTTTGAGGTAGAGAATTGCTGCCTGCCAATGAATCAGCGTCAGCACCCGTACCGCCCCCAACGGGCGGCGGATCGCGGCCCAGAGAAGCGAACCGCTAGTCGCCCTACGACGCGTTCCACAGAGGGTCGCCAAAACACCTTGGTCCCCATTTTCAAACAGAATGCGGATGTTGATGCGGGTGTCGCTCAGGTCGAAATTGAACCGATAGTGGCCCGCGATTTTTTGAAACGGCGAAACATGCATCAGCTTGTCGGCTATCAGCGTATCGCCCGGTTCGATCGGGCGAAAATCTTGATGCGCGCAGAAATAGCAATGGCGCTGTCCAAAGGTGCTGTTGACCTCAGCCACAAATGCGCGCGGGGTGCCATCAACCAGCGCAATCCAGAAACTGACAGGGTTAAAATGGAACCACAGAAAGCTGGGCTGTGTCAGCAGCAAAAGCTGCCTGCCTTCAGCTTGAAGCCCACGGCTGTCTAGCAATGCCTTGAACCACGCCGCGCCCTGACCGTCGCCGCGTGTTCCCCCATGATGTCGGTCATGCACAGACCAGAGGTTAAAGCGGTTGTGCGACAAAAGCCGGGGCGTCTCTGAGCTCAGGTCGGTCATCACGTAATCAACGCCATAGTTGAACGCATTTTTGAGTGACCCCCGTCGGGCGTGATGCGTTTGAGCCTGAATATGTTCTATTTGCATAACTTGACTACGCGCGCCTCAAGGGTTTGGATCACTTGGCAGCGAAATTTTTCAAATGAATTCCGATGAATAAATGATCCGAACCTCTGCCCCCCCCGTAACCGCTTCATCAGATGACAAGAACGAGGACAGTATGTTCGATCATACCCAAGGACCGCGAAAGAAGATCGCCATTGTCGGAGGCGGCATCTCGGGTCTCTCGGCTGCCTACTATTTGGCACCATATCACGATGTCACTCTGTTCGAGGCCGCGCCCCGGTTGGGCGGGCATGCACGCACGGTAATGGCAGGTAAACACGGTGATCAACCCGTCGATACCGGGTTTATTGTGTTTAACTATGTAACTTACCCCTACTTGACCCGGCTGTTTCGTGACCTCGATGTGCCGGTAATCAAAAGTGAGATGAGCTTTGGGGCGAGCATCAACGACGGCTGGTTGGAATATGGCCTGTCTAACATGGGGTCGATTACCGCTCAAAAGAGTAACCTGCTACGTCCCCAGTTTTACAAAATGATCGCCGACATCATCAAGTTTGGAAAACGCGCCGAAGCCGCCGCCAAAGATGACGACAAAACCATCGGCGAGCTGGTCGATGAACTTGGATTGGGTAAATGGTTTCGCAATAATTACTTGATGCCGATGTGCGGTGCGATCTGGTCAACCCCTGTGGAAGACGTGGACCAGTTTCCAGCAAAATCCTTGGTCCAATTCTTTCGCAACCATGCTCTTTTGGCAGGGGTTGGAGAGCATCAATGGTGGACGGTCAAGGGTGGCAGCATCGAATACGTTCGCCGACTAGAAGCCGCTCTGATTGCACGTGGCTGCACCATTCATACCAACGCACCAGTCCACCGGGTAGAACGTGACGCCTTCGAGGTTCGCATTGATGCGGGTGACAGCCCTTGCTTGGCCTTTGACGAGATCATCCTTGCCTGCCATTCGGACCAGGCTCTAGCAATGCTGGGAGACGACGCCAGCCAGGCCGAAAGCGATGCCCTTGGCAGTATTCGCTACCAACCCAACAAAGCTGTGTTGCATTGCGACCCGGGTCAGATGCCGCGCCGCCGCGCCTGCTGGTCAAGCTGGGCCTATCGTTCTCAGGACGGCGACATCGGTGTCACCTACTGGATGAACAAGCTCCAAAACATCCCAGAAAACGACCCTCTGTTTGTCACCCTGAACCCGTCGACCGAAATCCCTCAAGAGGCGATTTATGACGAGGTTCAATTTGCCCACCCGGTGTTCGACAAAGCTGCGCTGCAGGCACAGCAGGACATCCGCCAGATGCAGGGCCAAAACCGGACATGGTTTGCCGGCGCCTGGAATCGGAACGGGTTTCACGAAGACGGCATCGCCAGCGCCATGCGCATTGTACGAGCGCTCAATGAACGTCACCAATTCAAGGGAATGGAAAATGCATTTGACCAACAAGGTTCTGAAATCGAACTTCCTGTCGACATGCGAGCGTCTGCGTGACGGGCAACTGACCCTACGCACACCCGAGGGCGAACGGTATCAGTTTGGTCATTCTGGCCCCGAGGCGGAAATGATCATTCGCGATTGGGCAGCAGTGTCAGCCATGGCGGCGCATGGGCAGGTGGGATTGGGCGAAACCTATGTTCAGGGCCTTTGGGACACCCCATCAATCGAGGGGTTGATGTCTGTGGCGATGAACAATCGCGAGCATTTGGGCAGCTACGATCAAGCCAACCCGTTCAATAAGGCCAAGTTTCGGTTGGTCGATACGGTCATGCGGGCAAATTCGCGCCGCGGATCGCGAAAGAATATCCGTTCGCACTATGATGTGGGCAATGAATTCTACGCGCTTTGGCTAGACGAAGGGATGACTTATTCGTCGGGGCTGTTTGAACAAGCCGATGATGACCTGACGCGTGCTCAATCGCGCAAGAATGCACGTGCCCTGTCGCGACTTGGGGACGGCGAGCGCACGCTTGAAATCGGATGTGGCTGGGGCGGATTTGCCGAACACGCCAGTATGGAAGGCCGTGACGTGACCGGCGTAACCATCTCGCGCAACCAACACAGCTATGCCGAATGCCGCCTTGACGGTCGCGCCGACATACAACTGCGCGACTATCGCGACATCAACGGGCAGTATGACAACATCGTGTCGATCGAGATGATCGAGGCCGTTGGCGCACGGTACTGGCCAAGCTACTTCGCAACGCTCAAGCGGAACCTGGCCGAGGGCGGGCGGGTTTTGTTGCAGGCGATCACCGTCAAGGACAGCTTTTTTGACACCTACAAGTCCTCCTCTGATTACATCCGCCAATATGTCTTTCCCGGCGGTATGCTTTTGTCGGACAGCGTGATTAAAAATCAGGCCAAAGCGGCAGGATTTGAAGTTCGCGACAGTTTTGGTTTCGGGCAGGACTATGCCAAAACCTGCCGGATCTGGGCCGAGCGTCTGAATGCGCAAAAGCTGCGGATTTCCGAAATGGGATATGGCGAGGCCTTCTTCCGGAACTGGCAATACTATCTTGAAATCTGCGCTGCCTCCTTTGCCGTGGGTCACACCAATGTCGTTCAGGTGGAGCTGGCCCATGCGTAAGCTGGCCCTATTGTTCGTTACATTGCTTCTTCCCCTGAGTTCACAGGCGTCCACAATAAATTCGGCCCTGCCGGGCGCAGAATTGCGTGGCGCAGCTACATTTCGATTTATCGGATTCCCCCTATACGAGGCGCGATTGTTCACCAAATCCGGCGCACCATTGGACTGGAGCAAGGATTTTGGCCTCGAGCTCAAGTACTTGCGCAACCTGACCGAATACGACCTCGTCGAAGGCACAATGCGCGAATTGAACCGCACCGGAACGGCATTGCCGTTGCGGGGTCAACTGGAGCAGTGTTTTGACGACGTGCGCAATGGCGATCGCTACATCGCCGTATCGAAAGGACAGAACCAGATCGGGTTCTGGCTTAACGGAAATCGCGTTTGCACGCTGAAACATCCGCAGATCAAAACCCGCTTCATGACGATTTTTCTGGGTGACAACACCCGTTCAAAATCCTTCACCCGGAAACTTAAGGGCGAATGATGCTTTACCCGCGTGTCAGCCTTTATGCGCTGATGCTGGCCGCGGCTGGCATTCCGCTTTATATCCATTTGCCGCGATTTGCCTCGGTGAGCCTTGGGATTGGGTTGGGTACCATTGGCACCATCTTACTGGTGATCCGACTGGTTGATCTTGTGCAGGACCCGCTGATCGGCTGGGCGATAGACCGCTGGCCGCGTGCGCAAGCTGCTTTTGCCACTGCCGCTGCCCTGGGTCTGGCGATTGGATTTCCACTGCTATTTTCACCGCGATCAGGGCCAAATGTGGTGCCACAACTCGTGGCGATTTTGGTGTTTCTATTCTCTGCCTACAGCCTTGGCATGATCTTACTTTACGGGCGGAGTGCGACACTTGCGAAAGAACCGACCCCCAAAGCACTGATGACGCTGGCCGCCTTTCGCGAAGGCGGCATGCTGGCAGGCGTGGTTATCGCCGCGATTGCGCCAACCATTTTTATCGCCTTGGGGGCCGGGGCGCAGGGCTATCCTGCATTTGGTCTGTTTCTCGGCGCGCTTGCCCTGATCACAGCCGTGATCACCCTGCCCATCTGGCGCCGCGCCCCGGTCCAAGGGGACAAGTTTTCGCTTGCAGGCCTCAATCAGGCGGGGGCACTGCGGTTGCTGGTCCTTGCGCTGGTCAACAGCCTGCCCGTTGCCATCACATCCACCCTGTTTCTCTTCTTTGTCGAGGATCGCCTGCAATTGTCGGGCAAAGCGGGTCCTTTGCTGATCCTGTTCTTCCTTAGTGCGGGTCTCAGCGTGCCTCTCTGGGCGCGGATGAGTCAGCGCGTGGGCTCTAAAACCACCTTGTTGATCGCCATGCCGCTGGCCATTTTGGGCTTTGTCGGCGCAGCATTCCTAGCCCCCGGCAATATGATGGGATTTGCTTTGGTTTGCCTGGCATCGGGGGCAGCTCTGGGGGCCGATATGGTGATCCTTCCGGCAATGTTTTCCGTGGCCTTGACCAAGGCTGGCCTCAAGGCATCACTGGCATTTGGTATCTGGTCCTTCGCCGGCAAGCTCGGCCTTGCACTGGCCGCATTCACCGTTTTGCCCCTGCTTGAGCGAAGCGGCTTTACCCCCGGCGCATCAAACAGCGCTGTGGCATTGAACACACTTAACATCTCTTACGCAGTTATTCCTTGCATCCTGAAACTTGGCGCACTGGCTCTGGTTTTTGCGCTCCCCACAGAGGACCAACCCAAATGAAACTCCTCACTGTTCTGCTTTTACTCGTCATAGTGATCGCGTTTGCCAAATCCATGTTTCTAAGCTTTCGTGCGCAGAATCCATCGGACTACGCCGACACTGGCCCCGCCTTCTCGCTCAAAACGCATCTGTCGGGCGAGATCCTGTCCGAGGGCCTGATTTACGGACCAACCGGCAAGATGACCAACAGCTTCGTTGCAAAAATGGTCGGTGAATGGGACGGCGACACCGGCACCCTGAGCGAAGAATTCATCTATTCCAACGGCAAACAGCAAAGTCGCAAATGGTTCCTTAAAATCGGTGAGGGCAACAGCTTTACCGCCACGGCTGACGATATTGTCGGCGAGGCGCGTGGCACCGTGTCAGGATCAACCATCAAAATGGAATATCAGATCGTGCTGTCAGAAGACGCTGGTGGTCATACCCTGACCGCGACTGACTGGCTTTATCTCACCGAAAGCGGCGTCATCATGAACAAATCCGAGATGCGTAAGTTTGGCTTCAAAGTGGCCGAATTGATAGCGACGATGCGCCAAGACCCCGCAGCACAGAACTAACTGACCACCGCCCGTGAGCAAGGAGCATCCGACATGTCGGAACGCAAAACACCTATTCTGGCAATTGCGGTTGCGCTGTGCTCCTTCGTTTTTGCCCCGTCGTTACTTTTGACCAACGATTTTTTGGGCTACCGATCTGAACAGTTTTCCGGTGTCCAAGGGTTTTGGCCGGTACAGCCTGCCGGGTTGGATTTTGCGATCTGGGATGTGATTGCCGCAAACATCCCTTCTGCAAACTATTCAATGATTGGTGTGTCGGTCGTTGGCATCGTGACCTTGGTCGTCATGATCTTTTTGAGCAGGCAATCAGGAAACAAACCAATGAAAAAGACATTTGCCCTTCTCGCCCTTTCAACTCTGGTTGCCTGTTCCGGAACTCCGAATTTAGAGGACGAAGCCCTTTCTGATCGGCAGTTCAACCTTGAAGAATTTTTTGATGGCAAAACAATTGCCCATGGGCAGTTTCAAGATGTTTTTGGCAATATCCAACGACGGTTCGATGTTCAGATTACCGGGACTTGGGATGGGCGCTATCTGAAACTCGTCGAGGATTTCACCTATGACGACGGTGAAACGGAACAGCGCATCTGGACGCTTGAAAAAACCGGCGAGGATACTTGGAAAGGTACGGCACCCGGTGTTTTGGGGGCCGCAACAGGTCGCGAGAATGGGGACACATTCAATTGGACCTACCGCATCGATCTGCCGGTTCGAAAGGGAACCATGCGTGTCAAATTCGATGATTGGATGTGGTTGCTTACAAACGACCGGGTTTTGAATCGGGCCTATGTTTCCCGTTTTGGCGTACGCCTTGGCGAAGCAATAATTGTGTTTGAAAAGAAATGAAGGGTGAGTTCTGAACAAGGATCTGAATGACAACAGGTCTGCGGACAGGGCTTATCCGTTTCTGATCTAAGCAAAGGTGGCAGCACCTACGCGCTGCTGACACTTCATGGCATCACATCGTAAGGACATTAGGTGGGCAAGGCAAAAAGGGCGGTTCTTGATTGTTCACTACTGGCCATAATGGAAAACACCCCGCTCAAATCGACCGCCAAAGCAGAATGAAACAGCTCTCAGATTACCCACATTGCAGGGCAAGCGGATAATCTTAAATTGGCTCACAAATCATAAGAGCCCCGCCACTGGACAACCTAGCTCCCCTTGCTGGCGCGATCCAAATGCCCCAAGTCACGTGTCGGTTCTATCTGATCCCGAACCCGTGACTTCAGCTCTTTGACATCCGGGAAACCGCCATCGCGTTTGCGCTCCCAAATCAAATGCCCATCCACAGAGATCTCAAAAACGCCGCCCATTTCCCCGGGAATCAACGTCACACCGCCTAATGCCTCTTGAAACGTTTGCAACAGTTCCTGCGCCATCCAACCCGCGCGTAACAGCCAGTTGCAGCCAATGCAGTAGGTAATCGTCACTTGGGGTTTGCTCATCGGTCTGCCTCTTCTGATTTGTGATCCAGACTGCCCCAGATTTCACCGGACCAGTCTGAAGTGCACTCATATAGAAAACAAACGCCATGCTCTACTGACTGTGCATCCGCCGCTTGCGGTCTCGTGTCACCCGCGTCGCCTCTTCGGAACCGTCGTGGTAGGTGCCGAACCACTTATCCCACGGCATTTCGCTGTTGCCATAATTGCACTCGTAATAGCGGTGATGCAGCTGGTGAAAAAAGGCCCCGATCAACAACTGCTGCCGATCCCGCGCCCAGATCGCCTCGTACCCCGAATGCGAAGACGCGGCGCCCAGCAACAACCAATACCCCAAGAACAACATGTGGACCGGATGGCTGGGTAGAACCAACAGGATCAGCATCGCACTGAAAAAGAACAGATGCTCGACCGGATGCATCGACGTGCCCGACCACGGCCCCGTATTCACATTGCGATGATGCACCGAATGCACATGTCGATACAGCTTGGGGTGATGCAAAGCGATATGAACCCCGTAGAAGTGCACACTCTGCCAAAGCGCAAGCACCGGAAACAACAACACGAACCAGATTGGATGGGCGCTAAACTGCAACGTGGTCAAACTGCCATTTGCATACATCCAGCGCAGCCCGATCTCATAGGCGGAATAGATCGGCACGCCAGACATCAGCGAATAGAACATATTGTCCCACGTCTGATAGCCAAATTTATACAGCGCATTTTTACGCTTCATATAGGGGCGCGGGTCGTATTTCAGCAGCTTGCCCTGCCCGTCGACACCATAAAACCACAGGTGCAATCCCCCCGCGACCACCAGCAATGCAATCCAATTGCGCACCAAAACCCACGCCATCCAACCCGGCGCAAACTCCGCCTGATCGGGCCCCACAGGTTGCAGCCACAACCCCACAATCAGCGCCAATAACAAAAACAGAGATCGGTCCGACACCTGCAGGTAATTCTGCCAAACCCACCGGATCACGGTCTGGGGCCGGGGTGGCCAGTGCCAATAAGGCGCAAACCCTAAGGGGAGTTCAGGATGCCAATGCCATTCACGGCTCATCGGGTCCGGCGCGGGCCGGTCTTTGGGGGGTATATCGGTCATGTTCCTGTCCATAATTCTCAGTTTCAGATTGCTCAAACGGCCCTGTCACGGGTGGAGCAAACGGAAAAAAGCGATTGATGGCATACATGGGTCTGATCCTTCACTTGGTCCTAACCGTACAAATCAAAACCCCGCTCGCGCCTCTGATATCGACATCTCTGCGGTCGTTTTTCGGCCTGATGCACGCGACAGCGCCCCGTGTCGCGATTTGTCATCGAACAACCGGATAGCGATCTTGCTCTCTCCCTGTTTGACCGTCACTGAAGGCCGCAGGAAACCTCAAACCATCCAAGGACACCACATGATCGAGCGTATTGAAACAGGGGTCAGATCCTCAAAAATCGTCAAGCACAACGGCGTGGCCTACATCACAGGTCAGGTTGGCGAAGGCGACACAATCCAGGCCCAAACCGAAGAATGCCTGCGCCGTCTGGATGCCCTGCTGATCCAAGCGGGTTCATCACGCGAAAAGATGCTGCGCGCCACAATCTGGCTGGCAGACATGAGCGACTTTGCCGGACTGAACGAAGTCTGGAACGCTTGGGTCCCCGAAGGCCACGCCCCCGCCCGCGCCTGCGGCGAAGCCAAACTGGCCCGTCCCGAACTTAAGGTCGAATTCATCGTCGACGCGGCCTACGACTAAACACTGGTTACGGGACATCAGACTTGATTTTACGGTCTGGTGTCCAACCAACAGGGCCAGCGCCTGTCCGCGGATGGGCGCTGGCCCGGGGTGCTGTGCGCCGTTATTCCGAGCTGATGCAATCCTTACCCAAACATCCGCTTTTTACGCGCGCGGGTTTCGGCTGTGGCCTCGGTTGAGCCATCGTGGAAGGTGCCGAACCACCGGTCCCACGGCATTTCCTGATTGCCATAGTTGCACTCGTAATACCGATGATGCAGCTGGTGGTAAAACGTCCCCAACGCCAGCTTGCGTTTGTCCTTGATCAGCAGATCCTCGTACCCCGTATGGCTCATCGCGGCGCCGGGGCCCTGAAACACGATGTGGAAATACAGGTGGATCGGGTGCGAGGCGACAACCCAGTGGATGCACAGCGTGGTCAGATAGATAAAGTGCTCCACCGGGTGCATTGAGAACCCCGACCATGGGCCGATACAGACATTGCGGTGATGCAGCGCATGCACGCGCCGGTACAGAAACGGCTGATGCAGCAACCGATGCACCCAATAGAAATGGAACGCCGACCACATCGGAATGATCACCAGAAAGGCCAGAAACCAAACCGGGCTTTCAGCGAATGTAATCGTAGGCGTGTACCCGTTCGCCATCAGCCACATGGTCACCACCTGAAACGCGGTCAGTTGCAGCACGCCCGAGCCAAGCGACCAGAACATATTGTCCAGCACCTGATCCTTGAAATCCCACAGCTTGTTGTTCTTGCCCTGATCGCGGCGCTCGAACTTCAGCTTTTTCCCCTGCACCTTGCGCATGTAGAAATACCAATGCAGCGTGCCCGCCGTGACAAAGATCATCACAAAGTTGATGACATAGATCTGCGCGATCCAGCCAAAGGCAAAGCTCTGCGCCGTTTCTAGCGACGGATAAAAGAAATACCACAGCGCCACAGCCGCGATTGCCATGCACACCCGCTCGCTCAGCGTCAGCCAATTGCGCGCCAACCACCCCAGCAAATAGGCGGGATTGGGCGGCCACTGAAAGATCGACGGATCCTGCAGCGGCAATTCCGGGTGATAATTCCATTCACGCGTCATATCCTGCATCTGCACGTCCGAAGACGGTGCGGACATCTGATCCAGATTAGGGGTCGTGTCGGTCATTCTGGCGCCTCCCTCTTGGCCAAAACTCAGGTCTTTATTGGTGCAGCGGGGTCCAGCGGTCCAAGGCTTCGCTCAACTTCTCGGCCTCGCCCGGCAGCATCCCAACCGTGTGCGCCGCATCAGGAAAGGCACCGGATTGCACGTCTGTGCGGAACCCGGTCAGGGACTTGTCCCGTTCAGCCGCCAACGCCTTGCGGATGGTTGCCACATCACCCCATGCTTTGGCGTGACGCGGCGGGTTTTCCACATCGCCACAGATGTCTTCCATGAATGAAAAGATGATATCGCCGCCCGACCCGGCCCCAATCGAATGGGTCAACAGGGTGGTTTTGTGGTTAATCGCCCGCAACGCCTCAACCGCAACGCATTCCACTTCGACCGCTGCGGCGCCTGCATCCTCATATCGGCGCATCCACTCAAGCAGCTTCATCGCTTCCTCGGCAGTCTTGCCGAATGTCTTTAATCCCCCAGTTAGGGTCGATTTTCGCGGCACCAGCCCCACATGCCCCTGCACGGCGAGCCCCTCATTAGCGATCAATTCAACGATCCCCATGCCCCGCGGGGTAAAGATCGCATCAGCCCCTTTTTCCGCCGCCTTCATCGCAGCGGTCAGACAGTCTTGCGGTTCAAAATACTGACACATCGTCTGGCTCGAGGTGATGAACGTGTCCGGCGCACCGGCGCGAACCGCATCGTAATCGAGATCCGAAATGGTGATCAGATCAATCCCCATCTCCTGACAGGCGCGCGCCTCTTCCTCGGTCACGGCGGACACTTGGGTCATCTTTTTGCCAGCCGCCTTGTTGGCGCGCAGACAGTCGATCGTCAAATTGCGACGCGCAGGCTGGCCACCATAGGTATAGATGTTTTTCATTCGGACTCGCCCATCGCGCTTAGGTAAATGTCATGGAAATGGCGCAACGCATGTTCCGAAATGTCGTGCGCATCGGGGTCGGTGATGTACCACCCTTGGGTATAGCCGCGCTGATGCAGCCCCTTTTGCACGTTTTCACACAGATCGCGGTCTTCGATTGCAACCACATCCGTGGACCACTCGGCCCGCAGTCGCGAGCGTTCGACCATCCCCGGATCGGTAGGCACGGCGGTGGTCAAAGACAGCGACTCCCGTTCCGTCAGATCGGGCGAAACCGGATCAAACCGCGAGGCATAAAACCCCTGCGCGCCGGGAAACTGGCCAAAGATGGTATTGGGAAACAGGAACCAGAACTGGCCCGTGGTCACGTCATGCTCCAGATCCAGCGGGAACGCGGCATTGTCTGCCTTCATCGCGGTGGGGGCATTTTGATAGGTATAGTTCTGGTACAGATCAAACCTGCTCTGGGCAATGTCCATCATATCATCAAACGAATGGTGTGCCGGGCCGCAGTGGTGACATTCTAGATAGTTGTCCAGCATCACCTTCCAGTTGGATTTGCAGCTGTAGGTATGGCCATAAGCGGCATCCCCTTCGACCACCAGATTAGGCAGGTCAGGCACACAGGCAAGGATTTGCGCCTCAAGCTCCGGTGCAAACTCGGCCAGCGGCTGCGCGTCGGGATCAAGGTTCACAAACAGGAAATCAACAATCCTATCCACCCGGATTTCCGACAACCCAATGGTGCTGCGGTCTGGCGCGTCGGTATTGCCGCGCTTTTGCATGCCCCGCAACGCCCCATCCAACCCAAAGGTCCAGGCGTGATACGGGCAGGTCAAAACCGCCTTATTCCCCGATCCCGTGACCAATTGATGCCCCCGATGCGGGCAGACGTTGTAGAACGCCCGGATGTCGCCCGCACGATCTTTGACAAGGAAAATGTTCTGATCAAACAGGCTGAGCGTGATGAAATCACCGGGGTTGGCCAACTGACCAGCATGACCCGCCAATTGCCAACTGTTCAACAACAGCTCTTTTTCGCGATCCAGAATTTGCGCATCAGTATAGTATCGGGCGGCAAGCGTGCGCGTCCGGGCTGGAGGGGTGTCCAACATGGGGTAACCTTTCTGGCGTGTCGTCTGGCGGGGGCAAACCCGCCATTCGCTTAGCTGGCGTAATCTGATCCTTCGGCGTCCAGGATCGCTTTCATTTCGCGCATGTGTGCCTCGGCTTGGCTTGGATAATCCTCAAGCTCTTGCGCGGTTTTCTCGGCGACCTCATCGCTGAGGATGCGCAGCTTCTGACCCGTCTGTAGGGCGCGAATATAGGTTTCAGCGGCGCGTTCGAAATAGTAAAGCCGGTTAAACGCATCCGCGGCATCGCTGCCGATCACCAAGACACCATGGTTGCCCATGATCATCACCTTTTTCTTGGGATCACTCAGCATTGACGCGCAACGCTCGCCTTCGCTCTCAAACGCAAGACCGCCGAATTCTTCGTCGATGACATAGCGGTTGTAAAACGTCGCCGTGTTCTGATCGATCGGGGGGATGTTGCTGTCGGCCAGCGCCGCCAACACCGTGGCGTGGATCGAATGCACGTGCATCACACAGCGCGCGTGGGGGCAGTGGCGATGGATCGAGCCGTGCAATCCCCATGCAGTCGGGTCCGGCGCGCCGGGTTTGTCCATCGTGGTCGGGTCATTGGCATCTAAAAACAACAGGTTTGACGCTTTGACCCGGTCGAAATGCATCTGGTTCGGGTTCATCAGGAACTGACTGCCGTCGTCATTCACCGCAAGGCTAAAGTGGTTTGCCACGGCTTCGTGCATGTTCAACTTGACCGTCCAGCGAAAGGCGGCCGCCATATCAACACGTTCGGACCAATGATCCATATTGGGTCGCAGGTTGGTTACGCTCATGGTCGAATCTCCGGAATGGCGGGGTAAGTGTCTCAGCTGTTTAAAACCTGCATCCCCCGCCCCTGTTTGACCAACGAAAAAAACATGGGTATTCCATTAGTATTGCTAATACCAAGGTTATGCTAATGCAAAATGCGCTCCCTCCGCTCGGTTGGCTTCGGACCTTTGAGGCGGCCGCACGCCATCTGTCGTTCACAGGGGCCGCACGGGATCTGAACATGACCCAAAGCGCGGTCAGCCAACAGATTAAATCGCTAGAAGGACATTTGGGGCGTCCGCTATTTCACCGCCGCCCACGGGCGTTAGAGCTGACCGAGGCTGGGATCACCTATCTTCCTGTGGTCCGAGAGGCGTTTCGCACCTTGGTACGCGGCACACGGGCGGTTCTGGGTGATCAACAGAACACCGTTCAGGTTCAATCCAACCTGACCTTTGCTGTGAACTGGCTGGGGCCACGCCTGCCCGCCTTTCGCGCCCTTCACCCAGAGGTCCAGCTGACCATCTCAACCGAGTTGTGGGAACCCCGCGAAATGGCCGAAGGCGCGGCCGTCGAGGTGCGGTATTCCTTGCGCCCGGCTGATACAGTCCGCACCGAACTGCTGCGCACGGATCACTACTATCCCGTCTGTGCGCCTGACTTTCCTGTGACGTTAGAGACCCTGCAAGACCAACCGCTGTATGACTGTTCCAACCTGCTGTCGAATTGGGCAAACTGGGCCGAAGATCAGGATATGACGTGGGATACCCCGCCAATTACCTATGCAACGACCTATATGGTCAGCCTGTCCGTTGCGATGGCGGGCGGGGGGCTTTGTCTTGCACATGACACGATTGTGCGGCGCCTCCTTGAAGAGGGTCGTCTGATTACCCCCTTTGAACACCGCGCAAAAATGCCCGAAGCCTATTATCTGTTGCTGTCGCCCCAAGCCGAAGAAACCCCCGGTGCCATCGCTTTTACAAATTGGCTGCGCGCCGAAATGGCTGCGGACCGGGCTGCTTGAACCCAACCCCTCCCGCCCGTCGTTCAGGCCCCTTCCGGGACCTCTCCTCCCGTTGGGCCAGGCAAGCGCGGGCAAAGCCCGCGCTTGCCTGGCCCGCCCCCTGCTGTCCGCAGGACGCAAGACCAAGGGTCGCGCAGTTGGATGGAATGGGTTTAGCTGTCTGAAGTCGGGCGGCTGGGCACCCACGCATAGCCATCCGCGCAGAGAATATAGCTCTCGCGCAGGCCATGGGGTTTATTCGCGGCCTCTTGCAGCACCATCGCACCCACTGCTTTGGCCCGCTCGACGGCTGCGTCGGGGTCTGTTTCGTACAGACGTATTTCCAAGCCCGCCCCGCGCGGAGGGTTCTCTGGCAGCAGCCCCAGCAGGGGATTCGAATGATAAGTCTGATCCGAGTGCAACTGAAACACCTGATCACCATAAGTAACTATAGCAAAATCCGCCGTCACCTGATGCGACTTCATCTCAAAAACAGTCTCTAAGAAGACGCATTCCGCCCTGACATCCCGCACCAATAGGTTCAGGCCAATCCCACGCAAAGACCGCCCAAATCCGCCTGCATCTATCGTTTCATAATCCACTGGCTCTGCCCCGCTCGCTTACCTCTCAACAGTCTGCCCCTGTCCACTCGACCACATCAAGACATTCCGTCCTCTTTCCCTGCGATCCAGAACCCGACCCCAATATGACCATTTTATGATACCGCAACACGGGGGGTTGCACCCGCCGCAACATTCGGGAAAGTTGTGACATGGAACATGTACCTTTCCCAAGCTGGCCCGACGTCGCCCCCGAATTGATCGCCGTAGCAGCAGGCCGTGCGCCTGCAGATACTGTCATCCAAAGCGGCATATGGGTAAACGTGCACACCCGTGAAACGCTGCCCGATCATTCCATTGCCGTTGTTGCAGGTCGCATCGCCTATGTAGGACCTGACGCCAGCCACTGCATTGGACCTGACACGCAAATCATCGAGGCCAATGGCCGCTATATGCTGCCCGGCCTGTGCGATGCGCACATGCATATTGAATCGGGCATGCTGACCCCGGCCGAGTTTGCCCGTGCCGTTATCCCCCATGGCACCACTTCGATGTTCACCGACCCGCACGAGATCGCCAATGTTCTGGGCCTCGACGGGGTGCGCATGATGCATGACGAAGCACTGTTGCAACCCGTCAATATCTTCACCCAAATGCCGTCCTGCGCGCCCTCGGCGCCGGGGTTGGAGACAACCGGATACGAAATCACCCCCAATGACGTTGCCGAGGCAATGACATGGCCCGGTATCATCGGTTTGGGCGAGATGATGAATTTCCCCGGCGTGACCAATGCCGACCCCAAGATGTTGGCGGAAATCGCTGCCACCCAACGCGCCGGCAAAACCGTCGGCGGGCACTATGCCTCGCCCGATCTGGGCCCCAACTTTGCCGCCTATATTGCTGGTGGACCGGCGGATGACCACGAAGGCACCTGCGAAGCCGACGCCATAGCCCGGATGCGTCAGGGTATGCGGTCGATGATCCGGCTTGGATCGGCTTGGTATGATGTGGAAACACAGATCACAGCCATCACCGAAAAAGGTCTGGATCCACGCAACATGATCCTGTGCACGGATGACTGCCACTCCGGCACCTTGGTCAATGACGGCCACATGAACCGGGTTGTGCGTCACGCCATTGCGTGCGGATGCGATCCGCTGATCGCGCTGCAAATGGCCACCATCAACACCGCGACGCATTTCGGTTTGGAACGCGACATCGGGTCGATCACGCCGGGGCGTCGGGCCGACATTATCCTCAGCTCGAACCTGACTGACCTGCCAATCGAACTCGTCATCGCGCGGGGCCAAATCGTGGCTGAAAACGGCTCTATCAAAGTGGATTGTCCGCATTTCGACTGGCCCGACCACGCACGCGGCACCGTCCATCTGGGTCACACGCTGACCGGCTCCGATTTTGAAATCCACGCGCCTGACGGGGCAAATTCCGTGCGCGCCAATGTCATCGGCATGGTGGAAAACCAAGCCCCGACCAAAGCGCTAAAAGCGGACCTCCCGGTTCAAGATGGCTTGGTCGAGGGGGATGGCGAAACCTGCCAGATCGCGCTGGTGGAACGCCACCGCGCCACCGGTGGAGTCACAAACGCCTTTGTCTCGGGCTTTGGCTATACCGGCACCATGGCGATGGCTTCAACCGTTGCCCATGACAGCCACCATATGATTGTTGTCGGAACCGACCGGGACCAGATGGCATTGGCCGCCAACCGCCTCGCCGAAGTCGGCGGCGGCGTCACCCTGTTCAAGGATGGCAAAGAACTGGCATTGGTCGAACTGCCCATCGCAGGCCTGATGTCCGACAACCCCGCCACCGAAGTCGCCGCCAAAGCCGACACACTGGTCGCCGCGATGCAGGCCTGTGGCTGTTCACTCAACAACGCCTATATGCAACATTCCCTACTGGCCCTTGTTGTCATCCCCGAGCTGCGCATCTCGGACAAAGGTTTGGTAGATGTGCGTACCTTTGAAATGATCGACCTGCTGGAGCCCGCTGAATGAGCACCCTGAAGACCCCGAATACCCCGGCTCCAACAGAATTCACCGATCCCCTTGCAGCCGTTGCCCGGCTGGAAGAGCTGTACACACAGGCCACTACATTCCTGTGTGAAAGTTTCAGCGATGTGCTGGCCACCGGCCCGGCAGATGCATTCTTTCGCGCCTATTACCCTGAAATCCGGATCACCACGACCAGCTACACCCAGATCGACACGCGGCTCAGCTTTGGCCATGTGGCGAACCCCGGCACTCACGCCACAACGATCACCCGCCCTGACCTGTTTCGTGCCTACCTGACCCAGCAAATCGCGTTGCTGATCCAGAACCACGGACAACCCGTCACCATTGGCGCTTCAACCACCCCGATCCCGGTGCATTTCGCCGTGGCCGCCAACCCTAACATCACCGTCCCACAAGAGGGCGCCGCCGGGTTCACCCTGCGTGACATGTTTGATGTGCCGGACCTGTCCACAACAAACGACGATATCGTCAATGGCACCCATGTCCCGGAAAACGGCACCGGCCCGCTGGCCCTGTTCACCGCCCAGCGCATTGATTATTCGCTGGCGCGGTTATCACATTATACCGCCACCGATGCCGAACATTTCCAAAATCACGTGCTATTCACCAACTATCAGTTCTACGTCTCTGAATTCGAAGCCTACGCCCGCGCGCAACTGGGCGACCCTGACAGCGGCTACACCAGTTTTGTCAGCACTGGGAATATGGAAATCACGACTCCCGAAGCACCACTGGAGACCCCGGCGAAACTGCCGCAAATGCCGACCTATCACCTCAAGCGGCGCGATGGCTCAGGCATCACACTGGTCAACATTGGCGTTGGTCCCTCCAACGCCAAAACCGCCACCGATCACATCGCCGTTCTGCGCCCGCATGCATGGCTGATGGTCGGGCATTGCGCCGGTCTGAGAAACACGCAAGCGCTGGGCGATTTTGTTCTGGCCCACGCCTACCTGCGCGAAGATCACGTTTTGGATGACGACCTGCCCGTCTGGGTGCCAATCCCCGCTTTGGCGGAAATCCAGATCGCATTGGAACAGGCCGTCGCCGAGGTGACCGAGCTGCGCGGATATGACCTGAAGCGGGTAATGCGCACCGGCACCGTCGCCACCATCGACAATCGCAACTGGGAACTGCGCGACCAATCCGGCCCCGTCCAACGGCTCAGCCAATCCCGCGCCGTGGCTCTGGACATGGAAAGCGCCACAATCGCGGCCAACGGGTTCCGGTTCCGGGTCCCTTATGGCACGTTATTGTGCGTCTCGGACAAGCCGCTGCACGGTGAATTAAAGCTTCCTGGTATGGCATCCGAGTTCTATACAACCCAAGTTAACCGCCATTTGAACATCGGAATTCGCGCGATGGAGGCCCTGCGAGGGATGCCTTTAGAGCGCATACACAGCCGGAAATTGCGTTCTTTCGACGAAACTGCCTTCCTCTAAGGCCAAAAATCGCCGAAAACCTCATATTTTGCAGGTTTTCGACGCTACTATTCGTTGTGTTCACCCACAACATCCCGTTAGTGTTACGCCATGAGGCCCAAGTCATCGGGCACGTTAAGGAGACCAAGAAATGGCAAAACCTATGACCAAAACTCAGCTCGTGGCTGCACTGGCCGAGGATATGGGCACTGACAAAAAAGCAGCGGGCACAGCGCTCGATGCAATCACAGCTTTGATCACTCGCGAAGTGTCTGCTGGTGGTGCCGTAACCCTACCCGGCGTTGGCAAGATCTATTGCCGCGAGCGTCCTGAGCGTATGGTGCGCAACCCTGCCACCGGTGAACAGTTCCAGAAAGAAGCCGACAAGGTCGTGAAAATGACCATTGCCAAAGCGCTCAAAGACAGCGTGAACGGCTGATCGATTTCTTTCGACAGTTACGGAAAAGGGTCGCCATCGGGCGACCCTTTTTTGTGCGCGAGTGCAGCCCTACTTCTTAGGGGCGACCTCACGATAGGTGTCTCCCAACGCAAGCTTATCCAAACGGACCTGAAACGCCTGATCAGATTCCCCACGATATATCCCGGTTTTCAAATTACATTTCCGGTCCCCTTGCGACCACCCCAAAGGAACTCTGCGATCATAAACCGATTTGGCGTCGACCCACAGTCGGGCACGCCCTTGTTCACCCATCCGAAATCCCAATACAACTGGCACCCAACGGCCCTTTGGCATCGGTCCGGTCCACAATGGGTTATATGTGTCCGCATCGCGACGTGAGATCAGAACTAAGTTACCGCCTGCGTCCAGGTTGAGTGAGATCGGTGGAGATTTCTGTGTCCCATTCTGATGACACTGAAGCAGCAATTGCCACGTTTCATCCATTTTCACCCCTGTGGGCAAAAATACTTCGAACCCATAAAACCAATCCCGGTTGAACGTTATCCCGGAATAGATCTGCAATTCTGCTCGATCTTTACTGTGGCCAGAGGGGGTGGGCTTGCTTCGCAATTCAAGCACAGCGGACCCGTTGCGTTGATCTTTTATGATCCGCCCGGGCATACCGCCGCCCTCCTTTCGGAACCGGTACTCACGACCTTTCTCACTGACTCCTTTGGATGTGATCTTAGCCGAGTCAAAATCCAACCGGTAATAGACATCTGCAATCAAAGGCGTGCTCATCAAAGCCATTTGCATGGCAAGCAAGAGAGACATCAAAAGCCAACGCTGATTCAAAATCTGCTTAAACATCACATTCAATTCCTTCTAACGCTCTACAATTTCCATCACCGCGAAAACGTCTCGTCTGAATTCATCGCCGCCACTGAAACCAACCCTGCGTCATGGGTCAACCCGCATGCCATGATCATCGCACGCGATGCGACATTGTCCGCCGCGACCTGCTCGGTTGCGACCGTCCAGCCAAATTGCACCTGACTTTCGACCAACACCAACGCATTCACCAGCTTACCCAAGCCCCGGCCACGCTTGGTTTCGCTTACCGACACCATGCCCGCAAACATATGCCCCCCCAATCGGCTGTCGCGATGATACCGATCTGCGACCGAAGCCGTCGCAATCAAATCTCCAGCTCCATCATAGACACAAGTCGTCAGCACCGGCACCGCCTCGGACCGCATATAATACGCAGGATAGGGCGCGACCCCAGTCTCGGCATTCAACGCCTGCACCTGTTCAAGCTGCGCCGCATTCGGACAGCTATGATGCACAACGCTCCATCCTGTGGCCAAGGGGACGCTTTCGATCACCATGCTACAGGCCGCCAACACCTGCTCTTTGCTTCCTAACAGGGCATGCCATACCGGCGTTTTCCAATGCGGCCCAAGCTTGTCGTGGATCAAACTAAGCGCCAAGTCGTGATCTATCACCGGAAACCCAATCAACTTATCTTCGCTTGCCAGTTGGTGCACCACGTTCCACCCGACCGCATCCGGATCCAGACAATGCAGCACCCGTCCACCGTTCACTAAACCCGGAGTTTGGGCAATCATGGGCTGCCGATCTTGCAACCGCCTTTGAACGGATACCGAGTTTTCAGTCCCGATAAAGTCCGTCATTCTCAAATCCTTTGTCTGCAAAAATTGAAAACTCAAAATCGTGACTTTAGCCTTCGTTTCCACCCTTGCACGCCTTGGGGAAATACGGAACTGTCCGCCGATCTGTTGAAAGGGACACATCATGGATATCCGTGCCATTATCATGGGGTTGACCTTTGCCCTCATGTGGTCTTCGGCGTTTAGTTCAGCGCGGATCATCGTTGCAGATGCCTCTCCTTTGTTTTCCTTGGCTTTACGGTTTTTAATCTCGGGTTTGTTAGGCGTGGCCATCGCCCGTCTCATGGGGCAAAGCTGGCGTCTGACTCGCCCGCAACTGTTCGCCACCGTTCTGTTTGGTGTCTGCCAGAACGCCCTCTATCTGGGTCTGAATTTCTACGCCATGCAAACGGTCGAGGCCTCGGTCGCGGCCATCATCGCCTCAACCATGCCCCTGCTCGTGGCCCTAGCCAGTTGGCTGTTCCTGGGTGAGAAACTGAAACCCTTGGGCGTGCTGGGCTTGTTTGCTGGTATGCTGGGCGTGGCCATCATCATGGGCGCGCGCATTTCCCAAGGCATCGACCTTTTTGGCATTGCCTTATGCGGGCTGGGTGCTCTGGCGCTGGCCTTTGCGACACTCGCAGTGCGCGGGGCCACATCGGGCGGGAACTTCATGATGATCGTCGGGCTGCAAATGCTGGTCGGCTCCGGCATTCTGTTTATCGCCGCGCCTGTATTTGAAACCATTCACATCAACCCTACCATGCCGTTCCTGTTGGCTTTTGCATATACGACGCTGGTGCCCGGACTGGCCGCCACCCTTATCTGGTTTCTGCTGCTGGATCGCATCGGCCCCATCCGCGCCGCCACATTCCACTTTCTCAACCCGGTGTTTGGCGTTGGCGTGGCTGCCGCTTTATTGGGCGAAAGCCTTGGGGTTTTGGATGGCATCGGTGTTCTTGTCACGACAGTCGGGATATTGGCTGTCCAATTGTCCCGACAACCCGCACCAAAATCAACTTAACGCAACATTGCTTCGATCTGTTGGATGAGTTTTGCCGAATCTGGGCGCGTGCTTGATCTATAGGTTTTGACCACAGTCCCATCCGGCCCGATCAGAACCTTGTTGAAATTCCAGCTTGGTACAAATCCTGTTTCGGATTGCACCGCGCGATAAAAAGGATGAGCCGCTGAACCGCGAACCGAAGTGATATCTGCCATGGGCAAATCCAAATCATAGTTCAGCGAACAGAAATCTTTTATTTCGTCCGCGCTGGCCAGTTCCTGATTGAAATCATCCGATGGCACCGCAAGCACCACTAACCCACGATCCTTGTAGCGATCGTAGACCGTCTGAAGCGCCGCATACTGACCTGTGAACGCACATTGCGAGGCAGTATTCACAACCAAAACGGGGTTTCCGCGCCACGCTTCGACCGACAGAGTCCCCCCATCAATTGAGTTAAACGTCCCTTTAACAGGGGTGGCTTGGGCGACGGCGCCCAGCAAAAGCAAAATGGTTAGCAAAAAAATCCGAAACATCTGTAAGCCCTCCTAAGGTTATATACGCGGTGAAAAGAGCGCTGGATCACTTGCACGTTGCCGCGATCTCGATGAAACATACCTTTTCTTTCACGGGCTCAGACCCATTTACTGCCTCATCACACTATTCCGGAGGATGCATGACCCAATACACCAAAGACCCGCAGGCCATCGCCGCCCTCTCGCGCGAAGAGTTCTATGTCACCCAAAACAGCGGCACCGAACGTCCCGGTACCGGCAAACTGTTGAACAACAAAGAACCCGGCATCTATGTGGATATCGTGTCAGGCGAACCGCTGTTCGCCTCGGCTGACAAATACGAATCCGGCTGTGGTTGGCCCAGTTTTACCAAAGCCATCGAACCCGCCCACGTACTGGAAATCCAAGACCAGACTTTGGGCATGATCCGCACCGAAGTCCGATCGACCCATGGTGATAGCCATCTGGGGCATGTGTTCCCCGACGGGCCGCTGGATCGGGGTGGATTGCGCTATTGCATCAACTCAGCCTCGCTCCGCTTTGTCCATCGCGACGATATGGAATCCGAAGGCTACGCAGATTACATCAACCAAGTGGAGGATATCGCATGAGCACCGAACGCGCCGTACTTGCCGGGGGCTGCTTCTGGGGCATGCAGGACTTGATCCGCAAACTGCCCGGCGTCACCCAAACCCGTGTTGGCTATACCGGCGGGGACGTTCCAAACGCTACTTATCGCAACCACGGCACCCACGCCGAAGGGATCGAGATCCACTTTGATCCAGCGAAAACCAGCTATCGCAAACTGTTAGAGTTCTTCTTTCAAATCCACGACCCCACCACCGCCAACCGCCAGGGCAACGACATCGGCCTCAGCTATCGCTCGGCGATCTATTTTGTGGATGAGGAACAGAAAGCTGTGGCGCTGGATACCATCGCGGACGTCAACGCCAGCGGCATTTGGCCGGGCACTGTCGTCACCGAGCTCGAACCGGTCAGCGAATTCTGGGATGCCGAACCCGAGCATCAGGATTATCTGCAACGGCTGCCCAACGGCTACACCTGCCACTTTGCCCGCCCCGGTTGGGTGCTGCCAAAGCGCTCAGAAGCCGCAGAATAACCAAAATCAACGCCCCTCCGGTTCGGTGGGGCGTTTTTCGTTTCGGGCTATTGGGCGTACTCTGGCTCATCCCGATCCAAAAGACGTTTCATCGCTGCAAAATGAAACTCGATCTGCCGGTCATCCCACATATTCGCCGCCAGCTTTTTGGCGACATCATCCGGTAAAATGGCAAGCGGACGACCCGAGGCCATAGCAGTCAGCTGATATTCGCACGCCACTTCAAAGTTGTAGAAATCGTCATACGCGCGCGCCACAGTCTCCCCCACAACCGTGACCCCATGATGGGCCATCACCACAACATTGCCGGTCCCGATGGTCGCGGCGATCCGCCCTCCTTCGCCGTCATCAAAGGCCGAACCGCTGAAATCCCCGTCATACGCGACCCGCCCCATAAACCGCAGCGCGTCTTGATGGCAATTCTCCAACCGCCCCCCTTCAATACAGCCAAGCGCCGTTGAATAGGTCGGATGCGCATGCAAAACGCAACGGGCCTGAGGCACAGCACGGTGAATATGCGAATGGATGTAAAACGCCGACGCCTCAATCTCTCCGTCACCTTCAACCACAGTGCCGTCGTGATTGGCCAACAACAGATTCGATGCGGTGATCTCAGACCAATGCAAGCCCCGCGCGTTGACCAGAAAATGGTCATCATCCACCGCGACTGAAAAATGGTTGTCCACACCCCGTTGCCATCCGTTGCGAGCGGCCAGCCTCAAACTCGCCGCCAGATCCAGTCTCTCTTGCTGATGTCGCATGTCCGTCCTCATCTTGGTCCGCACTCAAGATACCCCGAAATGCGGGCCAACCTGTTCAGAAACCGCCAGCTCTGTCGCATGTGGACGTCACACGCTACCCCAAAGCGACGCGCGGGCGTCCACTGGCTTCGACTGTCAACATGCCTTCGACGAAAACATCCCGTGCCTCAATCCGCGCGGTTCGAATGTCATGGTCGACCAAAATCTGGATATCCTCGGCCCCGGCAGCCTTGGCTTCGTGTTCAGCTTCTTGGCGCAAAACAGTCTCTAACAAGGCCAAAGCGGACTCTGAATCCCCGAAATCCTGCGGTCCAGCCTCCAGATGCACGCGATACATCCCCTCGGATGGCGAGGTCACCGTGCCACTGCGCCGAAAGGTGACGCGCCCGACCACAGCGCCCACAGCGTTGGCCACGCCCGCATGTTCGGGCAAGATCATATTGCACCGCAATTCTGTCCCTACTGCTGGGTAATAACTGGGCGCCGAGGCCCCCAAGCCCACAACATCCACATTCAATGCCGCGTCCAGTGCCAACAAACCGCGATGACCCGACAGCCCCTTTTGCATCAAAACATGACGCGCAAGTTGCTCTGGCGGGATGCCGAAATCTTCGGCTTCTTCGTCAAAAGCAGTCTCTAACAAGGTCAAAGCGGTCTGTTTCGTCAACTGATCCACAATCATCTGCGCCAAGGCTTCAGGCGTGGGTGACAACCGATCCCCCGACCCAACCCGCTTGCGCGCAAACAGCTCCATCGCTTTATGCGCCGCAGCACTGTCCCAGGCATCCAACCGGCCCAACACGTGGCTCGCATCCGACGGGGTCACACCAGACACCTGCACAATGCCCCTGTCCACCAACCGGCTCAGCGCGCTGTGTTCCATCCGCGTGCGCAAGACCTGATCCAAAGGCAACACCTGATCGCCCAAGCGCTCCAACAACACGGCCTCGCGGGCTCCGATCCCATCTGACGGGATACCCGGCACAATCCGGGCGAACCGGGCGTCGTGTTCCCCCGGCGTGGCAGATCGCAATTGCGCGTCCAGCACATCGTGGACCACATCGCCTGCTTCTGCTGCGATCAGCGACACCGGCAGAACACGGCGCGGCCCAAGAAAAACGCCACCCGCCAAACCTTCGGTCACCACATGTACATGGCTGTCCCCGCCCAATCCGCTGGTGCGCATCGCAACAGCTTCGACCATGGTCCGAAACCCGCCTACCCGCGCGCCCGCCGGGTCAATCGCCGGTTTGCCGTCTTTGATCAACGCCACATCCGTGGTCGTCCCGCCAATATCCGAAACCAAGGCGTTTTCGACATTGGTCAGCCAACTGGCCCCAACAATCGACGCCGCCGGGCCGCTCAGAATGGTTTCGATTGGCCGCGCGCGCGCTTGCTCGGCGCTCATCAACGCGCCATCACCCCGCACCACCATCATCGGCGCGGTGACACCCAAATCGCGCAGCGTATCCTGCGCGCGTCCAATCAACCGGTCGATCATGCCGATCAAACGCGCGTTCAACACCGCGGTCACCGCCCGCTTGGGGCCGTTCAATTTCGCCGACAATTGATGAGAGCACGTCACCGGCGCGCCGGTCCGTTCGGTGATGATCCGCGCCGCTTCAAGCTCATGCGCAGGGTTCCGCGTGGCAAACTGCGAGGCCACAGCAAAGCCGGATATCCCCGTGTTAGAGCCTAAGAATTCTTCCAAAGCCGCGATATCCAACGGCATCGCCTGATTGCCCGCATGGCTGTGACCTCCGTCAATCACCAAGGCCAGATCACCCTTCAAGGCATCGGCAAGCCCGTGCTTTTCCAGATCCCGCGCCTTGAACCCGATATAGACCAACGCAACACGTCCGCCCTGCCCTTCGACCAAGGCATTCGTTGCCAGCGTTGTCGACAAAGACGCCAATGTCACATCAGCCGCCGCCACATTGGCCTGCGCCAATACTGCCGAAATCGCATTGCCCACGCCAATCGCCAGATCCGCACGTGTGGTCAGTGACTTGGCCGATGCAATCACATCCCGCTCGTCCCGGATCAGAACCGCATCCGTATATGTTCCGCCTGTATCAACCCCCAACGCCAGCGCCATTGGTGCTCTCCTTCTGTTCGCTCGGTAAGGATGTAGTGGCTAAAACAGACACGTCCCGTCTGTTTGCGTCACTTATTCGCCGCCATCCCCAAATTAATCGCGCAGCCGCTCAACCGCCCAGCGCGCCGCGTCTGAAACCGCCGGATCTGGGTCCTCGGCCAATCCCTGCGCGACGGGCACCAATGCCGCATCCGCCGAATTGCCAATGGCATACAAAACATTGCGCACAAATCGATCCCGCCCAATCCGCTTGATCGGCGAACCTGAGAAAAACGCCCGGAACGCAGCATCATCCAACACCGCCAATTCGGCCAATTTCGGTGCCTTCAACTCATCACGTGCCGCATAGCGCATATCGCTGGCTGCAACCGCGAATTTGTTCCACGGACAGGCCGCCAGACAATCGTCACAGCCGTAAATCCGGTTTCCTAACTTGCCGCGCAGTTCGGCCTCAATCGGGCCTTTGTGTTCAATCGTCAGATAGGAAATGCAGCGCCGTGCATCCAATTGATAAGGCGCTGGAAAAGCATCCGTCGGGCAGCTGTCCAGACAGGACCGGCACGACCCACAACGATCCGGCTCCGCCGCATCCTGGGGCAGCTCTAGCGTGGTAAAAACAGACCCTATAAAGGCCCAATTGCCCCAATCCCGGCTCACCAGATTGGTGTGTTTACCTTGCCAGCCAAGTCCCGCCGCCTGACCCAGTGCCTTTTCCGGCACGGGTGCTGTATCGACAAACACCTTTACCTCGCCACCGCCCTCGGCAATCAACCAGCGCGCCAATCGCTTGAGCCGCTTTTTCACCAAATCATGGTAATCTTTGTTCTGCGCATAAACCGAAATCGCACCCCGGTCCTGCTGCTCCAGAACTGCGCGCGGATCATGCTCAGGCGCATAGCTTTCTGCCAACATGATCACCGACCGCGCCTCGGGCCACAGGGCCGCCGGGTTGCCACGCCAATGCATCCGTTCGGCCATCCAGCCCATCTGCCCGTGATACCCGGCCTCAACAAAAGCATCCAACCGCGCCGGCACCTGCGGCACGTCCCACGGGCGACAGACCCGACAGGACACGAATCCCTCAGCCAGCGCCTGTTCGACGATACGTTGTTTCAGGGGGGCGTCGGTGTTCATCAGACTTCAATATCCTCAGGGGGACTCACGGCAAACAGCCCCTACCCCCATTTGATATCAGAAATCCAGATCAGCGTAATGCGCAGGCGGACGGAAACCGGGAATCTGATCCGCCAAAATGGCACGGAAAGCGGGGCGGGATTTGATCTTGGCGTACCAATCCTTGACCGCTGCGCTGCGATTCCAATCCACGTCCGAGATATAGTCCAACGACGACAGATGCGCAGCCGCCGCAAAATCAGCCAGCGTCATGGTATCGCCAGCCAACCACCGACGGTGATCCAGCAACCACGCCATGTAATCCAGATGATACTTGATCGCCTTGGCCCCGTCTTTGACGTTGCGACTGTCCGGGTATCCGGCGCCTGTGACCTTTTTGTTGACCCGCTCATACAACAGCTTCGATGTCACCTCGTGGTGGAACTTGTCATCAAACCAGCTGACCAGACGGCGCACTTCATAGCGCGCTTCTGGGTCCTTCGGCATCAAACTTGGTTCTGGACGGGTTTCTTCGATGTATTCACAGATCGCCGCGCTTTCGGCCAACATCTTCCCGTCCAACTTGATCACCGGCACCTTGGCCGCCGGGTTACGCCGCAAGAAATCACTGCTCGCTTCCCAATACCGTTCCTCGACCAACTCGACCTCGATCTTCTTTTCGGCGAGCGACAGCCGAACCTTGCGACAGAAGGGGGACAGGGGGACATGAAACAGGCGAGCCATGGGAATCCGTTTACTCTTTTAAAGTTGATGTTTCAGCAATGCCTTGCTCGGGCCAGATATTCAATCCTCGAAACACTTTGCCCGACCATCTGCGCGGATGGTAGCCGCCCCATCCAAGATCGAAGCCGACCTTTTGCGCAGTTTGGCAGTGGGTTTTGCCGCAGATCGGGATTTTGGAGAAGGCAAGACCGCCGCCAACCGCGCCGATTGCACTGCTGTCAATTTATCGGCACTGACACCGAAATAGTGCTGCGCCGCCGCCTGAACGCCGAAAACACCTTCGTCCATCTCGGCCACGTTCAGATACACTTCTAGAATGCGCTGCTTGGACCACATGGTTTCAATGCCCAACGTCAGCCCTGTTTCCAACGCCTTACGGATCCAACTGCGATTTTGCCACAGGAACACATTCTTGGCGACTTGCTGCGACAAGGTCGACGCCCCGCGCCGGCTGCCCTCTTCCAGAGCCGCCCGGATTGCGTTCACATCCAGTCCCCAGTGCAAACAGAAATTGGCATCTTCAGCGGCCACCACGGATCGCGCCATCACCGGGGCAATCTCATCGAAATCCACCCAATCCTGCTTGACCGATCCCAAACGCTGCCCCTCGGACCACATAGTGTAGGTCGTCGGCGGGTTCACAAATCGAAACAACACAATCGTCACAGTGATCAAAACGATCAAAATCGTCGTCGCCCGCAACGCAATAAACCCAACCCAAGCCATCGGGCGAAACGCCTTTTTGCTCGGTTTGGTCTTTTTGGCCTGCTTTTTTCGCACTGCTTTTCTTGCCATGGCCAATCTATAGTCCAGACACCCCCTTCCCTCCAAGACCCAGTTGCGCAGCAATCCCCTGCAACAGTTGAGTTTACCCCCCAAACCCCCTATCTCAGGCACCATACGGCGCAGAGGACAGACCCCAGTGGCAAACCACCTTTACAAGAATGACCTCCCCGATGGCGTGGATCTTGGCCCCATCGTGGCGATTGACTGTGAAACCATGGGGTTAAACCCACACCGCGACCGCCTGTGTGTGGTGCAGATGTCCGGTGGCGATGGTGACGCGCACCTTGTGCAGGTCGCAAAGGGGCAAACCGAGGCGCCGAACCTCTGCGCGATGCTGGAAAATCCCGATGTGCTGAAACTGTTCCACTATGGCCGCTTTGACATTGCCGCCATGTATAATGCCTTTGGCGCCCTGACCGCGCCGGTCTACTGCACCAAAATCGCCAGCCGCCTGATCCGCACCTATACGGACCGCCACGGCCTTAGAAACCTGACGCAGGAACTGCTGGGCGTCGACATCTCGAAACAACAACAACAAAGCGACTGGGGCGCCAAAACCCTGACCAAGGCCCAACAGGATTATGCCGCATCGGATGTGTTGCACCTGCACAAACTGCGCCACGAACTGAACAAACGACTGGCCCGCGAAGACCGCAGAGAAATCGCACAGGCCTGTTTTGACTTTCTCCCCACCCGTGCCAAACTCGATTTGGCAGGCTGGCCCGATACGGACATCTTTGCTCACTCATGACCAGTTTTCAGGATATCGCCCGCCGCGTGATTGCGGTGGAACAGGACGGGCTTAGCCAATTGGCCGCCGGTCTGGACGACAGCTTTGACCGCGCCGTTGAAACCCTACTGAACGCAACCGGGCGGGTGATCATTTCTGGCATGGGTAAATCCGGCCACATTGCCCGTAAGATGGCCGCCACCTTTGCCTCGACCGGCACCCCGGCACATTTTGTCCACCCTGCCGAGGCCAGCCATGGCGATTTGGGCATGATGGCCCAAGGCGACGTGGCACTGGTGCTGTCCAATTCCGGCGAAACGCCCGAATTGGCGGATATGGTCGCCTATACCCGCCGCTTCAACATTCCCCTGATCGGTGTGGCCAGCCGCCCTGATTCGACTCTGTTGAAACAATCCGACGTGGCGCTGGTTCTGCCCCGCGCCGAAGAGGCATGTGGATCCGGCATCGTGCCGACCACCTCGACCACGATGACCTTGGCGCTTGGCGATGCCTTAGCCGTAGCCCTGATGGAACACCGCGCCTTTACCCCGGAAAACTTTCGCGACTTCCACCCCGGTGGCAAACTGGGTGCGCGTCTGTCCAAAGTGCGCGACTTGATGCACGCAGGCACTGCCCTGCCTACCATTCCAACCACAGCCCCGATGAGCGACACGCTGATCGAAATCAGCCAAAAGGGGTTTGGCGTCGCCGGTGTAACCCGCCCCGATGGCACCCTTGCGGGCATCATCACCGATGGGGATTTGCGCCGGAACATGGACGGGCTGCTGGACCTGAACGCCGAACAAGTCATGACCGCTGATCCAACCACCATCGGCCCCGATGCCCTCGCCGAAGAAGCCGTCGCGGTGATGAACGCGCGTAAAATCACCTGTCTGTTTGTGGTTGACCCCAATGGTCCGGCCACGGCGCAGGGTTTGCTTCACATCCACGACTGCCTGCGCGTCGGTCTGGGTTAACAGGGGGCCCGGTCGCTTGGATTTCTATTCCCGCATGGTGCGATTGCTCAAGGTTCTGCTGCCTCTGGCGGCCCTTGTCCTGCTGTCGACCTTGTTTTTGATTTCCCGCAGCATTGGCCCCACCGCAGACATTCCCTTTGCCGAAGACGAAATTGCCGACCGGATGCGCGATCAGCAAGTCACCAAACCCTATTTCTCTAGCACCACTCCTGCGGGCGAAGAAATCACCGTGACCGCCAGCCGCGCGCGCCCTGGTGGCACGGACGCCCCGGCAGTGGTGACTGACCTGAATGGCTGGCTCAAACTGGCGGACGGCAAAGTGATTACTTTGACCTCAGACACTGGCGAGGTTCGCATGAACAAGAACCAAGCCAAATTTCTTGGAAATGTACTTATAACGTCGACAGATGGCCTACGCATAACTACCGATGAATTGCACTCAGCCCTCCGAGGGATCGCCGCCCAAACCCCGCGAGAGGTCGCCGGAAGCGGGATAATCGGTGATTTTACGGCAGGTAACATGGATATCACTACAAAAAATGGTGACGGGCCCGTCCATATGCTTTTCAAAAATGGGGTTAAGCTGGTATACCTACCGCAAAAATCAGAAAGATAACCTGTGCCAAACATCCGCGTTTTGATTTTCAGTCTCCTGTTAGCTCTAGGCGCAGCCCCTGTTTTGGCACAATCCGCCAACGTCGCGTTTGGCGCAATCAAGGCTGATCCCTCCCTTCCCGTCGAAGTCACAGCTGACACATTGGATGTGAATCAAGAAGACGGATCTGCTGAATTCCTAGGCAATGTCGTTGTGGGACAGGGCGAAATGCGCCTGTCGGCCAAACGCGTGCTGGTGATCTACAACCAAGAAGCCAGCGGTATTGAACGGATGGAGGCCACCGGCGACGTTGTGCTGGTCAGCGGTCCCGATGCCGCCCAAGCCGAACGCGCCGATTACACCATCGACAGCGGTGTGATCGTGATGACCGGAAATGTGCTGCTCACGCAGGGCCAAAATGCGCTGACCTCGAACAAAATGACGGTGAATCTGATCACCGGAACCGCGCAGATGGTTGGCCGGGTGAAAACAATCCTGAATTCGGACAAGAATTGATGAGCAGCCCGAAACTAACGGTCACCGAGGGCGCCTCGGGACTAAGAATTGATAAACTGCGCAAATCCTACAGCAAAAAGACCGTCATCCGTGACGTTTCAATGACACTGGGCCGCTCCGAAGTTGTCGCCCTGCTGGGCCCAAACGGGTCGGGAAAAACCACCACATTCTATTCTGTCGCCGGGCTGGTCTTCCCCGAAGCTGGCACCGTCACCATTGATGGCCAGAACGTCACCACCCTGCCCATGTATCGCCGCGCCCGCCTTGGGATCGGATACCTGCCTCAAGAAATGTCGATCTTTCGTGGCCTCAGCGTCGAAGAGAACATTTCCGCTGTGTTGGACGTGACCATCAAACATGGGCACAAGCGCAAAGAGCGCCTCGAAGAGCTGCTGTCGGATTTCTCCATCGAACACCTGCGCCGAGCCCCTGCTCTGGCGCTGTCGGGCGGGGAACGGCGGCGTGTCGAGATCGCCCGCTGCCTTGCGGCCGATCCCAAATATCTGCTGTTGGATGAACCCTTTGCGGGTGTTGATCCGATCAGCGTTGGCGATATCCGCCACCTAGTTGCCGACCTGAAAAAGCGCGGTATCGGCGTACTGATCACCGACCACAATGTGCGCGAAACCCTCGAAATCGTTGATCGCGCCTATATCCTGCATGACGGCAAGATGTTGATGTCCGGCACCCCCGAAGAGGTGGTCGACAACGAAAATGTCCGCCGCGTGTATCTCGGCGAAAACTTCCGCATTTCCTGATACTTAAGCCAAATTCCGCTGAACCGGGTGCGAATTTTTCGAACTTTCTGTACCACTTACGATTGACTCTTTGCCCGTCTCTTGCGTCAATTGCAGTATGGCAAACCTGCGGTCTGAAGCTGTCCTCGGTCGTCCCTTCATTGAAGGGTTCGAACGCATACAGCCGCGGCACCTGCCTAATCCCATCATCCGACAATAACAGGTGCGCCCAAATTATTGGGCGTGAAAACGGATGAGAATTGTGAAGGAGAACACATGCGTTACCAAATCAGCGGAAAACAGATTGATATCGGTGAAGCCCTGCAAACTCACGTGCAGACTGAATTGGGCGAGGTCGTCAAAAAATATGCGGAACGCCCGACCGATGCCAGCATCGTCTTTTCCCGTTCGGCGCATGAATATGTATGCGAAACCACCGTCCATCTGTCGACCGGCCTGACAGCGCAAGCCAAGGCCCATGCAACAGAAATCTACGCAGCTTTCCAAGGTTGCAGTGATAAAATGGAAAAACAGCTGCGCAGATATAAGCGCAGACTCAAGGACCACCACAAGGATCGATCTGAGCCGGTTGAACTCTTTGGCGCATCCTCGTATATCCTCGCCTCTGACGAATCCCACTCCGAGGCCGAGCCTGATACGCTCCAGCCTGTGATCGTGGCAGAAATGGAAACCAAGATTCCCTCACTCTCGGTCGGAGAAGCCGTGATGCAGATGGAATTGGCCGGCGCACCGGTGCTTGTTTTCCGAAAAGAAGGCAAAGACGGGTTGAATGTCGTGTATCGTCGAGAAGACGGAAATATCGGCTGGATCGACCCGTAAAGGCAAGAATTTAGATATGTATGTCCTCGCATCTTGCGAGGGCATCATTTTGGAGCAAGCACGGTATGGAGCTTTCAAGCATCCTTAAACCCGAAGCGGTCCGGGTCTTCTCGGCTGCGTCGAGTAAAAAGCGTCTTTTTCAAGAGATCGGCGAACTGGCGTCCAGCGCCCTGGGTATGAATGCCCAAGCCACAGTCGAGGCCTTGATGGAGCGTGAAAGCCTCGGTCCAACTGGCGTCGGCAACGGTGTTGCCCTGCCTCATGCCCGCATGCCTGGCTTGGAACAGGTCAGCGCGGTGTTTGTGATGCTGGAAAAACCGATTGATTTTGGATCGGTCGACCGCCAACCGATCGATATCGCTTTTGCTTTGTTCGCCCCCGAAGAGGCCGGCGTCGAACACCTCAAGGCACTGGCGCTTGTTTCGCGGACCCTGCGGGTGCCGGCGGTCTGCGCCAAATTGCGGGCCAATCTGAATCCCGGAACGCTCTATGCGATTCTAACAGAACCGCAGGCTGTCCAAGCAGCATAAACGGCAAGAACTTCAGGCTTCAGCCCAGACACACAAAAGGCCCCAGCGGGGCCTTTTTTAGTTCGTCTTTCAGTTCCGTTATGTGGTTGGACAGGGGTTAACCCCCCATTTCCAATGTCCACCACAGCTTGCCGCTCTTTTCCTGATGCCAAGCGAATCCCATATTGATCGCATTTTTGTCCAGAATAACGGACCGCGATCCAGCCTCTTCCATCCAAGCGGCCAATGTTTCCAGCTCAGTTTCATAGGTTTCAGAAATCGCTTCCCCAATCAGCGGTCCCGGGTACCCGGCACGAGCGGCCCGATCCAAAGGCGATGATCCGTCAGACCCAAAGTGCCACGGCCGGTTCTGTTTCGACATATCACGTGCATGCGTGGCTGCTGCGGCATTCAATTGCGCGTTCAACTCAACAGCGGGCAACCCCGAGGCCGACCGCAACGCATTGACCGAATCAAGCATCCGGAATTGCAGCTTCGACGAATCCCCCCGAACCCGGTACACTTTCGGCAAAGGTTTGCCGTCCGCGCCCAAACTCTGCGAGGTATTGGACGGGGTACACGCTGCCACTACGACAAAACATGCCAACAAAAGGGAAAAAATGCGCGTCATGTGCCACCTGAATTGATCCGTTACACAGCCAAATACCCTGACTGACGCCTAGGCGCAAATGCGCAAACGCAACAGAGCCCAACCAAAGCATCGTTTGATTTGCGACTGAGGCATTCTAGCCATATCATGGTCAAAATTTTGGATTGAACGCGTAAAGGTCTGCCCAAATGGTTAAAAAGCTTTCTTTGCCCTCGTCACGGCGTGCATTTCTCATCAGTGCTGCCAGCACACTGGCAACTCCTGCTCTGGCGCAATTCGTCCCTGACGATCCCTTGCGACCCGCCCCCGAGCCCGAAGCACCGGTGCGCCGCAACACTTCAAGCTTCCGCGCGATGAGCTGGAAGCCCTATTTCTCGAATACAAGAAACGGGGCGATTCTGGTCGATACAACATCGCGGGCGCTGCACTATTGGTCTGACGATCAATCGGTCTACAAGCTCTACCCCTCGTCGGTACCGCTGACGGATGAGTTAACTCGCCGTGGACGCACCAGCGTCATCCGCAAAGTCGAAGGCCCCGGCTGGTCCCCGACCCCATCGATGAAAAAGCGTAATCCTGAATGGCCTGACCACATTCCACCCGGTCCGGACAACCCGCTGGGCACCCATGCTTTGTACCTAAGTTGGAAATATTACCGCATTCACGGCACCCATGACACGCGCAAAATTGGGCGTCGATCCTCGAATGGCTGCATCGGTTTGTACAACCAACACATTGCCGAACTGTTCTCAATGGCCAAGGTTGGCACACAAGTGTTGCTAATTTGACCACATTTCACTGCTGCGAGTCCGAAAGTGATCAACTAGCATTTGCATTCCAACCATGTAGCTGGTTAGAAAAAACCACGAGGTAAGTCTTGGGTGCACGATTCATCTATTGAATGTCGTGCGAATTCTGGAGGTTAATTATGAAGAAACTTGTACTGGCCGCAGCTCTGACTGCAGCAGCATCAACCGTATCTGCTGGCAACATTGCTGAGCCGATCGTTGAAGCACCTGTAATCGTCGAAGAAACACGCAGCTCTTCAAGCGGCATCCTGCTGCCACTGATCCTGCTGGTTCTGGTTGGCGCAGCTGTAGCAAGCTCCTAAGCTTTTTACAGACGAAATTGAAAAAGGCAGCGAAGCAATTCGCTGCCTTTTTCTTTTTGTGCCGTTGAGGCGCATTTTCCGACGATGAGATGCAGACGTTGCCGCCGTCAGTTAAACCGACGTCAGCCCCTTCACACCTGTCTCGTGGACTTTAGTCCAGCCACCCCTTCAGATTGCTTTCAACCACCGCGCCCAGCGCCGCGATGTGCGCGTCGTCGTCGTTCAGGCAAGGGATATAGGTGAACACTTCCCCACCCGCGTGCTCAAAGCTTTCCTTGATCTCTTCGTTGATCTCTTCCAGCGTTTCGATGCAATCCGCCGAAAAAGCGGGCGCACAGATGGCAATGTTCTTTTTACCCTGCTTGGCCAACTCGGCCACGTGCTCAACTGTATACGGCTGCAGCCATTCCTCGGGGCCGAATTTGGATTGGAACGTCGACATAATCTCGGTCTCATCCCAGCCCAACCGCTCGCGCAAGAGGCGCGTGGTCTTGGCGCATTGGCAATGATACGGGTCACCCTGCATCAAGTACCGCTTGGGCATGCCATGATAAGAGCACACCAGTATATCGGGGCGCTTTTCCAACCCCTCATAGGTCCGCTCGATCGACTGGGCCAGCGCCTCAATGTACTCGGGTCGATCAAAATAGGGCGCAATGGTGCGGCTGGCCGGTTGCCAGGCCTCATCCATCAGCGCCCGAAAGAACTCATCATTCGCTGTGGCTGACGTTGCCCCCGCGTAGTGTGGATAAAGGGGGAAAAACAAGATCTTGTCACACCCAGCCGCAACCATCTCGCGCACCTTCGATTTGGTCGACGGATTGCCATAGCGCATGCAGTAATCCACCATCACCTGATCGCCGTACCGCTCTTGCATTGCTGCGGCCATTTTGACGGTCTGATCTTTGGTGATCGTCAACAACGGGCTTTCGCCCTTTTCGTGATTCCAAATGGATTTATACGCCGCACCCGAACTGAACGGGCGTTTGGTCAGGATGATCAACTGTAACAACGGCTGCCATTTCCATTTCGGGTAATCGATCACCCGCTGGTCCGATAAAAACTCGTTCAGGTATCGCCGCATGGGCCAGTATGAATAATCATCCGGCGTTCCCAGATTGGCCAACAGGATGCCAACCTTGCCCATCTTTACCTTTGGGTGATCAGCTGGGGCATGGGCCGGGCGGGTCGCTTCGAACATATCTGGCATCCTGAATAAAACGTCGGTCTAGGTGGGAGATAACGGGAATTCCCCGCCGGTCAATCGGACAGTTTGGTTTCTTTGGTCTGCAAGGCATCCGCCAGCCGGGCCTGCGCCGATCCTGGGCGCAATGGCTTAGGCTGACTTTCGTCCGGGGACCACCCCGTCAAACACACCAATTCAAACGTCGCAGGCAACCGTCCGGCCGTATTGGCAAAGTGATCGCGATACAACGCCTCTGCCCGCTCGAACACCGCCCGAGGGGTCGCATGTCGGACCCGCGCGCCCAGCGCATTGGTCTCTCCCATGTTCCGCAAATCCCGCATCAGGTGCTTTAGATCTCGGTACTCAGCCGTTAACGGCACGGAATCCGCCACCGGCAAAGCCAACCCGGCGCGCTGCAACAACGCCCCTAGCTCGCGCAACTCCCCCATCGGTGCGACACGCGGTGACAGCCCGCCCTTAACTTCGATCTCAGCTTGTCCCAATGCTGCGCGCAACTGGTGCAGGGTCTGCCCTCCCAGACAGATCACCAAAACCAACCCATCCGGGCGCAAGGCGCGGCGACACTGGATCAACTGCCCCACGGGGTCATTGGCCCAATGCAATCCCATCGCATGCACCACTAGATCATGGCCACCGACAGGCAGATCCAGCACCTCGTCATCCGACACCAACCGCGCACCGGGCAATACATCGGCCCAAACCCCGGCAAAGGGCGTCACAACAGCCGGTGCCGTAAACGTCTTGTTAACCAAAGACAGGCGATCCTGCACCTCATCCACCGCAGCGTGGTGCAGGAACAACGCATCAGAACGAACCCGGGCGCGGTGCGCGGCCAAAGCATCGCGATCCACCAGCAACGGCGTATTGGGGGCAGGCATTTTCATGAGGTGCAATTAATCCGATGTGGACCCGGATTCAAACAGCCATCGAACTGATCTACCCACCACGCTGTCTGGGGTGCGGGGATCTGGTCACATCTGACTTTGGCCTGTGTGGCCCCTGTTGGCGCGAAACGCCGTTCATCGCAGGCACCATCTGCGAAAGCTGCGGCACCCCGTTGCCCGGCGGTACCGATGGTCACCGGATCGAATGCGACGACTGCATGACCACGCCCCGCCCATGGCGGGATGGCCGCGCCGCGCTGCTCTATACCGGGCGCGCACGACGGATGATCCTTGGCCTGAAACATGGGGACCGCCCCGAATTCGCCCGCCCCGCCGCGCTGTGGATGGCGCGCGCCGCCAAATCAATACTGCACGACAAAATGCTGATCGCACCGGTGCCCCTGCATCGGTCCCGTCTGATCAAACGCCGCTACAACCAATCCGCCCTGCTGGCTCAATACATCGCCAAAGAAACCTCTCTGTCCTACTGCCCCGATCTGCTGATCCGCACTAAAAACACCCCGATGTTAGAAGGGATGACCGCAGACGAACGCACCAAAACCCTGTCCACCGCGATCCACCCCCACCCTAAGCGTCGCCACCGAATGGCCGCGCGCGATGTGTTGCTGGTGGATGACGTCATGACATCCGGCGCGACCCTCACTGCCTGCGCCAACGCCTGCCTTGCCGGCGGCGCACATCATATTTTCGTGCTCACACTAGCGCGCGTTGCCAAGGACACCTAATTCCCCCTAGATTGACGCAACTTTCTAGGGAACGAACATGAAACCGGTCGAAATCTACACCTCACCGCTTTGCGGATTCTGTCACGCGGCCAAACGCCTGTTGAATCAAAAGGGCGTTGAATTCACCGAAATCGACGTGCTGCGGAATCCCAAGCGCAAGCCCGAGATGATCCAGCGCGCCAATGGTGGCCGCACCGTTCCGCAAATCTTTGTTGGCGAAACCCACGTGGGTGGCTGTGATGACCTGTATGAACTGGAACAGGACGGCAAACTCGACGGGTTGCTGGCAGCCTGATGAAAACGGCCCTGATTCAAATCACCTCCTCGGATGATCCCGCTGCGAACCTGAACATGGTGCGCGGTATGATCGCCGAGGCGGCAGCAAATGACGCGCGCTTTGTCCTCACCCCCGAGGTGACGAATTGCATCTCAAACAGCACCACGCGCCAACGCGAGGTTCTGCAGCACCAAGAGGATGACATCACCCTCGCCGGTCTGCGCGCCCAAGCCGCTGAATTGGGGATCTGGATTCTGATCGGGTCACTGGGGATCAAAACGCATGACCCCGATGGCCGCTTTGCCAACCGCTCGTTCATGATCAACCCACAGGGCGACATCGTCGCACAATACGACAAGATCCACATGTTCGATGTGCAAGTTACCGAAACCGAAACCTTCCGCGAATCAGCCAACTATCGCCCCGGCGAACGGGCTGTGGTGGCTGATACTGATTTCGGCAAAGTCGGCATGACCATCTGTTACGACCTGCGGTTCCCACATCTGCACGCCAAACTGGCCCATGCCGGTGCCACGATCCTCACTGTCCCGGCAGCTTTTTCACCCGTGACCGGGGCGGCCCATTGGGAATCGCTGCTGCGCGCACGTGCCATAGAAACGGGATGCTGGGTAATTGCCCCGGGCCAATGCGGCGAACACCCCACCACGCGCGGCAAGGTGCGCCACACCCATGGTCATTCACTGGTTGTCGCCCCCTGGGGCGAGGTCCTAATCGACGCAGGGACCACGCCGGGCATTCACTATTTTGATCTGGATGATACATCTGTTACAGAAGCACGGCGCAAAGTGCCTGTTCTGACTCATGTTCGGCCCTTCACAGGCCCCTAATCCAGATCTGAAAATGACCGAAGATACCAATGCCTTAGCGGTCACGCTGTTCAGCGAGATCCTGACCGCCGACCAACTGCTGCGCAATCGGCTCAGCCGTGTGCTACCCAAAGGCATGGAAATTTCGCACTTTTCAGTCCTGAATCATCTGGCTTCTGTTGGCGGCGAACGGTCGCCCGCGCAACTGGCCAGCACGTTCCACGTGACCCGTGGCGCAATCACCAACACATTGGCGAAACTGGAATGGGCCGGATACATCCACATCCGCCCCGATTGGGACGACGCGCGCCGCAAGATGGTCGCGCTCAGCCCCGCCGGGCTGCAAGCGCGGGATCGGGCAATTTCAGCCATTGCACCACTGATCACCAAGGTTGTGGGTGAGCTGGGAACGGACCGCGTCCGCACTGCCCTGCCTGTGCTGCGGGATCTGCGCATTCAGCTGGAAAGCGGTTGAACCAAACCGCCCAAACACGGCAACGCTGCGTCACAAAATCAGCGCATTAACCTGATTCGCAGGCCCATTCGGGTGGTGCAGGGTCGTTTCGTACAAAATCACGCCCAAACTCCCCAACATTGCAAAATCGGGGGGTTTTCGACGTCTCTGGCAAGGCGTGAATCGTACAAAATCCCGGGTAAAGTCCCCAAAAAGGGCTCTGATTTGCGCCCCGCAGGCCCGCAAACCCCTCTGGAATTGACGGTTAACAGGGCGTGCGTTAGCTGGGCTTCACGCTGGCAGTCACATAGTTCACGCTCAGGTCGCGGTCCGAAATCGACCAACTCCACAAGATCGGGTTGAATACGAATCCCTTTCGATCCACCACGTCCAACCCGGCTTGGGTCAGCAGCTCGGCCAACTCATCCGGTGTGATGAATTTCGACCACTCATGCGTGCCTTTGGGCAGCCATTTCATGATCACCTCGGCCCCCACAATCGCCACTGCATATGACTTAGGGTTGCGGTTGATGGTCGAACAGATTTCCAACCCACCGGGGCGCAAAAGCTGTTGTGTTGCAGTCAGATAGGCCAACGGGTCAGCGACGTGCTCAACCACTTCCATGTTCAAAACCACATCAAACTGTTCACCCGCTGCAGCCAAATCTTCGGCCGTGGTGTGGCGATAATCAATTTCGAGACCAGATTGTTCAGCATGCAATTGCGCCACCGGCAAATTGCCCCCTGCGGCATCTGCGCCCACCACAGTCGCCCCCAGCCGCGCCATCGGCTCAGACAACAATCCACCGCCACAGCCAATGTCCAGAATACGCAATCCTTTGAACGGGTTAACCTGCGTCAAATCTCGGTCAAATTCACCCGCAATCTGCTGTGTAATATAGTCCAAACGACACGGATTAAGCATATGAAGCGGTTTGAATTTACCGTTGGGATCCCACCATTCCGCAGCCATCGCTTCGAATTTGGCAACCTCAGACGGGTCCACTGTGTTTGGATGCGCTTGCATTCCTGTCTCCGTATGCTCTTTTGTCCTTAAGGACTATATAGGCCCATAATGGACAAATACCCGGACCAAAAGCGCGCAGTGCAATATCTCTACCCGCCGATCGAACCTTTTGATCAGCGGATTCTCGATGTTGGCCAAGGCCATCGCATCTATGTTGAACAATGCGGCAACCCAAACGGTGTGCCCGTTGTGGTTCTGCACGGCGGCCCCGGTGGTGGATGCAGCCCCGCGATGCGGCGCTATTTCGATCCCACCGTTTATCGCGTGATTCTATTTGATCAACGCGGCTGCGGTCGGTCACGCCCCTATGCCTCGGTTGAGGATAACACGACATGGCATCTGGTATCCGACATCGAAACCATTCGGCGCACCTTCGACATTGAACAATGGATGGTCTTTGGTGGTAGCTGGGGCGCAACCCTATCGCTGCTCTATGCACAAGCTCACCCAGATCGGGTTATGCACCTGATTTTGCGGGGTGTTTTCCTGATGACCCAATCCGAACTGGATTGGTTTTATGGAGGCGGTGCTGGAAAATTCTGGCCTGAAACCTGGGCTCGTTTTGCCAATCTCATTCCTGAGAACGAACATGGAAACATGATTCAAGCCTATCATAAACGCTTGTTTTCCGGGGATATGACCGAGGAAATCCGATACGGCAGGGCTTGGTCTGCTTGGGAAAACGCCCTCGCCTCGATCCATTCAAACGGTTCGACCGGGGAAAGTCCCGGCGAATATGCCCGTGCCTTTGCCCGCCTTGAGAACCATTACTTTATCAACGATGGGTTTCTGGAATTCGACGGCCAGATTCTAGCCAATATGGGCCGGATTTCCCACATCCCCGGCGTGATCGTGCAGGGTCGCTATGACATGATTTGCCCGCCCAGTTCTGCTTGGAAATTGAGTGAGCTCTGGCCGATGTCCGAACTTAAAATGGTTCGTAACGCGGGGCACGCCTTATCAGAACCCGGCATTAGCGCCGAATTGGTACGTGCAATGGATCGCATAGCGGAGCAAGTGACATGACCCGTATCGACCGCCGCGCGCTCTTTTCAACTGGTGCAGCCGCTGCCTTGCTGGCCGCAACCGGCGTCACCCTTGAAGCCGCGCCAAAGACAGGCGGCACCTTACGCCTTGCAGTCCCACGCGACGATTCACTGGATCTAATCGCCCGAGGCGCGCTGTTTGACACGCTGACCGAAATCGGCCCCGATGGCGCGCTGCGCGGAGAACTTGCTACAAGCTGGCAAGCCAGCCCTGATGCCCGCATTTGGACTATCGACCTTCGCGACGATGTACTGTTTCACGACGGCCCCTCCCTGCAGGTCACCGATGTTATCAAATCGTTGGAAAACTTACACGAATTGAACAGTATCGAGGCAACAGGAGCGTCCCAATTGCGTCTCGAACTTGTTCAGGGCAACCCCGGGCTTCCCTTCCTGCTGGCTGATGCGCAGTGCCGTATTGGGCCCGATGGGCAGGTTAGCGGTCCCCTTGAAACGGCAATTGGTACAGGCTGCTATCGCGCATCACAGGCCCAGGAAGGCCGCCATTTCCGTGGAACTAAACAGCCCAGTCATTACAAACTAGGTCAGGCGGGTTGGATCGATCAGATCGAAGTCATCGTAATCCCCGACGCCGCAGTGCGCGCCGAAGCCTTGCGTGACGGATACGTCGATGTGGCCGCCCTGCCCCAGCCTGAAGGACTGCGCGAACGGTCGAAATTCCGCTACCATCCGTCGGAACGCGACATGGCGCTGGCGATTGCAGGTACGGTTGGTATGCCCCGACACATCAACCCCCGGGCAGTGCTGGACGATGGGCGGATCGCTGAACGTTGGTGGATGCTTTAATCTGACCTCATACCTGAGTTGCGTCGCGAAACGCATCGCACGAAACACCGGGGGTTGCAGACTCGGGGGAACGGGCGTATATGGCTTTCAACAGCGGCGCGTCGGGTCTTTGGGTCCGGGGTACCACCGGAATATATGACGGGCCGCGCGCCCGTTTTTTTGTGCTTGGACGACATGACAAACGACCTGATAGCAAAAGCTGCAATTGATCAGCGAATGGCCGAAATCATCACCCCCGTGATCGAAGATCTGGGGTATGAATTAGTGCGCGTTCGGTTGATGAGCGGCAAAACAACAACCCTGCAAATCATGGCCGACAAGGCCGGTGGCGGGATCGAAGTGGATGATTGCGCGGCAATCTCGAACGCGGTGAGCGCAACGCTCGACGTTGAGGATCCAATTCTGGAAACTTACGCGTTGGAAGTGTCGAGCCCCGGCATCGACCGCCCTCTGACACGTCTCAAAGATTTCGACATGTTCGAAGGCTACGAGGCGAAAATCGAAACCACCGAGCTGATCGACGGACGTCGCCGGTTCAAAGGTGAGTTGGCCGGTGTTGAAGGGAACGAAGTTCTGATCAACATCGAAGAAGGAACAATTGGTCTGCAATTTGAATGGCTCAGCGACGCCAAACTGGTTTTGACCGATGACCTGATCACCGAAATGCTGCGACAGCGCAAAGCTGCTGGCAACCTGAACGAAGACGCTTTCGACGAGGTCGAGGCCGACGAGTCTGACGAGGAGGACAACTAATGGCAATTACCTCTGCAAACCAGCTTGAGCTGTTGCAAACCGCCGAGGCCGTGGCCCGCGAAAAGATGATCGACCCCGGTCTGGTTGTCGACGCGATGGAAGAGAGCCTAGCACGCGCTGCAAAGTCTCGCTATGGCGCAGAGATGGACATTCGTGTGTCCATCGACCGCAAGACCGGTAAAGCAACCTTTACTCGCGTCCGCACCGTTGTCGAAGACGAAGAGTTGGAAAACTATCAGTCTGAATTCACTGTCGTGCAAGCCAAGCAATACATGGCTGATCCTCAAGTGGGTGACACCTTTGTCGAAGAAGTGCCGCCAGTGGAGATGGGCCGTATCGCGGCCCAATCCGCCAAGCAGGTCATTCTGCAAAAGGTGCGCGAAGCTGAGCGTGATCGCCAGTTCGAAGAATTCAAAGACCGCGCCGGTACCATCATCAATGGTCTGGTCAAACGTGAAGAATACGGCAACGTCATCGTCGATGTGGGCGCTGGTGAAGCGATCTTGCGTCGCAACGAAAAGATCGGTCGCGAAAGCTATCGCCCGAATGATCGTGTGCGGTGCTACATCAAAGACGTCCGTCGCGAACCCCGTGGTCCTCAGATTTTCTTGTCGCGAACCGCGCCTGAATTCATGGCTGAGCTGTTCAAAATGGAAGTGCCTGAAATCTATGACGGCATAATCCAGATCAAAGCCGTAGCCCGCGACCCCGGTTCGCGAGCCAAGATTGCTGTGATCTCGTTTGATAACTCGATCGATCCCGTTGGTGCTTGTGTTGGTATGCGCGGTAGCCGGGTTCAGGCGGTTGTGAACGAACTGCAGGGTGAAAAAATCGACATCATCCCGTGGAACGAAGATCAGCCAACATTCCTTGTGAACGCACTGCAGCCTGCAGAAGTGTCCAAGGTTGTTCTGGACGAAGAAGCCGAGCGTATCGAAGTTGTTGTCCCCGAAGAGCAGCTGTCACTGGCAATTGGTCGTCGCGGTCAAAACGTCCGTCTGGCAAGCCAGTTGACCGGTCTCGATATCGACATCATGACCGAAGAAGAAGAATCCGCACGTCGCCAGAAAGAATTCGAAGCGCGCACCGGATTGTTCATCAAAGCGCTGGATCTGGACGAGTTCTTTGCTCAGTTGCTGGTGTCCGAAGGGTTCACCAACCTCGAAGAAGTCGCGTACGTCGAGCTGGACGAACTGATCGTCATCGACGGCGTTGACGAAAGCACCGCTCAAGAGCTGCAGACCCGCGCCCGCGAATACCTGGAAGCACAGGCCAAAGCCGCACTGGATGCAGCCCGTGCCCTGGGCGCCGAAGACAGCCTTATTGAATTTGACGGTCTGACACCCCAAATGGTGGAAGCTCTGGCAAAAGACGACGTGAAAACGTTGGAAGATTTCGCCACTTGCGCGGACTGGGAATTGGCCGGTGGCTGGACATCAGTCGATGGCCAGCGCGTCAAAGATGACGGCATTCTGGAGCCCTTCAACATGACGTTGGAAGAAGCTCAGCACATGGTTATGACAGCACGCGTTCTATTGGGTTGGGTTGATCCCGCCGATTTGGAAACAGACGAGGATGAAGACACTGAGACAGACGATCTAGACACCGACGCCTCTGATCAGGAGGTCGGGGCCTGATCTCAGGCCCCGGAGGTTTCCAGATGGGTCGCGGTGGCGTCTCCAAGGATCACTCGGATGGTCCAGACCGCAAGTGCATCGTCACAGGCGAAGTGCAGCCAAAATATGGGCTGATTCGTTTTGTGGCGGGGCCTGATGGTCAGGTTTATCCAGATGTGATGGGCAAATTGCCCGGTCGCGGCGTTTACGTTGCAGCCGATCGGGCCATTTTAGACAAGGCTGTCAGCAAAAAGATGTTTGCGCGCGGCCTTAAAATGCAAGTTACGATCGCAGATGGACTGGTGGACGATATTGAACGTCAGCTGGTTCGTCGGGTAGTCGATTTGCTGAGTTTGGCGCGCAAGTCAGGCGCAGCAGTGGCGGGCTTTGAAAAGGTTAAGTCATGGCTCGACAAGGAAGAAGCTCAGATTTTGCTTCAGGCATCTGATGGATCTGGGCGCGGCAAGTCAAAACTAAGTACACCACACTTGGGCAAGTACATCGGTTGGCTCACCGCAGACGAATTGGGCATGGCCTTTGGCCGCCAAACAGTGATACATGCGGCGCTGACCTCTGGTGGACTCGCCAAACGTGTTGTAGAGGAAGCGCAGCGCCTGCGAGGCTTGCGCGAAACGGATGGCGGCAGCGGCCGCACGGAAGGGTAATAAGCTTAATGAGCGATAGTGACGGCAAAAAGACATTGGGTGTACGTGGTGGCGGTTCCCGTCCGGGGAATGTGAAGCAAAGTTTCAGCCATGGACGGACCAAGAATGTCGTGGTGGAAACCAAACGCAAACGCGTTGTGGTTCCCAAGCCCGGCGCTGGCAAATCCGGGGGCACTGGCCCTATCGGGGATCCGTCGCGTCGACCTGCAGGAATTACCGACGTCGAAATGGCACGTCGCCTAAAAGCGGTTCAAGCCGCCAAAGCGCGTGAAGTCGAAGATGCTGCCAAGCGTGCAGCAGAAGAAAAGGCACGTGAAGAAGAACGTGCTCGCCGTCGTGCCGAAATCGAAGCGAAAGAACGCGAAGAAAAAGAACGTGCCGAACGCGCCCGTCTGAAGGCCGAAGAAGAAGAGCGTCTACGCAAAGAGGCCGAAGCGGCCAGCAAGCGTGCGGCAGCTCCTGCTCCGGCTCCAGCGGCACCTAAAGCAGACGCCCCTTCGCGCCCCGCGCCAAATAAACCCCTTGCGGCCCCATCACAGCGCAAAAACGAGCGTGAACGTGAACAGCGCCCATCGCGTGGCAAAGGCCGTGATGATGGTCGTCGCTCTGGTAAGCTGACACTGGGTCAAGCCACTGGTGGCGAAGGTGGACGTCATCGTTCGATGGCTGCCATGAAGCGGAAACAGGAACGTGCACGGCAAAAAGCCATGGGCGGTTCAGTTGAGCGCGAAAAGGTTGTCCGTGATGTTCAGCTGCCTGAAGCAATTGTTGTTTCAGAATTGGCGAACCGTATGGCAGAACGCGTTGGCGAGGTCGTCAAAGCGCTCATGCAGATGGGCATGATGGTTACACAGAACCAAACCATCGACGCCGATACAGCAGAACTGATCATTCAGGAATTTGGCCACAAAGTAGTCCGCGTTTCTGATTCTGACGTCGAAGACGTGATCAACGAAGTCGACGACAAAGAAGAAGAAATGGTTAGCCGTCCCCCGGTCATCACGATCATGGGCCACGTTGACCACGGTAAAACATCGTTGCTGGATGCGATCCGTGATGCCCGCGTTGTTGCTGGCGAAGCTGGCGGCATCACCCAGCACATCGGTGCCTATCAGGTTACAACCGATGGCGGTTCAGTGCTCAGCTTCCTTGATACGCCGGGTCACGCGGCCTTTACTTCGATGCGCTCACGCGGTGCTCAGGTAACAGACATCGTGGTTCTGGTTGTTGCGGCAGATGACGCTGTGATGCCACAAACGGTCGAAGCGATTGCTCACGCAAAAGCAGCCGGTGTTCCGATGATCGTCGCGATCAACAAGATTGACCGTCCAGCGGCCAACCCGACCAAAGTGCGCACCGATCTGCTGCAGCACGAAGTTGTCGTCGAAGCCATGTCTGGTGACGTTCAGGATGTCGAAGTTTCGGCAGTGACGGGCCAAGGCCTGGATCAACTGCTCGAAGCGATTGCGCTGCAAGCGGAAATTCTGGAACTGAAAGCCAACCCAAATCGCGCCGCCCAAGGTGCCGTGATTGAGGCGCAGCTGGATGTGGGTCGTGGTCCTGTTGCTACCGTTCTGGTGCAAAAGGGTACGCTCCGTCAGGGTGATATCTTTGTTGTGGGTGAGCAGTACGGTAAGGTTCGTGCGCTGATCAACGACAAAGGCGAGCGCGTCAAAGAAGCTGGTCCATCGGTTCCTGTTGAGGTTCTGGGTCTGAACGGTACACCCGAAGCGGGCGACGTTCTGAACGTGACCGAGACCGAGGCACAGGCACGTGAAATCGCGGAATACCGTGAGAAAGCCGCGAAAGATAAGCGTGCTGCTGCCGGTGCTGCGACTACGCTGGAACAGTTGATGGCCAAGGCAAAAGAAGACGAAAACGTCTCTGAACTGCCGATTCTGGTCAAAGCTGATGTGCAGGGTTCTGCCGAAGCTATCGTTCAGGCGATGGAAAAAATCGGCAACAACGAAGTCCGCGTACGGGTTCTACACTCGGGCGTTGGTGCGATCACGGAAACGGATATCGGCTTGGCCGAAGCATCCGGCGCACCGGTTATGGGCTTTAACGTCCGCGCCAATACATCGGCACGGAACACTGCCAACCAAAAGGGTGTTGAGATCCGGTACTATTCGGTGATCTACGATCTGGTCGACGACGTAAAAGCAGCCGCATCTGGCCTGCTGAGCGCGGAGATCAAGGAAAACTTCATCGGCTACGCCAATATCAAAGACGTGTTCAAGGTGTCCAACGTCGGCAAAGTCGCGGGCTGTCTGGTCACCGAAGGTGTTGCACGCCGCTCTGCTGGTGTTCGCCTGCTGCGCGACAACGTTGTGATCCACGAAGGGACCCTGAAGACCCTCAAGCGCTTCAAAGACGAAGTTGCCGAGGTTCAGTCAGGTCAGGAATGTGGTATGGCATTCGAGAACTACGAAGACATCCGCCCCGGCGATGTCATCGAGATTTTCGAGCGCGAAGAAGTCACACGTACACTCGACTGATCTTTATATCAGAACAAATTCAACGGCGATCATGGAAACATGGTCGCCGTTTTTGTTTGTGAGCCATATCCCAGAAACAAAACAGGGCAGCAATACTGCTGCCCTGTTTTACATTTAACGGAAAAATACTGGCTCACATCACCAATCGCACTCAAAGCAACTTTAGATGTCCTTATGTACAGACAATTACAACCAATCCCGAAGAATCGGTACAAGTGGAACATCCGCTTCAGGCATGGGATAGTTGCGCAACTCATTGGCCCGCACCCATTTCAGGGCTTGGTTTTCGCGTGACTGGGGGATTCCTTCCCATTTTCGGCAGGCAAAGAGAGGCATTAACAAGTGAAAATCATCATAGGCATGGCTGGCGAACGTGAGCGGCGCCAAACAAGAAGCCCAAGTGTTGATCCCCAGTTCCTCTTCCAATTCACGGATTAAGGCCTGTTCTGGCGTCTCTCCGACTTCGACCTTGCCGCCTGGGAATTCCCAAAGGCCAGCCATCGATTTGCCTTCGGGGCGTTGTGCAAGCAGCACGCGCCCCTCTACATCGATCAGGGCAACGGCGGAAACCAGGACCACTTTCAATGGCTTACTCTCGGACGTCACGACCGGTAATCCGCGTTGATTTCGATATACCCATGGGTCAAATCGCAGGTCCAAACAGTTGAAGACCCTGCCCCCAGCCCAAGGTCCACAGCGATCACCAGATCTTGTGCCTTCATATACTCAGCGGCTTCGTCCTCGCTGTAGGATGGGCTGACCCACCCTTTTTCAGCCACCAAAATATCGCCAAAGGAGATACTGAGTAGGTCGCGATCAGCAGCCGCACCCGATTTCCCGATCGCCATGACAACACGGCCCCAATTGGCATCTTCGCCCGCGATAGCGGTCTTGACCAATGGGGAATTTGCAATCGCCAAGCCATGCACTTTGGCATCTGCATCGGACGCCGCACCTGTCACGCGAATTTCAACGAATTTTGTTGCGCCTTCTCCGTCACGCACAACCTGCTGCGCGAGATCCAGCATCACTTCGTTCAGGGCTTGGGTGAACGCCGCATTCCCCGACGCATCTGCGCCAGAAGCACCCGTCGCGCAGACCAGCAACGTATCCGAAGTCGACGTGTCGCTGTCTACGGTGATGCAGTTGAATGTCGTATCCGTCAGCCCGCTTACGCTCTGCTGAAGGGAGGTCTGATCCACTTTAGCGTCCGTAAAGATATAGACTAGCATGGTCGCCATATCTGGCGCGATCATACCTGATCCCTTGGCAATTCCCGCGATTGATACGGTTTTGCCGTTGATTTCAACTTGGGCGCTAGCCCCTTTTGCAAAGGTATCTGTGGTCATGATCGCATGGGCGGCCGCCTCAACGGACTCTGTGGACAGAGCGCCATTCAAGTCCTCCAGCTGCGCAATAATCCGATCATGCAGCAGCGGTTCCCCGATCACGCCTGTTGACGAGGTGAAGACACGGTCTGTTGAAACGCCCGTGATATTGGAAACCGATTGGGTCAAGGCGGCGACTGAGGTCTGCCCATAATGGCCCGTAAAAGCGTTAGAATTGCCTGAGTTCACCAGAATTGCGGCGGGACCATCACTGGCGCCCCCAATCTTGGCTTGGCAATCCAGAACAGGCGCAGAGCGCGTTGCAGAGCGCGTAAAGGTGCCCGCAACAGTGGTTCCTGAATCGAGAACGGCCAACATCACATCTGTTCGGCCCTGATACTTTACGCCAGCTGCTGCAGTAGCAAAACGTACCCCTGCAATAACCGGCAACTGTGGAAAATGCGCTGGCGCCAGCGGCGAGATTTTTGTGATATTGGCCACGTTCTTTTACTCCTGCAAAAGCTCGACGTCGCGCAGAACGTCTGGCGCCAAACCGTCGATCTGAATGCGGTCAATTTTGCCGGCTTTGGTTAACTCGGCAATTCTTGCATCGATCGCTTCTTGCTGAATTTCAGACGCCAGCTCTTCTTGCACTTGGGCAAGTTCGGGTGCTTTGCTCTTGCGCTTGTCATTCAAGATCAGCACGTGCCAGCCAAATTGGGTTTGAACAGGATCGGAAATCTGCCCCGGCTTCAGCTTCAAAACGGCCTCTTCGAATTCCGGAACCATGGCACCTTTGCCAAACCACCCGAGTGATCCGCCACCGGGGCCCGAGGGTCCGGTCGATTTTTCTTTGGCGGTTGCCGCAAAGTCAGCGCCGTTGTCCAACTCTGCTTTGATGGCTTTGGCCTGATCTTCGCTCTCGACCAGAATATGCGAGGCATTGAACTCTTCACCACCGAAGCCGTCGGCGTATTTCGTATCATAGGCCGCCTGAATGGCTGTTTCCGTTGTGACGGTGCTCATGATTTCTTCCAGCATATCCGCTGCAAGCAATGAGCGTTTTTCATTCTCAAGCGCCAGTGCAACATGTTTGGGGATATTGTTCCCACGCGATTGCTTTAACAGACTTTGCTGAACCAACTGATCCAAGATGGCATCGTAAAGCACCTTGTCAGGAAGTTGCTGATACTGCTGTGGCAGTGCCGCACGTGCAACAATCATGTGACCCAATGTGATCTCTTCGCCATTCACGGTCGCAACGATTGTATCTGCGTCTGGTTTCGTCTCAGCCGCCAAGGGCATAGCCATCAGCGCGACAACAGCTAGTGTTGGCAAAAAAGTGAGGCCTTTGGGCATTCAAATCATCCTATTCTCGGACCGCGACGGGGCGCGGCGTTGACACTGTTTGGTCCGCCGCTTACATCGCTTTGAAGCCTTGGACAGGACCACCTGCACCCCCGTATCTATGGGTTGAGCGCAAATGGAACAACCCTGTCGAATTGCACCGTAAAGATAGATCCGTTGGAGTGAACATGCTGGGATTTGGAACGCTTGCCAAAAAGGTCTTCGGAACGCCGAACGACCGCAAAATCAAAGCCACCCGCCCGCTGATCGCCAAGATCAACGCGTTGGAAGAAGAGTTCGAAAAACTCTCTGATGCTGGCCTGATCGAAAAGACCCAAGAACTGCGCAAGCGCGCGGTTGAAGGCGAAAGTCTTGACGACCTATTGCCCGAAGCCTTTGCAAACTGCCGCGAAGGCGCAAAGCGGGCCTTGGGCCTGCGCGCCTTTGATACCCAGTTGATGGGCGGAATTTTCCTGCATCAGGGCAATATCTCGGAAATGAAAACCGGTGAGGGAAAAACCCTTGTCGCGACGTTGCCAGCCTATCTGAACGCGTTAACAGGCAAGGGTGTACACGTCGTCACCGTGAACGAGTACCTGGCAAAGCGTGACTCAGAATGGATGGGCAAGGTTTTTGCTGCTTTGGGCATGACCACTGGCGTGATTTGGTCCGGCCAACCCGAGGATGAAAAGCTGGTCGCCTACGAATCAGACATCACCTATGCAACGAATAACGAGTTGGGTTTTGACTACCTGCGCGACAACATGAAGTCCGACCTGGCCGAAGTTTTCCAAAAACAACACAATTTTGCGATTGTGGACGAGGTCGACTCGATCCTTATCGACGAAGCCCGGACCCCGCTTATCATCTCGGGCCCTGCGCAAGACCGGTCTGAATTGTACGTTGCTATCGACGCTTTGCTGCCGTCGCTGACAGACGAACATTATGAACTGGACGAAAAGACACGCAACGTCACCTTTACCGATGACGGCAACGAGTTTTTGGAACAACAGTTGGTTGCCCGTGGTCTGCTGCCCGAAGGCCAGTCGCTGTATGACCCCGAAAGCACCACCGTGGTGCACCACGTCAACCAAGGGCTGCGTGCCCACAAATTGTTCCAGCGAGACAAAGATTACATCGTTCGCGATGGCGAAGTTGTACTGATCGACGAATTCACCGGCCGCATGATGCCGGGCCGTCGTTTGTCAGATGGTCTGCATCAGGCAATTGAAGCCAAAGAGAACGCCCAGATTCAACCTGAAAACGTTACACTGGCCTCGGTCACATTCCAGAACTATTTCCGCCTGTACAACAAGCTGAGCGGCATGACTGGTACCGCCCTGACCGAAGCAGAAGAATTTGCCGAAATCTATGGTTTGGGTGTTGTCGAAGTTCCGACAAACAAACCGATCGCGCGTATCGACAAAGACGACCAAGTCTATCGCACGGCCACTGAAAAATATCAGGCCATGATCAATCAGATCAAAATCGGCCACGAAAAAGGTCAACCGGTTCTGGCCGGGACAACTTCGATCGAGAAATCTGAAATGCTCAGCCAGATGCTGACCGCCGAGGGGATCAAACATAACGTCCTGAACGCGCGTCAGCACGAAAAAGAGGCGCAGATCGTCGCCGAAGCCGGTCATCTTGGTGCGGTTACCATCGCGACCAACATGGCGGGTCGCGGGACCGATATTCAGTTGGGCGGCAACGTTGAGATGAAGGTGTTAGCGGCTTTGGCCGAAAACCCCGAAGCCGATCCCGCTGAACTGCGCGCCGCCGAAGAGGCAAGGCACGCAGAAGAAAAACAAAAAGTTCTGGATGCTGGCGGTCTTTATGTGATGGCGTCGGAACGGCACGAAAGCCGCCGTATCGATAATCAGCTGCGGGGTCGATCCGGACGCCAGGGTGACCCAGGCAAGACAGTGTTCTTCCTCAGCCTCGAAGACGATCTGATGCGGATCTTCGGATCTGAGCGGCTTGAAAAAGTGCTCAAGACATTAGGCATGCAAGAAGGCGAAGCGATCATCCACCCGTGGGTGAACAAATCGCTCGAGCGCGCTCAGGCCAAAGTTGAAGGCCGCAACTTTGACATGCGTAAAAACGTACTCAAATTCGATGATGTGATGAACGACCAGCGTAAGGTTATCTTTAACCAGCGGCGCGAAATCATGGCTGCCGAAGATCTGGCGGAAATCGTCTCGGATATGCGCGAGCAGGTGATTGACGATTTAATTGATCAATATATGCCGCCAAAATCTTATGCTGACCAGTGGGACACCGAGGGTCTATATGCAGCTGTCATTGAAAAGCTGGGCATTGACGTGCCCGTTATCGAATGGGCTGCTGAAGAGGGCGTCGATGATGACGAAATTCGCGATCGGCTGATCAAGGCAACTGACGAGCAGATGGCCAAGAAAGCCGTCGCCTTTGGCCCAGAAAACATGCGCAACATCGAAAAACAGGTGCTGCTGCAGTCAATTGACACCAAATGGCGCGAACATCTTTTGACGCTAGAGCACCTGCGTTCAGTTGTTGGGTTCCGTGGATATGCGCAGCGTGATCCGCTGAACGAATACAAAAACGAAAGCTTCCAGTTGTTTGAAACCATGCTGGACAGCCTGCGGGAAAACGTCAGCCAGCAGTTGGGGATGGTGCGCCCGCTCAGTGAAGAAGAGCAGCGCGAGATGTTGGCGCAAATGGCAGCGCAACAGGCCCAGATGCAGGCGCCTGCGGCTCCCGAGGCAGAGCCGGTTGAAGCCCCGCTTGATGGGTTTGACGAAAATGACATCTCGACATGGGGTAACCCCTCGCGGAATGACAAATGCCCCTGTGGGTCAGGCCTCAAGTTCAAACATTGTCACGGACGCCTCGCCTAAGCCGAGCGCCACGACACTGACAAAATGACTCCCCAAGGCGGCCACAAACTGGCCGTCTTTTTTAATGACACTCTGTTTGAGCCAACAGGCCATGGAGTGAGCAATGATTCCGAAACTAAAGATTCTAACCGTTGGGTGCACCCTGTGTTGCGCCCTTGGAATCGGTTATTTGATGCAGCACTCAGTACCGATTTACCGTGCCCCTCAATCGCCAAAGCCAATGTCTATTCAACAGGCAGTGTTAGAACCGCACGGCGTTTCGGATGTTGATGACTATGCCATTTTCGATGTGCAAGACATTACACTGACCTCGGCACGACCGAATCTACCGGCGCCCCGACGCCTATCTCATGTATCACTGGAATACGATCATGTTGGGCGGGCTCTGACCTCGACTCACGATGTATTGCCACAAACCCCGTTTGATCCTGACATTCCGCAATTGGGATGCGCCATCACAACAACCACAACCGCTGCTCCAATGGCGAACGTCGCGCTGTCCATTGACGCGCCCTGTTATGGCAACCAACGCGTTACGGTGCACCACAGTGGACTGATCTTTACTGAAACCACAGATTTAGAGGGGCAGTTGAAGGTTACGATTCCCGCGCTCAGTGAAAACGCTGTATTTGTAGTCGACTTCGGAAACGGCATAGGCGCTGTTGCCATGAGACAGGTCGAAGATCTGGCTGAGTTTGGTCGCGTTGCTCTTCAATGGGATGGCCCTGCAGGGTTTCAAATTCATGCCCGTGAGTTTGGAGCCGGCTATGGCGAGACCGGTCATGTGTGGTCTGGTGCAACAACCCAAGGGCAAGGTATGTCCACCCAATTGGGCATTGTTGACACGCTAGCGCCCAAGCTGGTTGAAATTTACTCCTATCCGATGGCGGGCTCCGACCGTTCGGGATCCGTCGCCCTAAGCATCGAAACCGAAGTCACCAATGACAACTGCAGCCGTGATTTTGTGGCCCAATCCTTTGAAATGCGCGCAGGTAATCCCTTGCGAACGCGTGACCTGTCGCTGTCAATACCCAATTGCACGGCTACAGGTGACTTTCTAGTGTTGAATAATCTTGTCGAAGACCTGAAAATCGCCAGCAAGTAAATCGCAGGTTACTTTCAGGATTCTCATGGCTTGGCTTCGTGCGGCGGTTTCAGCCGCACTCTTTCTTTTCGGATCTGTCCAAGCCGCATTGGCACAGGACATCACGTTGACCTCCCGCGATGGTAAGGTCGAAATCGAAGGCACCCTGTTGGGCTTCGATGGAGAATTCTATCGTGTCGAAACCAAATATGGCGAACTCACTGTCGATGGATCGGGTGTATTCTGTGAAGGTCCCGCCTGCCCCAGCCTCGTCGATTTTGTTGCGGAACTCGCCTTTTCAGGGTCAGCGTCAATGGCAGAGGTGCTTGTTCCGGCCTTAATCGAAGGATTCGCCCTTAGGAATAGGTTGCGTACGAAACGTGAAACACTGGATGAGACGCATTTTGTCTATGAACTGTTTCAACCAAATAGGACCCGTCCGCTGGCGGCGATTACCTTTCGTGTGACGACCACCGACGAAGGCTTTGCTGATCTTCTTGCAAATGAAGCCGATGTCGTGATGGCTCTGCGCGAAATCCGGCCCTCGGAACAGAAACGCGCGCGTGAGGCGGGCATGGGCGATATGACCAAATCCAACCGAAGCAGGGTTCTAGCATTGGATGCGATGGTTCCAGTGGTTGCCCCGAACAATCCGGTCCAGCGCATCTCGACACCCGAACTGGCCCAAGTGTTTGCAGGTGAGATTACGAATTGGGCAGATCTTGGCGGTCCTGATGCGCCGATTTCCTTGCATTTGCCTGCGTTCGGGTCCGGTTTGGCGCAAGCCGTCGAAGATCGTTTGTTAAAGCCGACAAAAAAACCATTATCCCCAACCATTCGGCGGCATAAACGCGGTAGTGATCTGGCCCGGGCTATCTCAACCGATCCGTTTGGAATGGGCATTGCCAGTTTCGCGGATACTGGAACGGCACGCGCCCTTACGCTGACCGGATCTTGCGGATTCTCCCTGTCCGCCACACGACGCACAATCAAAACCGAAGACTACCCGCTGAATTCCCCGATGTTCCTCTATCTGCCGGAACGCAGATTGCCCAAAATCGCGCGTGAGTTTCTGGCCTATACCCGAAGCCCTGCTGCTCAGGTGGTCATTCGTCGCGCTGGGTTCGTGGACCAGACACCGGAACTGATTCACATCAATGCACAGGGCGACAGATTCGCAAATGCCATCGCTGCCGCCGGTGAAGAAGTTCCGCTTGAAGAAATCCAGAGGGTGGTCGAGATTCTAAGCCCCTTGGCACGGCTCACAACATCTTTTCGATTTGAGGCCGGCTCATCGCGCCCCGATGCCCAATCACGGGCCAATATTCAGCAACTGGCCCAAGCCCTGGAGGCGGGGCGCTATGATGCCCATCAGTTGATGTTTGTGGGCTTCAGTGATGGGGATGGGAACGCGGCCGGGAATGCAAAGATTGCGCAGAAACGCGCTGAATCGGTGCGTGACGCTGTTTTGAAAGCCGCAGAAACAGCGAACCTTGACCGAATTGAGATTAGCGTCCAGGCCTTTGGCGAAGCGCTTCCCATGGCATGTGACGACAGTGATTGGGGACGCCAAGTTAACCGCCGGGTCGAAGTATGGGTGCGCTAGAGATACCCGTCTGAGCGAAAGCTAAGCTCAGTCGATTTGCCAATTATCAGATGGTCATGCAACGTAATTCCTAATGCGGTACAAGCATTTTGAATGCGCTGTGTCATGTGGATATCCGCCTGTGACGGTGTCGGATCCCCTGATGGGTGATTGTGCACAAGGATCAAGGCCGACGCATTCAGTTCCAAGGCTCGCTTGGCAACTTCACGGGGATAGACCGGCACATGGTCAACCGTGCCTTTGGCTTGCTCTTCGTCTGCGATAAGCACGTTCTTGCGATCCAGATAGAACACCCGGAATTGTTCCGTCTCTCGATGGGCCATCGTTGTGTGGCAATAATCTAGCAACGCATCCCAACCTGACATTACGTGGCGCTGCATCACCTTGGCACGCGCCATACGATGGGCAGCAGCCTCTAGAATCTTAAGGTCGGTGATTACGGCATCCCCGATCCCTTTAACATCCTGTAGCCGCTCAATGGGTGCGGTGAGTACACGGTTAAAATCCCCAAATTGATCGAGCAACAGCCGTGCAAGAGGTTTCACGTCTTTGCGGGGAATGGATCGAAACAAAACAAGCTCTAGCAGTTCATAGTCCGGCATTGCGACTGCACCGCCCTGCATGAACCGTTCCCGCAAGCGCTGGCGGTGATCTTTGATGTAGGACGGCAAACGGCCCGGCGGTAACCCCACCACCGGCGCTTCGTCAGTGTCAAATAACATTGGGGCTTCGGCAAAGGCATCCTGTGACATACCTTAACTTTTGGCCCGAATCAGTTTCCGAAAGGTTAACGCGCCTCACCCGCCATCCGCGCCGTCGCTTTGCGCACAGCGATATGCAGCAACACCGACAACACCCCAAGCGTCAACATCGCCGCGAACATCAGGTCCGTTTTAGCCCGCCCATTGGCTAGCAGCATCAAATACCCCAACCCTTTGGAGGCCCCGACCCATTCCCCAATCACAGCCCCAATCGGTGCATAAACAGCGGCCAACCGTAACCCAGAGGCCAAATTCGGAAGCGCCGCAGGAACGCGGATTTGCCACAACACGGCGCGGGGCGTAGCCTGCATCGTGCGCCCCAGATCCAGATAACCGGGCGGCGTGCGCATCAAGCCATCAAAGAACGACGACGTCACAGGGAAATAGATTATCAACACGGCCATTGCGACCTTGGACCATAGCCCGTAGCCCAACCAAAGGGTCAGGATCGGGGCCAGAGCAAACACCGGCAACGCCTGTGTAAAGACCAACATCGGCTGCACCAACACGCGCGCCATACGCGATGTCGCCAATTGAATGGCAGTCAGAATCCCCAATGCGGCCCCTGCCGCCAGTCCGATCAACACCTCAATACCTGTCGTCAGGGTATGTTCAGCGATCAGCCATCGGCTTTTCCACCACGTTTCTGCCACCAACAAGGGCCCGGGTAAGATGAACTTTGGCAGGTCGGTCAGGCTGACAACAGTCTGCCAAACAACCACGGCGAACACGGCTGCGGCCAGCGCAGGGAGATATCTCATGCAGCCTCCCCCCGTAACAAACGCAAAAGCGATGCCTGTGCAGCCAATGTTTCCAGGTCATCCACCTGACGCGGCACTTCTGTTTCTGGCGGTGGACAATGGGTTAAGCCTGATTGTTCCATCACCATGATCGCATGCCCAAGCCGCGCGGCCTCACCCGGATCATGGGTGACCAACAGCACCGTGCGCCCGGCAAGCAATTCAACCGCAAGTTCCTGCATTTCCGCCCGTGTTTGGGCATCCAGCGCTGAAAACGGTTCGTCCAACAAGATGACAGGTTTGTCCTCCATCAGCGTCCGCGCCAACGCGACCCGTTGACGTTGCCCCCCGGACAATTGCGCTGGTTTTTTTTGCGCGTGATCCGTTAACCGAACCCGTCCAAGCAATCGCTTTAGCCGTGCCTGATCTGGTTTTTCGCCGCGCAGACGCGCACCCAATGTAATATTCTGGGTCACAGTTGCCCAAGGCAGCAACAGGTCATCCTGCGCCATATAGGATATGCGGGGGGCAAGATCGGCACCGTCTGAGGCCCGGATGGTGCCATTAAACACCGCCCCTGTCTGCAACCCAGCCATAAACCGGAGTACAGTTGATTTTCCAACACCCGATCCCCCCAACAAACAGGTCCACTGCCCAGCAAGCAATGTCAGTGAAAGCGGTGCAAAAAGCTGCCCGCTTCCGATGAGCGCCTGTCCTACAAAGGTGATTTCGAGTGCGGGTTTCACGGGGTCATGCCCATTTGCCAAAACCCAACTTCGAGCTGAGTTGCTGTGGCAAAAGTCTGACATAACCCTTTCCAACAGGGCAGTTGGTCATAATTTTCACCTAAGCGGCGAACCAAAGCACCTTCTAACAATACGCCAACGGACCGAATGGAGGCTTGATAGTCCTCACCGGCATAGGTGTTGATCCAATCGCGATAGGTTTCGCTGTTCGCCTCCTTTGACAACCGGGCGCCAATTTCAGCATAGCCCATCGCACAGGGCGCCAATGCAGCCAACAGAGTCAGGAAATCACCCGAATACCCCGCTTCGAGCACAAAGCGCGTATATGCCAGATTTTCAGGCCGCTCGGGTGTGGAAAACAGCTCTTCCTGCGAAATCCCGGCCTCGGCACACACGCCGATATGCAACTTCATCTCTTCGCTGATCAAACCATTGACCGTTGCCGAAGCGGCAAGCATCTCTTCATGAGTTTCTGCTTTGACCACCCCCAGTGCCCAAGCACGTGAGAAATGGATTAGGAACACATAATCCTGCCGCAGATAGTGCAAGAACGACTCGCGTGGCAGCGTGCCATCTTTCATCCCTTCAACGAAGGCGTGGCGGGTATAATCCCGCCACACATCGCCCGCGGCTGCGCGCATCAAGCCAAAGGCGCGGCCATATTCTGGTGCGATACTCATTTCGCGGTCACATCGATGGTAATGGCATCCACAGAATTGACACTGTCGATCATTCCCGTGTCATTCAGGAACGCCTCGAACCGTGCATAGCGACCGTGATCGAAACCAGCAGGGCGCAACGCGAAACGTGGCAAGGTGTCGACCCAGGCACGGGCGTTCAACTCATCCTGCAACTCGGTCGAAGTGCCCGAGAACACTTTCCAGCTTGCTTCGGGGTTGTTGACCATGAACTGGGTCGCCTTTTCGGTCGCAGCCAGAAAACGCGCGATCTTGTCGGCATCCATTTTTTCAGGATTCGCGACATAGATCAGCTCATCATACGCGGGCACGCCCTCTTCCTCGATGTAGAAACAAGTGCCGGGCTGGCCTTCGATATCCATCTGGTTCAATTCAAAATTCCGGTAGGCACCGATAACGGCATCCACCTGACCCGACATCAAGGAAGGTGAAAGCGAGAAGTTGACATTGATCAATTCAACATCGCTCAGCGCCACATCGTATTTACCCAGAACGGTGCCTAGAACCGCCTCTTCTACACCTGCGACCGAAAACCCGATTTTTTTGCCCTTGAGGTCAGCTGGAGTTTTGATTGGACCGTCCTTCAGAACCAACAAACAGTTCAACGGGGTTGCAACCAAGGTTCCAACACGTTTCAACGGCAGGCCCTCGTGGATCTGAAGATGCAATTGCGGTTGATAAGAAACCGCCAGATCAGCCTGACCAGCTGCCACCAGACGGGGCGGAGCAGAGGGGTCAGCTGGAGCCACGATTTCGACCTCAAGCCCTTGATCAGCAAAGTAGCCGTTTTCCTGCGCCACAATAATCGGGCCATGGTCGGGGTTGATGAACCAATCCAGCAGGACGGTCATTTTGTCGGCGGCCATCGCCGGGGTCGCTGCAAACAGCGCCAGTGCTGTAACCAGTTTTTTCATGTTCGCATTTCCTTTTGAGTATTAGGAGGTAGCAGCCGCGACGAGAACAATATCGCCAGGCCAATTCTGTTGAATGCGTTCTGCCGCGCGCCAAGCCCGCAAGCCCGTTGCGCAACACAACGCAATGCGTGTGCTGGGATCAGGGAGGTGGTTCAGCACCTCATCTGGTGGAATTCGGTTCGCCGAGGGCAGGATTGGTTCTGGGGCCTCATCCACACCGCGCAATTCGATGATCAGATCACTGTCGGTTAGCTCTGGCAGCCCGACAAATCGCAGACTTTGATCCGGCTCGGGTGCGTCATCAAACCGAAACGAGGTACTACGATAGTTTTGCGCATCAAACTGCATGATCTGACCCAGCGGCGATGGATCAAGTCCCAGCAAAACGGCAAGCGCCATCTGCGCTTGCATAGAACCGATTAGGCCAACAACCGGCCCCAACACACCAGCCGTTGCACAACTTGCACCGCTGTCCGGGGCGTCAGGAAAAATGGCGCGCACAGACGGTGCACCGCCACAGAACCCGCCGACATATCCGCCCAAACCCAACACCGATGCGCTGATCAGGGGTTTACCCAATGTCAGACATGTATCGCTCAGCGTATAGGTCGCCGCATAACTATCGGCACAATCCAGAACCAGATCTGCGTTTGCGATCAAATCAGTGGCATTTTCACTTGTTAGAGCCTGATTCTTTGCAACTACTTCGATGTCACGGTTCAATTCTCGGCAGCGTTGCGCGGTAACTTCCGCTTTGAGTTGACCGCAATCGCCCTCAGAAAACAACGTCTGGCGGTGTAGGTTTGACAGATCAACTGTGTCCCCATCCACAATTGTCAGGTGGCCAACACCAGCCCCCGCAAGCAAGGGCAATACAGGAGCTGCTAAGCCACCCGCCCCGATTACCAAGACCCGCGCTGCAGACAAGCGCTCCTGCCCTTCTGCCCCGACTTCGGGCAGGATCATCTGACGGGCATACCGGTTCACCTTGTGACCTCGATCCATTGACGAACACGCGCTTCGGGATCTGCGTTGAGGGTTATGTCCGTCACCGCAGACACGATATCGGCACCGGCCTCCAGCACACCGGGCGCACGCTCAACATTCATCCCGCCGATCCCGACCAGTGGGATACTCCCAACCCGCTCTTTCCATTCCGTCACACGCGGCAGGCCTTGCTGGTGCCACTTCATCTTTTTTAGGATAGTTGGGTAGACCGGTCCCAGCGCCACATAGGCAGGCTCTATCGCAAGAACCCGTTCCAATTCATCATCGTCATGTGTGGAAACGCCCAGCTTTAGACCCGCTTTTTGGATAGCTTTCAGATCAGCCTCGTCCAAATCCTCTTGACCCAAATGCAGCCACTCCACGCCCAGATCAATGGCCGCCTGCCAATAGTCATTGATAACTAGGGCACACCCGTATTGGGCACACAGGTCCCGCCCTTTGGCGATCTGTTCGCGGATTACCGCATCCGGCTGATCCTTGATCCGCAGTTGTACCAATTTGATGCCCAAGGGGAGCACCCGCTCTAACCAATCCGTGTGATCAAATATGGGATAGAAACGATCAAGGCTCATGACAAAAACGCCTTTCCAATAACTGGAGTTGAGGCTTCGGCCATATCGCGGGCCTCAATTGGGTCAGCCTCAAAGGCCAAACGCCCGGCTTCGACTGCCAAAGCCATCGCCTTAGCCATCATTGGCGGCTCACCCGCGCGGGCAACCGCCGTGTTCAGCAGGACCGCGTCATATCCCAACTCCATCGCATGGGCGGCATGGGAGGGGCGACCTATCCCAGCATCCACAACCAGCGGGGTATCAGGGAATTCAGACCGCATCGCGCGCAGGGCGTATTCATTGTTCAAACCCCGTCCAGACCCGATCGGGGCCCCCCAAGGCATCAACACTTCGCATCCGGCCTCAAGCAGATGTTCGCCCACGACCAAATCGTCCGTCGTGTAGGGAAAGACCTGAAATCCGTCTTCGGTCAGAATGCGCGCTGCTTCGACCAGTTGAAACACATCCGGTTGCAGGCTGTCTGAATGACCGATGAGTTCCAGCTTGATCCAACGGGTATCAAACACCTCGCGGGCCATATGAGCGGTTGTGACCGCTTCTTTCACTGTGTGGCATCCGGCCGTGTTTGGCAGGATATTCACACCCAAATCTTGGATCATTTGCCAAAATGTCTGCCCAGCGCCGCCTTCACGGCGTAAAGACACCGTTGCCACCGCCGCGCCGCTTTCACGAAACGCCTGCTCAAGAATTGCGGGGCTGGGATATTGTGCCGTGCCCAGCATCAAAGGCTTCGCCAGTTCCGTCCCATAAAAGGTCCGCATCCCTCAGCCCCCCTGCATCGGCGCGAGCACTTCGACCCGGTCGCCATCTTTTAGTATGTGCGCGATGCGCAAGGACGCTGGCACAAACCCTTCGTTTACTGCCGTGGCAACGCGGCCTGAAAAGCCACACTCCTCTAGCAAGGCAGACAAGGTATCAGCGCCCACGACACGGGGTTCACCATTAAGCACGATCTTCATCGACCATCTCCGAATATTTATTTTCCAGCACCAGATCCGCCACGCCTTGCGCCAAGGCAGGCGCAAGCAAATAGCCATGACGATAGAGACCGTTGGCATAAACGGTTCGCCCCAACCTTCGAATACGAGGCAGGTTGTCAGCAAAGGCAGGCCGCAGATCAACGCCGATCTCAAGCACCTCAGCCTCGCCAAAGGCGGGATTCAGGGCATAGGCCGCACTCAGCAACTCCAGCATCGATCGCGCAGTGATCCGGCTGCTGTCTTCGCTTTCAATCATCGTCGCGCCCAGCATGTAGATTCCATCCCCTCGCGGGACGATGTACAGTGGCATGCGCGGGTGAAGCAGGCGAATAGGCCTTGTTAGAGTCAGATCTGGGCAGCGAATGATCAACATCTCACCCTTGACCCCGCGCAGATCATGCAACGTGTCACGTGCATGTAGTCCCCGGCAATCCACAGAAAGCGGCAATCGAGGTGGCGCAAGTTGGCGATGAAACGTTACCTTGTTGTCGACCAACCCTCGGTACAGATCCTGTAGCGCCTTGCGTGGATCAAGGTGTGCCTCTTGTTCGAAATGCAGCCCCTTTCCGAAACGGGACAAATCAGGTTCTAATTGGGCAATGTCTTCACGCGCGACCTCAGAGAACGCCTCGGTCCGCCGTGCGAACCGGCGCAGATCTGGCAGATCTCTGGCGCTGGCGACGACCAACGTGCCCTTGCGCGTGATCTCAGTTTTGCTCGCCCACCACTCAATGGCCTTTTGACCCAACCGCAAAACAGGTTCTTCGGCATTTTCAAACTCACACCATGGTGCAAGCATACCACCCGCCCACCAAGAACAGCCATGCGGACCCGGTAGACCAGCCGGATCGTACACGTCAACCTTTGCCCCACCCGCGACCAATTCGGTTGCAACAGCAAGACCGGCAACACCGGCGCCTATAACAGCAACATCGCTCATCCCCAAGTCCGATGGAAATGATGCACTGGGCCGTGACCATGGCCCACGCCCAAGGTATCGGCTTGCGCAATTGCACCTTGGAGAAAATCATGCGCACCTTTTATCGCATATGGCAGATCCAAGCCTTTGGCCAAACCAGCAGCGATCGATGAGGATAGCGTACAGCCTGTGCCATGTGTGTTCTTGGTCTCGCGCCGGGGTGCGCTATAATCCCCCAGAATGGCGTCGGCAGATACCAGCAAATCGTGACACACAGCTCCTTCGGCATGTCCGCCTTTCATCAGAACTGCCTGTGCCCCTAAGCCACAAAGCGCCGCCCCTTGTTGAGCCATTTCAGCAGGAGTCTCTGCGACCATGCATTCCAACAAACAAGCAGCTTCAGGTAAATTCGGTGTTAGGACTGTCGCGCGTGGCAGCAACACATCGCGCAATGTTTGCACAGCCTCTCGCGCCAACAATGCATCTCCGGATTTAGCGATCATCACCGGGTCCAGCACAATCGGCCCAGAAAAACTGGCAATGCCATCGGCAACGGTTTGAATAATCTCTGGTGTGGCCAGCATGCCAATCTTGATGGCCCCGACATTCAGATCAGACAGCACCGCATCGATCTGGGCCGCGATCACGTCCAAAGGAATGCCATGCACAGCCGTCACAGCCTGTGTATTTTGTGCGGTCACCGCGGTAATGACACTGGCACCATACACGCCCAACGCTGACATCGCCTTGAGATCAGCCTGAATACCGGCCCCGCCTCCGCTATCAGATCCTGCAATTGTTAGGGCGATTTGCGCCATATGTTGCTCCACCAAAATAAAGGGGCAACGCCGGGCACGGGAGGGTCGTCTTGACACATTTACCGTTTCCTACGCCGGAATTGCCCGGATCAGGTTCGATGGGTTAATGCGCGAACATCTCTCAGCCTTAGAGGCACCCCAACGGTTGGCACCTACATCACAGGGGTTGGCAGAGGTTTCAATATCCAAAATGTAAGTTCTGGATAGGAAAACTGGACTTATCATGTATTCCAGATGCAAAAAGGGCCACCCTTTTGACAAGGCGGCCCCTTCTTTTCAAAACCAAGAGTACTTAACCCTTCATGCCGTCCCAAAAGGATTTGACGGAAGAGAAGAACGATTTGCTCTCAGGGTTGTTGTCTTCACTCAGATCCTCAAACTCTTGCAGGATCTCTTTTTGACGTGCTGTCAAATTGACCGGCGTTTCAACAGCCAGCTCAATAAACATATCACCAACGCCTGCACCACGAAGGGCTGGCATACCTTTGCCACGCAAACGCATCTGACGCCCTGATTGGCTACCGCCCGGGATTTGTACGCGACCACGCCCGCCGTCAATCGTGGGAACTTCGATAGCCCCACCCAACGCAGCCTTGGCCATAGACACCGGTACGCGGCAATAAAGGTTCACCCCATCGCGTTCAAACAGATCGTGCTGCGTCACCTCTACAAAGATGTAGAGATCACCCGGAGGACCACCGCGCATGCCAGCTTCGCCTTCGCCAGCGAGACGAATACGCGTACCGGTTTCAACGCCAACTGGAATGTTGACAGACAGCGCGCGGTCTTTTTCGACACGACCTGCACCCTGACACGATTTACATGGGTTCTTGATGATTTGCCCTAAACCCGAACAGGTCGGGCAAGTACGTTCAACCGTAAAGAACCCCTGCTGTGCACGTACTTTCCCCATGCCCGAACAGGTCGGGCAAGTAGTGGGTTCTACACCACCTTCGGCCCCGGTTCCGTCACACGAAGAACAGCCCACGGCAGTCGGCACATTGATGGTCTTTTGCATGCCCGCAAAGGCATCATCCAGTGAGATCCGCAAGTTGTAACGCAGGTCAGACCCACGCGCTGCACGACGACCACCACCGCCTTGACGTTGGCCACCCATAAAGTCGCCGAACAGATCATCAAACACATCCGAAAACGCAGATGAAAAATCGCCGCTGCCAAAGCCTTGGCCCGGTCGTTGCTGACCGCCACCGCCCATGCCGTTTTCAAAGGCGGCATGACCAAAGCGGTCATACGCTGCTTTTTTCTCTTCGTCTTTCAGGACCTCATACGCTTCGCCAGCTTCTTTGAACTGAGCTTCGGCGTCAGGGTTGTCTGTGTTGCGGTCAGGGTGAAGTTCTTTGGCCTTTGCGCGAAAGCCCTTCTTGATCTCAGCCGCAGACGCGCCCTTGGACACGCCGAGCACATCGTAATAGTCACGTTTTGACATCGGTTTTTCCTTCTGCCTCAACGAAATCGGGCCGGTCCGGATCCCGGACCGGCCCAATTTGGCCCGGTTTACCCGTTACTTACGTTTGTCGTTGTCCAGATCTTCGAACTCCGCATCGACGATATCATCTTCGCCCGGACCCGCATCTGCAGCTGTTGGCTCTTCGTCAGCCTCGGCTTGGCTCGACTTATAAATTGCCTCACCCAGCTTCATCGCAGACTCGGTTACGTTCTGGATGCCAGACTTGATCTTTTCGGCATTGTCCGTTTCGATCTCGTCTTTCAGCGCAACAATTGCCAGCTCGATGGCTTCGATTGTGGTTGGATCCACCTTGTCCGAATGCTCTTCCATCGACTTTTCAGTCGAATGGATAAGGCTCTCGGCCTGGTTTTTCGCTTCGATTAGCTCACGACGTTCTTTGTCAGCCTCGGCATTTTCTTCGGCGTCCTGAACCATCTTTTCGATGTCCGCGTCCGACAAACCACCAGACGCTTGGATCGTGATCTTTTGCTCTTTGCCGGTGCCTTTATCAGACGCCCCAACCGATACGATACCGTTGGCATCGATATCAAAAGTCACTTCGATCTGCGGCATGCCGCGCGGTGCGGGCGGGATGCTTTCCAAGTTGAACTGACCCAGAATCTTGTTGTCTGCAGCCATTTCGCGTTCGCCTTGGAACACGCGGATAGTCACAGCATTCTGGTTATCTTCGGCAGTCGAGAATACCTGAGATTTCTTGGTCGGGATCGTAGTGTTACGGTCGATCAGGCGTGTGAATACACCACCCAGGGTTTCGATACCCAAGGACAATGGCGTCACATCCAACAGAACCACGTCTTTGACGTCGCCCTGCAGAACACCGGCCTGAATGGCAGCACCCATCGCAACAACTTCGTCCGGGTTCACACCCTTGTGCGGCTCTTTGCCAAAGAACTTTGTCACTTCTTCAACAACGCGCGGCATACGGGTCATACCACCAACCAGAACGACTTCGTCGATCTCGTTTGCGGACAAACCGGCGTCTTTCAACGCAGCCTGACAAGGCTTGATAGAAGCTTTGATCAGATCACTAACCAGAGATTCCAGCTTGGCGCGTGTCAGTTTCAGAACCATGTGCAACGGCGTACCCGAGGACGGATCCATCGAGATGAAGGGTTGGTTGATTTCGGTCTGGTTCGCAGAAGACAGTTCGATCTTGGCTTTTTCAGCAGCTTCTTTCAGACGCTGCAGGGCCATTTTGTCTTTGGTCAGATCAACGTTGTGTTCTTTTTTGAACTGCTCAGCCAAGTAGTTGACGATGCGCATGTCAAAGTCTTCGCCACCCAAGAAGGTGTCGCCGTTGGTCGATTTAACTTCGAACAAACCGTCGTCGATTTCCAGAATGGTCACATCGAAGGTACCACCACCAAGGTCATATACCGCGATGGTCTGGGTTTCTTCTTTGTCGAGACCATAGGCCAACGCAGCCGCGGTCGGCTCGTTAATGATACGCAGAACTTCAAGGCCAGCGATTTTACCGGCGTCTTTGGTCGCCTGACGCTGCGCATCGTTAAAGTACGCGGGAACGGTAATAACCGCCTGCGTCACGTCTTCGCCAAGATAGCTCTCGGCGGTCTCTTTCATTTTACCCAGAATAAACGCTGAGATCTGCGAGGGAGAGTACTTCTCACCCTTGGCTTCGACCCATGCGTCACCGTTGCCACCATTGATGACGTTGAATGGCAGGTTTTTCTTGTCTTTGGCCAGATGCGCGTCGTCATTACGACGGCCAATCAGGCGCTTAACACCGAAAACGGTGTTATCAGGGTTGGTGACGGCCTGGCGTTTTGCCGGCTGACCTACCAGACGCTCGTCGTCGGTAAATGCGACGATCGACGGAGTGGTGCGTGCACCTTCTGCGTTTTCAATAACCCGGGGTTGCGAGCCGTCCATGATGGCAACGCAGCTGTTTGTGGTCCCGAGGTCAATACCAATAACCTTGCTCATGCTTTGATCCCTTTTCTCTTCAAGGCGATTACCCGAGGCCTGAACCCATTACGGCATTCTGGCCCCGATCCGTGTTGCGCAATAGCACTACACCATCGCGCGTCTCGGCGTATATAGGGACGAGACAAGAGGGCTGCAAGCACTGTGAAATGCGGCTTTTTGTGATTCTTCGTCCTTTTTTGGCAAGGCTTTGATAACGAATGGAGCTTCTTTCATGACCCGACTTGTTCTCCGAGGGTTTGAGATTCACAAAACAGCGCTGAATAACGCTTGGCAGGCAGAACTGATTCAGGCGCTGCGCCCTATTCTGAAAACCGCCCCTTTGTTTTCCCCCACGACCCCGAAAGGCAAACCGATGTCGGTCAGAATGACGTCTGCCGGGGACCTGGGCTGGACATCTGACGCAGAGGGATATCGCTACGCCGACGCCCACCCAAAAGGCACAGAGTGGCCAGATATCCCGCAGCGTATTCTGGATGTTTGGCGGCTTGTAACCCAACAAGATCGCCTGCCCGACAGCTGCTTGATCAACTATTATGGCGAAAAAGCAAAGATGGGGATGCACCAAGATAAGGATGAAGCAGATTTTTCTTGGCCGGTGGTATCTATTTCGTTGGGGGACGATGCCCTCTTCCGTATGGGCAGCGCAACGCGGGGTGGTAAATCAGATTCGATCTGGCTCAGCTCAGGGGATGTTGTTGTAATGGGTGGCGAAGCTCGGTTGGCCTATCACGGGATTGACCGGATCCGATACAAATCTTCCCGCCTGCTCCCCAAGGGGGGGCGCATCAACTTGACCCTGCGTGTTGCGGGTTAAGGTGCTTCCAAGGAGCAGCAGCCAGAATACCCAACCAACCCATCCGGTTGCTGGATGAACAGATCGACGGACAAGCCATAGGCCCGGTCTGACATCCCGTCAGAACAAGCTGACAGATGCAGTGTGGCAAACATCGATGCGGTTTGTGAAAGCGCATGCCATCCTAATGTGGAGGGAGGCCGCCCCTGCGGTACAGCACCCGCCTCCAATTCAAACAGATCTGGGGACTCACCAAGCGAATCAAACGAAATTGCACGCTGCGCCGGATCAAAACCGAGCGACCAAAACGGCTCCGTCCCAGAACACGACAAGGGTTGATTTAAGCTGTGCCAAGCGGACTGATCCATCCGGCGCATAAACCGCATCGCAACCCATCCAGCCCCTTCACCCTGAGAGATCAACCCCCACTTTGCAGCATCATCTATCAAGACGACTTCAATCTGCTTTTGATCAGGTACCAAAGTTCCAACTTTGGGTGAGCCCGCATTTGGGGCACTTCGAACATTCAGAACATCATCAGCGGCAACACCCGTCACTTCATACAACGCCGGGAACGTTTCCGCCCAAGCCGACCCGCAAAGGGAAAACAACGCAATCGCAAGAGCGGGAATCTTCATCGGCGTGCAAACCAGCTAACAGACACATGCCGACGGGTATAAAATTCGCCCATCAACCCCAACATCAACAAAACCAACCCTACACCCAACGCATAGTGCCAATTGCTATTGTGCGGAAAGTAGTTGCGGAACACAAACCCACGGCACTGATCAATGGCATGGAACAAAGGGTTCCAATCAAAAACCTTCAACATGAAAGTTGGCAGCGCATTTGCAACAAACATTTTGCCGGATGCGATCATATTGGCACGTTGGTATAGTGTAGACATGATACCAACAACTGTCGGGAACCAAGGCTTCAAAGCCAAGAAAATCAATCCAACAGCACATCCCGTAAACCAGGCCAAAATCAGCATACCAAAGGCGCCACCTGGATCATCAATTTCGATTGGCCTTACAACCACATGGTAGCCAAAAAGAATGATGCTAAGCGATAAAAACTGCGTATAAAGTGAACTAAACGCAGCCGCAGCGATGGCGATAATGGTGTTCATCGGCGCGTGCTGCATCATTGGACTGTTTGGCCCTTCAGCCCCGGCAACAGCCCCGACAGCCTTGATGTGCGTCATGTAAAGGAAAATTCCAGACATGATATACAGCACGAAATCACCACGCAGCGCTGACCCCCGCATGCCCAAAATCATAAACAGCATGTAGAACGCACCAACAAAGATCACGACCTGCAACATGTTCTTGCCCAAGGCGATAATCGCATTGCTGTGCCCAGACCGAACACTCCGGACCACCGCATGATAGATCAGCTCACTCATTGTGAGCGCGCCGCTCAGAAGGGAATCATGACGTCGATAACGAAACATATATGTGGTCTTTCTCGTAGCACTGCTCAGAAACTGACACGGAATTCTTGCTGTTCCGTTTCTTGCAAAGCATAAGAACATCAGTCTCTCAGATCAACAAATCACGAAATCGGAGCATTTTTGTGACCTATGACGACCTAATTCCGGTAATTCGCACGCTGGCGCTTGAGGCCGGTGACAAAATCATGGAAATTTATGACTCAGCCGATTTCGGGGTTAAGGTCAAATCCGATAACAGCCCTGTCACTGCCGCAGACGAGGCCGCGGATGCGTTAATTTCCGACGGGCTGCGCGCCGCTTTTCCTGATGTGATGCTGGTAACCGAAGAACAGGCTGAGTCGCATTCAACAACCGGCGATACGTTTCTGATCGTTGATCCGCTGGATGGCACCAAAGAATTTATCCACCGCCGAGGTGATTTCACGGTGAACATTGCGCTGGTTGAAAACGGCGTGCCCACACGCGGCGTCGTTTATGCACCTGCAAAAAACCGTATGTTCTATACTCAAGCAGATGGGCAATCGGTGGAAGAAACTGGCGCGCTGGACAAAAACACTGTTGGCGAGATCACACCGATATCCGTATCAGATGCGGATAACGCCGCATTGCTGGTGGTTGCCTCCAAATCGCACCGCGATCAAGCGACCGATGATTACATCAACAAATACAACGTCAAAGACAGCAAGAGCGCCGGGTCATCGCTCAAGTTCTGTTTGATTGCGACAGGCGAGGCGGATCTTTACCCGCGTGTAGGCCGCACCATGGAATGGGACACAGCCGCGGGTCACGCTGTTTTGACCGGCGCCGGTGGGCAGGTTGTGCGGTTCGATGACCACAGCCCGCTGAAATACGGCAAAGATGGATATGCCAATCCGTTTTTCATCGCTTTGGCCCCCGGCGTTGACCTGAAGGAGGCCTGATGTCTGTTCTGATCGCAATCCCCGCCCGCTATGCATCAACCCGTTACCCCGGTAAGCCGCTTGTTCCGTTGACCGGTGCCTCTGGTCAATCGCAAACTCTGATCGAACGGTCTTGGCGTGCAGCCAAGGCAGTGTCAGGCGTCGATAAGGTTGTTGTCGCCACGGACGATGACCGAATTCGCGAAGCTGCAGAAGCGTTTGGCGCCGAAGTTGTCATGACATCGGAATCTTGCGCAAACGGAACTGAACGCTGTGCTGAAGCGCATGCCGCTTTGGGGGGTGATTTCGACATCGTGGTAAACCTGCAAGGGGATGCACCTTTGACACCGCATTGGTTTGTCGAAGATCTGGTAACCCGGCTGAGGAACGCGCCAGATGCGGGTGTCGCAACACCAGTCTTGCGCTGTGATGGCACCGCACTGAATGGGCTTTTGAATGACCGCAAAGAAGGGCGCGTTGGTGGCACTACCGCTGTTTTCGCCCAAGACAACAGCGCGATGTACTTTTCAAAAGAAGTGATTCCGTTCACCTCCAAGACCTACGATGACGCCGACGGGACCCCTGTTTTTCATCACGTGGGTGTCTATGTTTATCGCCCCGAAGCGCTTGCGGCTTACCCGACATGGGAAACCGGCCCGTTGGAAACCCTTGAAGGGTTGGAACAGCTGCGGTTTATGGAAAATGGTCGCAAGGTTCTGTGTGTTGAGGTTGCCGCAAAAGGGCGTCAGTTCTGGGAATTGAACAACCCCGAAGACGTTCCCAAGATACAGGCCATGATGGCCGAAATGAATTTGGATTAAGAAAGTACTTTTATGTCTCATGTTCTGGTTACAGGGGGCGCGGGCTATATCGGCTCTCACGCGTGCAAGGCATTGGCCCAAGCGGGATTTACACCCGTTACTTACGACAACCTCATTACAGGTTGGCAGGATGCCGTTCAATTTGGCCCGTTTGAACAGGGTGACCTGCTGGATCGCGGCAAGCTGGATGAGGTGTTTGCCAAATATGACCCGGTCGCTGTCGTGCACTTTGCCGCTCTCAGCCAGGTCGGCGAAGCGATGTCAGAACCCGGCAAATACTGGTCCAATAACGTAACAGGCTCCCTGACGCTGATCGAATCAGCCGTTGCCGCGAACTGTCTGAATTTCGTCTTTTCATCAACCTGCGCCACCTATGGCGAACATGACAACGTGGTGCTGGACGAAACGACACCACAACATCCGCTGAACGCCTATGGGGCCTCTAAGCGAGCGATCGAAGACATCTTGCGTGACTTCGAAGCCGCATACGGATTGCGCAGTGTTATCTTTCGCTATTTCAACGTCGCCGGTGCGGATCCCGAGGCGCAGGTAGGCGAATTCCATCGCCCTGAAACACATCTCGTGCCGCTCATTCTGGATGCGATTGACGGGAAGCGCGATGCGTTGACCGTTTTCGGCACAGATTACGATACACCAGATGGAACCTGCATCCGTGACTACGTGCATGTTTGCGATTTGGTGGATGCCCATGTTCTGGGCCTAAAGTGGCTTCAAGATGACAAAGGCAGCCGCGTGTTCAATCTGGGAACCGGCACAGGGTTTTCTGTGCTAGAGGTCATGGGCGCTGCCAAAGCCATGACCAACCACCAAGTTCCTTTCAACATTGGGGCGCGTCGGGCGGGTGATTGCACCAAGCTTGTTTCAGGTTCGACACGGGCAGAACAAGAACTAGGGTGGTCTCCGACCCGCTCAACGCTTGAGACAATGATCACCGATGCGTGGCGATGGCACCAGACCGGGCATTACAACCACTAGGACAGGCATGACGCAGACCACCACCGCAGAACTGGACAACCTTGGATGGGCAGATGCCTATCGTCTGCGGTGGAAACGTCGACGGTTGCTGTGGCGCTCTTTTCGCAGTCGCCATCAATTGTCGCTCGTCACAGATCGCACGGATCAGATCAAACCCAATGATGTGCTCGCGGTCATGACCCAGCGCAACGAAATCACACGCCTGCCCTACGTGCTGGACTATCATCGCCAATTGGGTGTGCAGCATTTCCTGATCGTCGACAACGACAGCGACGATGGCACACGCGCTTTTTTGACGGAACAGCCTGATGTTTCGCTGTGGCACACGAAACACAGCTACCATGCCGCCCGCTTTGGTTTGGATTGGATGACATGGCTGCAAATCAAGTACATGGACGGGCATTGGTGCCTGATGTTGGATGCAGACGAGCTATTGGTATATGCCCACCACGAAAGCCGGGCCCTTCAGGACTTAACCGCTTGGTTGGAACAACAGGGGCGTCACAGTTTCGGAGCCCATTTGTTGGATCTATATCCAAAGGGACCGCTGAACGGGTGCTCCTATACCGCTGGCGAAGACCCTGTCCGCGCTTTGCCTTGGTTTGATGCCGCGCCGTATCGTGCACAGCGACAACAGCCTTTGAGCAATCTATGGGTCCAAGGCGGCGCGCGCGAACGTATGTTCTTTGCCCAAATCCCTAACCGGTCACCCACATTGAACAAAATCCCCTTGGTCAAATGGAACAGGCGCTACGCTTATGTAAACTCATGCCATTCAGCCCTGCCCCGACATCTGAACAGCACATACGAAGGCCCGGGCGGAGCATCCCCTTCTGGCGTCTTACTTCACACCAAATTCCTACCCGAGATTGTTTCCAAATCCGCGATCGAAAAACAGCGTGCACAACACTTTCATACGCCGTCTGATTTTGATGATTATTATGACCAGATCACTGAATCGCCCGACTTATGGACAACAAATTCCACGCGTTATACCGGTTGGCAACAACTGGAATCTTTAGGCTTGATGTGCTCTGGTGGGTGGTGACACCCAAGAATAGATCTTGGCAACCTAAATATGACGTTATGACAAATTCATTCCCCATTCGTAACTCTTTCTAAATCCGTTGATTCCATGAAAGAAAAGATGACATAAGTTGATATTCGCCCCGTTTTGTCCTGTTACACGACGTATTCGGTGCTAGGGGCGGTAAAGTGAAAGTTGGATCGACACGTGAGCCTTTGGGACTCCTATCGGATGAGAGTGCGGCGCCGGCGTCGCCTGTTGCGCTGCATGCGCAAGTCCAGAGAGTTGCGCTCGGTTCAAAACAACTCCGCCGCCATTCGCCCCAACGATGTCATTCTCGTCAGCACCTTTAGAAATGAAAAAGTACGACTACCGTATTTCCTGCGGTACTACCGCGATCTGGGTGTTGATCATTTCCTATTCGTGGACAATGACAGCACCGACGGAACGCTGGATTATCTAAACGGGCAGCGGGATGTTTCTGTTTGGAACACCAAACACAGCTACAAACGCGCCAATTTTGGCGTCGATTGGATGAACTGGCTCCAGCGCACATACGGCAATGATCACTGGACGCTGGTGGTCGACCCGGATGAATTCTTTGTTTATCCGTTCTGCGATACACGGCCCATTCAGGCATTGACCGATTGGCTCGACAATTCGTCAATACGCAGTTTTAGCGCCATGCTTGTTGATGTGTATCCCAAGGGAAGGCTGGACGAGAACCCATATCAGGAAGGGCAAAACCCGCTCGAGATCGCAAGCTGGTTCGACTCTGGCAACTACACAATCAAAAAGAACGCGACTTACGGGAACCTTTGGATTCAAGGTGGCCCACGCAGTCGGGTTTTCTTTCCCGAAACCCCCAAAAGCGCGCCCGCTCTGAACAAAATCCCGTTGGTCAAATGGACCAAGCGATACGCCTACGTGAGTTCCACTCATGCGTTGCTGCCCCGTGGTCTCAATCAGGTTTACGATGAATGGGGCGGTGAAAAGGCCAGCGGCGCATTGCTGCATACCAAGTTTTTGGACACTTTCACCGCAAAAGCACAAGAGGAGCAATCCCGTAAGCAGCACTATGCTGGATCGCGTGAATACGCTGCATACGCCGACAAGTTGAGCGAGCATCCCGAGCTTTGGTGCAAGTGGTCTGAGAAATACATCAACTGGCGTCAGCTCGAAATCTTAGGTCTGATGTCCAAGGGGAATTGGGCATGACTATCGGGATCGTCATGCTGGTGCACAACACACTGGATCGCGCAGAACAAGTTGCGCGCCACTGGACGGCAGCAGGCTGTCCTGTTGTCATGCATGTCGACATGAATGTCCCTAAAAAGACCTTTGCCGCGTTTCAAAAATCCTGTTCCGACAATTCCCTGATCGTGTTCTGCAAACGCCATCGCTGTGAATGGGGCGCTTGGGGCTTGGTCGCAGCATCGCAATCAGCCTCTGAATTGATGTTGCAGAACTTTCCCGACGTTCGCCATGTTTACCTGGCATCTGGTTCTTGCCTACCGCTGCGCCCGGTTCAGGAGTTGATTGATTATCTCGCTGCCCGCCCGCGCACCGACTTTATAGAAAGCGCTACAACAGCAGATGTCCCTTGGACCGTTGGCGGCCTTGACCACGAACGATTTACGCTGCGGTTTCCGTTTTCTTGGAAAAAGCGGCGATTTCTGTTTGACCGATACGTTGATTTGCAACGACGGTTGCGGATCAAACGTAAGATCCCGACCGGCTTGATCCCACACATGGGCAGTCAATGGTGGTGTCTCACCCGCCAAACGCTTTCTGCCATTTTGCAGGATCCCGAACGTGAAACATATGATCGCTATTTCAAACGTGTCTGGATTCCTGACGAGAGCTATTTTCAAACCCTCGCACGGCAATATTCTTCGAATATCGAAAGCCGCTCTTTGACGCTGTCCAAATTCGATTTCCAGGGCAAGCCCCACATCTTTTATGATGATCATCTTCAGCTTTTGCGGCGTTCAGATTGCTTTGTCGCGCGCAAAATCTGGCCAAAGGCAAACCGGCTATATCAAGCATTTCTGACGGATCAAGCCGGGGCGATGAAGAAAACCGAACCCAACCCCGGAAAAATCGACCGCATCTTTGCCAAGGCCGTTGAGCGTCGGACCAGAGGGCGTGATGGGCTCTACATGCAGAGCCGGTTCCCCCGGCACGGCAATGAAAACGGATTGACCTCGAACCCTTATTCAATCTTTCAGGGTTTTACGGAATTGTTCGAAGACTTTGAACCTTGGTTGGCCAAAGCTACCGGCGCGCGCGTCCATGGCCACTTGTTCGGCCCTGAACGGGTGGAATTTTCAGGCGGTCAAACCCTAATCAATGGGGCTCTCAGCGACAGCGCGAAAAAGCGAGACTATGATCCGCAGAGCTTTCTAACCAGTCTGATCTGGAACACACGTGGTGAAAGGCAGTGCTTTCAATTCGGGCCGGCGGACACGCAAGATATCAATTGGCTTTCCGCACGTGACCCAAATGCCCAGATTTCAGTGATTGCAGGAGCCTGGGCCGTCCCTCTGTTCAAATCAAACCGAGATTTCGCGGATATCCGCAAAGAAGCGGCTTTGTTGCAAAAGATCGAAAGCGACCATTTGGAAATCTTGCGGTCAGTTTGGACCAAAGCGCGGGTGCGGATCTGGAAAATGGCCGAGTTTGTTGAGGCCCCGATGGAGCCGATCCAAACCATTGTGGATGAAATTGGCCCAACTATTCCCCGACGGCTATCCGAAGCCCCGACCATGGTGGATCTGACTGGATTTGGGCAGTTCCTGCAGAACCTTAAGAACCAAGGGATGCACCCCTACCTGATGGGGGACTTTCCTGTTGAACAAGCCCCCGTTAATATGAGCCGACCAAGCCGCAAACCCTATTTGGTGCGATAAATCTGAATGACCACGAACTTTGACTATTTCATCGTGTTTGCTGAAATGCGCACCGGGTCCAATTTCCTAGAAACCAACCTGAATGCCTTGGATGGGCTCAGCTGTCACGGCGAAGCTTTCAACCCGCATTTCATAGGGTATCCAGACAAAACAGAGATTCTTGAAGTGTCACAGGCAATGCGGGACTCAGACCCCATGTGCCTGGTTAACGCCATCCGGGATACTCCTGATAAGTTGAGCGGGTTTCGATACTTTCATAACCATGACCCCCGGGTTTTGGAGATCGCGATGGAAGATCCCCGTTGCGCCAAAATCATTCTGACACGCAACCCGTTGGACAGTTATGTTTCGTGGAAAATTGCCAAAGAAACCGGGCAATGGAAACTGACCAATATCAAGCGCCGAAGAGAAGCGCAGGCGACCTTCAATGCCAATGAATTCTCGCGCTTTGTAGAAACCTTGCAAGATTTTCAAGTCTTCTTGCTGAATACATTACAACAAACGGGCCAAACGGCATTTTATCTCGCCTACGAGGATTTACAGAGCGTTGATGTGGTGAACGGACTGGCCAAATGGCTTGGTGTTCCTAGCCAACTGGACGCTTTAGATAAAAGCCTAAAGCCACAGAACCCAAGCCCGGTCACCTCGAAGGTCGCGAACCTTGAGGAAATGACCGAAGCCCTAAGCGGGTTGGATCGCTTCAACTTAACTCGAACACCTAATTTCGAACCCCGGCGTGGGGCTGCTGTCCCAACTTATGTGCTGGGCGCGGTCACACCACTGCTTTTCATGCCCATCAAAGGCGGACCAGAACATCAGGTTAAACAATGGATGGCTGATCTGGACGGGGTTCCAACTGAGTCATTGATCACGGGCTTGAATCAGAAACAAGCGCGGCAATGGATGCGCGGCAATCAAGAAAACCGGCGCTTTACTGTGTTGCGTCACCCTCTGGCGCGCGCGCATACGGTATTTTGCAATAAAATCCTGTCCAAAGAGCGTGGCGCATTTGTCAAGATCAGGGAGACCCTGCGGAATCAGTTCAATTTACCGCTTCCCAAGGGCAAAATTGATTCCAGTTATTCGAAATCGGATCATCGCGCTGCGTTTGAGGTCTTTCTTGGTTTTCTCCGAATGAACCTCGCAGGGCAAACCGCAATTCGCGTGGACGGACGTTGGTGCACGCAAGCACAAGCGCTTAGCATGTTTTCCGAATTTGCCATTTTGGACTATGTATTCCGCGAAGATGAGCTGGCAACCGTCTTACCGCCGCTCGCTCAAAGATACGGGCACCCGGACCCAGCCGTGCCCAACACAGCCCCCTTGGATCAGCCCTACAGTTTGGCCGACATCTACGACGACAAGCTCGAATCCATGTGCGCATCTGTCTATCAGCGGGACTATCAAATGTTTGGGTTTGGGCCTTGGCGCCCGACCAACTAAGGACGCAGGGTGATTACAGTGCCATTTTTAACCATGGCATAGAGCTCTTCGATTTCATCATTCGTCACAGCGATGCAGCCAGCGGTCCAATCCGGCGTTTTCTTGGCCCGTGCCAGCTCTTTCAGACGGTTGGGTTGACCGTGAATAAAGATTTCACCACCCGGGCTTTTCCCCATGGCACGTGCTTCTGCAACATCGCGTGAGTTCGGGTACGAGATACCGATGGACAGATGGTAGCTGCTATTCGGGTTTCGGCGGTCAATCAAATACGTTCCCTCAGGGGTTTTGCCGTCCCCTTCGAAGTTTTTGTCACCTGCGGGTGCAAAGCCAAGATCCACATCAAAAGACTTCAAAACTTCATCATTGTGCAAGGCGTACAATTTTCGCGCGCCCTTGTTGACCACGACCGAAGTGACTTCGGGCCCATTGTAACGGCGAAATTTGCTCTTCCCGCTGCTACAAGCGGTCAAACCCAACGTAGCCACTGCCCCAAGGCCAAATACTCGACGATCCATTACTCAATACTGCCTTTTGTTTCTTTCTGCTCACATACGCTGTCTGTTCGCGCTGTCAAAATCACTTTTTTGTCTGACTACGTTCGGACACCATGGCTTCGATCGCTTCCAATCGGGCCAATACCTGATCCCGGTACGCATCCGTACGCTCGTGATCTTCTTCTTGGTGGGCATCTTGCATGGAATTCACGATTAAGCCCACCAAAAGGTTCACGACAGCAAAGGTCGTGATCATGATGAACGGAACAAAGAACGCCCACGCGTAGGGGTAAATCTCCATGACAGGACGCACAATTCCCATCGACCAGCTTTCCAACGTCATGATTTGGAACAGTGAATAGGCGCTTCGCCCCAGATCGCCGAACCACTCAGGAAATGATGTGCCAAAGAGCTTGGTTGCGATTACAGCCCCGATATAGAAGATGATTGCCATCAGCAAAAATACGCTGGCCATGCCAGGAAGCGCGGTAATGAACCCTTCAACCACGCGTCGCAAGCGGGGCGCGACTGATATGACACGCAGCACCCGCAGGATACGCAAAGCCCGCAACACCGACAGACCACCACCACCTGGAACCAGCGCGATGCCGATGATGATGAAATCAAAGATGTTCCAGCCGTTGGTAAAAAAACGTCGATCCTGCGCGAACAACTTCATCGCAATTTCAACGATAAAGATCCCCAGACAAACACTGTCCAGAACTTTAACGAGTGGTCCAACTTTGGCCATAACGCTGGGAGACGTTTCAAGACCCAGCAAAATTGCGTTGAAAATAATCACCAGGGTGATGAATTGTCCAAACCGTGGTCCGGTGACAAAGGCATCTAATTTTTGCCTAAAACTCATAACCTGCTGCTCCTGACTGCTCAGTCGTTCATATGTGACAAGGTGAACGACGCTGCAAGTTCCACATGTGCAGACCAGCGAAACTGATCGACCACTTGCACCCAATTCAGGCGATACCCCGCCGAAACAAGTCGCTCGGCGTCCCGCGCAAACGTCACCGGGTTGCAAGAGACATAGGCTATCACTGGCCGCTTGGCCTGTACGAGTTCCGAAATTTGTGCTTCGGCCCCGGCACGCGGGGGATCCAACACAACAGCGTCAAATTTCGCCAGCTCATCAGGCATGAAGGGGCGACGGAACAAATCGCGTGTCGTTGCGGTGACCGCCTTTAGGCCCCGCGCCATGCGCCACCCCTGATCCAAGGCCGCCGTCATTTCGGCCTCGCCTTCAACGGTAAGAACCTCGGCCGTTTCCGCCAGCGGCAGACTGAAGGTGCCGCACCCGGCAAACAGATCAATCACCCGCTTTGAACCGCTGGTGATTTCAAGAACGGCGGCCAGCAACGCCTGCTCTCCATCCTTGGTTGCCTGCAAAAATGCGCCGGGCGGCGGCACAACCAACGCCGCGCCAAATCGCTGCCGCGGAGGGTTTGCCATGGCAATGATTTCGTCATCCCAAGCCAAGCGAGCCCACCCCTTATGGGCAATCACCTGCGCCAAGGTCATTTGCAATGGACCATCCAGCGGCTTGCCGCCGCGTACAGAAACGTCCAATCCAACTTCGGACAAAGTGAGCGTCACCGCCAGTTCACCTTTGCGACTGCCACCAATCATCGCCAACTCTTCGACCGATGGAATTGCCGCGATCAGCACCGGGTCCAACAATTGACAGTCAGGTATTTCGGTAATCACACCAGACGCACGTCCATGGAAACCAGCCAGCGTGCCCTTTTTCGTCCGCCGTACCGAAACGGTTGCCCGACGTCGGGACGCAGCTGGCGAAGTATGAATTGGGCGAAATTCGGTTTCTATCCCTTGCGCCTCGAGCGCTTTGCGTACAACGCCCAGCTTCCAATCCGCCACAAAACGGTCTGAGGCGTGCTGCAACTGGCATCCACCACAAGATTTGTAGTGGCGACAGGGGGCTTTCACCCTCTCATCCGAGGGCGCCTCAACCCGAATATCAGTGAGCTGACCGCCCTCCAATGTTCCAGAGACGATCTCTCCCGGCAATGTCCGAGAGGCAAAAATCGGGCCATCGGCGATCCCGTCGCCTTGGTGGCCCAGTCTGGCTATGTTGTATTGCTGGCTCATAGTAGCCTGATACCGGGGCTTGAGCTCCGGCAAAAGCCTTATTCTGCGGCTTCTGTCTGGATAAACCCGCCGGATTGACGGTGCCAGAACTGAGCGTACAAACCACCCCGCCCCAACAATGTCTCATGCGTGCCAGTTTCCGCAATTTGCCCTTGGTCCATTACAATGATCCGATCCATCTCGCTGAGGGTCGACAGGCGGTGCGCGATGGCCAACACAGTCTTGCCCTCCATCACGCGATGCAGAGCGGTTTGGATCGCCGCCTCAACTTCGGAATCCAACGCGCTGGTTGCTTCGTCCAAGACCAAAATCGGCGCGTCCTTCAAAATGGCGCGCGCAAGCGCGATTCTCTGACGCTGACCACCAGACAGTTTTACGCCGCGCTCGCCCAAATGGGCATCATACCCTTTGCGACCCTTTGCATCCTGCAACATCTGGATGAATTCATGCGCTTCGGCCTTTTGTGCCGCCGCTATGATCTGTTTTTCGGTCGCGCCTGGATTGCCATACAAAATGTTGTCGCGCGCAGATCGGTTGAACATCGCTGTCTCTTGCGTAACCATCCCGATATGGCGCCGCAAACTGTCCTGCGTAACAGCGGCAATATCCTGACCATCGATGCGAATATGGCCCTTTTCCCCATCATAGAGCCGCAACAACAACGACACGAGCGTTGATTTCCCGGCCCCAGACGCACCGACAATACCCAACTTTTCACCCGGCTTTATAGTCAGCGAAATATCCTGAATCCCGCCAACGTCACGACCATACGCAAAAGACAGCCGATCCAGTTCGATCTGACCACCAGCGACCTGTAACGCTGCGGCATTGGCGACATCTTCGACCCGGTCCCGCCGGGTGAGCGTTTTCATCCCATTCTCGATCTCACCGACACTGGAATATAGCCCCATCAGCGTAAAACTAACCCAGCCCGTCATTTGGGCGATCCGAATCGACACTGCACCGGCTGCTACAACATCACCGGCCGTGGCATTCCCGACCTTCCACAACAACAGCGTCGCACCAATCAGCAACACAGGCAAAACCCCCGCCAATGTCATCAACAGAATCCGGAAACTGGCTGACATACGGCCAAAATCTATCGCCTTGTCCCGCAAACCACCCATGGCATTGCGCGCCACGGTATCCTCGTGCTGAGAAAGAGCAAACAACTTAACCGTCTTGATGTTGGTGATCGTGTCGACCACTTGCCCCGTAACCAAGGCCTTTGCCCCGGCCCTGGCCGCTGACAGTTTCCGGGCACGCGGCATATACCAACGGATCAGGCTGAAATACGTAACAAGCCACAGCAAAAACGGGACTATGACCCATGGGTTAATAAGGCCAAGCAAAGCAAGTGACCCAACCAGCGACGCCAACGCAAAGACGATGGCACTTATCGCCTCGGACACAACCGAGCCGACAGAATTGGCTGTCTGCATCTGCTTTTGCGCAATCCGGCCTGCAAAATCATCATCAAAGAACGTGACGGACTGACCCAAGGTCCAACGGTTCAATTTAGCAAGAACCAAAGGTGGGATATTGGGCTGAACAATCATCGCGTTCGAAATTGAAGACAATCCAAACAACGCTGGTCGCACCAACAAGAAAAACGCGACGGACCCCACTATCAAACCGAGGTTCGTAGCAGAAAAGAAGACATCCGGGCCGTTGTCCACAGCGCTGTCGATCACAAGACCTAATACCCAAGCCGTGCCCGCCTCCATCACCCCGGCAGAGGCAGAAAAGAAGGCAGCCACAAACAACATGGGCCAAGCCCCGGCCAGACACCATCTGAAGAATGCGCCAAGGGTTTCAGGAGGTGGGGTATTCGTGGGTCTGAAGGGATCAATCAGATTTGCAACGTTCACTCTGCAGCCTCCGGTGTAAGGAAGCCACCTGATTGCCGTGCCCAGAATTGAGCGTATAGCCCATTCTGCGCCAGCAATTCATCGTGCCCGCCTTGTTCTACAATGCGGCCCTGATCCATTACCAAGATCCGGTCCATCTGCGCGATTGTGCTGAGTCGGTGCGCAATTGCGATCACCGTTTTGCCTTGCATCATGCCATATAGAGTATCCTGAATGGCAGCTTCAACCTCGGAATCCAGGGCCGAAGTCGCCTCGTCCAATAATAGGATTGGAGCGTTCTTGAGCACCACGCGCGCCAAAGTCACGCGTTGTCGTTGACCGCCTGACAGTTTCACGCCCCGTTCACCCACATGCGCATCATACCCAGTGCGACCCTGCGGATCCTCAAGATCCAGAATGAATTCATGCGCCTCGGCCTGTTTGGCTGCCGCTATGACCTCTTCTTCACTTGCGTCGGGGCGACCATACAACAGGTTGTCCCGCACGGAGCGGTGCAATAGCGAGCTGTCTTGCTGTACCATCCCGATATGACTGCGCAGGCTGTCTTGGGTGACATTGCGGATGTCCTGACCATCGAACAAAATTGTGCCCTTGTCGGCGTCATAGAACCGCAACAACAGTTTAACCAAGGTCGACTTGCCCGCACCAGATCGCCCAATCAGGCCAATTTTTTCACCGGCTGCGATTGTCAGATTGATCTGATCCAAGCCCCCCGTTTCCCGACCATAATGGTGCGACAAGTTCTGGAGTTCGATCTGCCCCCGATCCAACATCAACGGCTTTGCCTCAGGCGCATCGACCAGCGCAATTGGATTGGCGATGGTTTCCATCCCTTCAGCCACCACACCAAGTTGCCGAAAGAACGACGTCAGCGCCCACATGATCCAAGCAGTCATAGCATTCAAGCGCAACGTCAGCGCCGTTGCCGCAGCCACCACACCAACAGAGGCCTCACCCTGCATCCACAACATGATCGCCCAGCCAACAACGCCAACGATCAATACACCGTTCAGCGATACCAATACCGTGTCCATCACGGTAAAGATCCGCATTTCGGCCTGAAACGTTTTACGCGTGTTTTCAATCGCTTCCTTAGCATAAATCAGTTCATGATCATGGTGGGCGAACATCTTGACCGAATGGATGTTCGAGTAACTGTCCACTACGCGCCCCGTCACGGTAGACCGCGCATCTGAGGCGGCCTGAGAGGCGGGACCAACGCGCGCGACTGTCCATTTTACAAGCGCCGCATACAGCACAAACCAACCAATCAATGGCACCAATAACCGCACGTCCGCAGCCATCAACAGGATTGCAGCCCCGATCAGGTAGGCTATCGAGAATGAAATGGCGTCAAAAACCTGAAAAACCACCTCGCCAGCGGCAGGTGGGGTTTGCATGATCCTGTTAGCAATACGCCCGGCAAAATCATTTTCAAACCAACCAACGGACTGCCGCAGCACATGTTTATGCGCACGCCAACGGATCAGCGTTCCGAAATTTGGCAAGATAGAGTTATTCAGAAGCAACACATCTGCAACGTGCAGTAGCGGACGTACGAAAAGCACAAACAAAGCCAGAACAATGAATTCCGTCCCGTGATTGGTCCAGACTTCGGCAGGTGTGCCACCCAACAGGTCAACAATCCGACCCATGTAATAGATCAGACCAATCTCGACGGCGGCCACAACAAACGACAACAAGCCGGCCCAGAAAAACACCCGTAAGAACGGCTTGGAATAAGCCAACATAAATGGCCACAGCCGCGTTGGCGGTGTGTCTTCCTCTGGATAGGCGATATAGGGATCAACAAGGTTTTCGAAAAAGCGAAACATAACAATTGCTCCGGATGAGCTAAATTTTGGACGTGCGAAAGAGGCGGAGCCAAGGCACCACCCGAGCGGGGCGATCACCTCAGATTAAGTGAACCAAATCCCGTAATACATTCGCTGCCCTCCGTTATGTAGCACGCGAAACCTAGCTGCAAAGATCTAAGCTTGTCACTCAAAAAAATTAGGAATGGACGTTACTTTTTTTGGGATAGCAATTCTTCCCGCCCCAAAGTGAACCCCGACGCGATCCAAGCAGTTTCAAGCAGCTTTAGTCGCGCCCCAAGCGCCTGGCCCTGAAGGTCGGGCATCAGATCAACAGCCCGAATTGGAAACACAGCTAGGGCGCCCAGCGCAATCTGTTGTTCAACGTTGGGATCCCAAGGCTGTTCGAGCAAAGCTGAACGAACCAGCAACGAATCGCGCGCAAGATCGGACCCAAATCGATACGCCAACGCAGCAGCCATCAGGGTTGTGTCTAAAGCAGCTGTCCGAAGTCGCTTCAATCGCCCAGCTTGTGCCTTGCTCAATCGCAGCTGCGCCATAGGGTCGATATCACCTAGGACCGCTAACCGGCGTAGGCCGTCTGGTTCGACACCTGCTAAGAATTCATTGTGGACAACAAGGGCTAGCGCACGATCATCTGTGCCCGGCAAGATTGCACTCAACACTCCCGTCGACCTCATCGCAGCAACCGCTGGGGCCGGGTCTGTCGCCTGCAACAACTTAAGCAACTCACCCCCCACCCGTTCGCGCGATAGCGTTTCCAACCCCTCAAGGTTTTCAGCAATTGCGCCCAGCGCCTCGGGGTCTAGCCCAGCCGATTCATCGCCATACCATGCATGAAACCGGAAATACCGCATCGAGCGCAGGTAATCCTCTTGTATGCGATGGCGCGGATTGCCAATAAACCTGACACGTCGGGCCTGCAAATCCGGCAGTCCCTCAAGAGGATCTAAAATCTCTCCATCAGGACAGGCATAAAGCGCGTTCATAGTGAAATCGCGCCGTGCAGCATCTTCGGCGACGTCTGTAGAAAACGCCACAACGGCACGTCTTCCATCCGTTGCGACATCGCGACGAAATGTTGTGATTTCGTGCGGGATGCCATCCTGCACCAGTGTAACAGTCCCATGCTCTATTCCGGTTGGAATGGCGCGAATTCCCGCGGCTTTCGCCAGTCGCATCACGCGATCCGGAGTTGCATCTGTGGCGATGTCGATATCCGAGACCGGTACCCCCAACAACGCATTGCGCACGCACCCCCCAACAAATAGAGCAATTGCACCGTCACCCGTCAAAGCCGAGCATACCTTTTGTGTTGAAGGGTCAAATATCCATTTGTCTGAAATCCGGGTCACGGCTGCACCCTAGCTGCCAACCCCCGCAACATTCGCGCTGTTGCACCCCAAATATAATAGGGTCCAAACGGAACCGTAAAATACCGACGTCGCTGCCCGCGCCACCGCCGCGACTCAACAATGTAGTTATCCGGGTTCAACAGGTGCGCCAATGGAACCGAAAACACTTCTTCAACCTCACCCGCTTCGGGTGTGGGAACAAAAGGTTGGTCGATAATCGCCAGAACCGGTGTGACCTGGAATGAAGTTACAGTTTCATGCTCGGGTAATGGGCCCAGAACCATTGGCACCGTACGCGGCAAACCGATTTCTTCTTCGGCCTCGCGCAAAGCGGCAAAAACAACATCCTCGTCAGAGTCTTCCTGCTTGCCACCGGGAAATGCGATTTGCCCCGGGTGGTGTTTCAAGGCCGATGAACGCTTGGTCAAAATCACACGGGGTGTGTCAGTGGCTAACGACACTGCAATCAACACACCAGCAGGACGCAGACGCCGACCTTTAGGCAGCACAACTTCGGGATTCAGATCAAAATCACTTGATCCATGCCCCGGTCGCTCCAGTGCCGCCCTCAGATCGGATACGATGTCACTCACTGTCTAGCTGTTCCGCTTCGAATCCAACGGACTTGGGATCAAGCACATAATGCGCCCCACAGAACTGACAATCAGCAGTCACCTCGCCCTCGTCAGTGGTCATCGTGGCAATATCCTTGGCCGAATAAATGGACAGGCTTTGACGCACTCGGTCTTCGGAACAAGTGCACCCAAACTGCACTGATTGCGCATCATAGATCCGCGGCTGTTCCTCGTGGAACAAACGCACCAATAGATCGGTCGGTGCAACCGATGGGCCGATCAGTTCAAGATCTTCGACAGTTGCCAACAGCATGTTCACCCGGTTCCAGTTTTCGCTTTCTTCACCCGCAAGCAAATCTGCGGGTTTCAGATCTTCACCAGTGCCGCCTTCTTGCGCCACAAAGGGCGATGCTTTGGGAATGTGCTGCAACATAACGCCGCCTGCACGCCAATGCTCGGCCACACCGGGTGCCGAAGACTTTCCAAAACTCAGGTTAAACTGTGTCGGCAACTGTTCTGATTGCGCAAAATAGGCTTCGGCGCATTCACTCAACGTGGCTCCATCCAAAGAGGTAATCCCCTGATACGGCTTGTTGCCTTCACCTTGGTCGATCAGAACCGCGAAGTACCCTTCGCCGACCTGATCAAAAGGTACAGCATCCGTCAAACGATCTGCATCATAAGTCGCGTAGGCCCGAATTCGGGCTGCTTCACCCTCTTTCTGCGGCGCATAATAATCGGTTGCGATCATCCGCACAGCGCCCTTGGACTGCACCTGCAAAGACAGTTTCCACCGCAATTTGATCGTTTGACCGATCAATGCAGTCAACAGTGCCATTTCGGCAACCAGCGCCTCAACCTGAGGCGGGTAATCATGCTGCTTTAAAATGCCGTCAAGCACACCATCCAAACGGGCAACGCGGCCGCGCATATCTGGTAAATCAAGTTGAAAGGGTAGGACGGTGTCGTCCCACGCGATTTTTGATCCGATAGTCATGGGGTTTCCTTACACGCCACAGATTGGCATACCGCGTCCATATAGGTGGAACAAGCCGTGATAAAAGGGGTCATTACATGATCAGACGTTTTGGCGAAAGCCCTGAACCCGGCCAAAAGTACATTCGCCGTGCGGGCGCTTATGCGCTTTTACCGCGTCAGAGCTCTTTGTTAGTCACTTGGTATGATGACGGTAAAAACCCTGAATTGCAGCTTCCTGGCGGAGGCATAGACCCAGGGGAATCCCCGATTGCCGCCCTGCACCGAGAGGTTTTTGAAGAAACCGGCTGGCTGATCGCGACACCACGTCGGGTGGGAACCTTTCGGCGGTTTGTCTTTATGCCGGAATATGATCTCTGGGCCGAAAAAATCTGCATGATCTACCGCGCAATGCCGGTTCGGCGCATGGGCCCCCCTCGGGAAGAGTTTCATGAAGCGCGTTGGATGCACGCAGAGGCTGCAACTCAGGCGCTTGGAAATTCAGGAGACCGCTTTTTTGCCCAGCAACATGTCAGCTCCCTGAGATAGGAGCCAATGACAACTAGGGCCCGTTGTATTCAAAGAACGTCGCTGAAACATCATCTTCCATTCCATAATCTGGCGACATGACTTGCGACAATCGCCAGAATAAGTCGTCTAGAAACTCTGGCCCACCTTGATTAGGTTCACAGTCGTCTACCAGATCCAGCAACCCTTCAGGTTCCAACATCTCACCATTTTCCAAACGACATTCAGTAAAACCATCAGAATACAGCAGCAGGCGATCCCCAACTTCCAGGGTCGTTTCGAACTGTTCGAAGGGAATATCGGGTAGCAAACCGATTGGCACGCCCCCCTCACCCAAGAACTCTTTAGTTCCATCTTGGCGCAGGACCAGCGGATGCGGGTGCCCGGCCTGAACCATTTTTAGAACACCACTGCGCAGGTCTACGATGCCGTACACCATCGTAAAATACTCTTCGATCCCGGTATCTGCAATCAGCCGGGAATTGAGAGTGGCGGCTACGTCTTCTGGTTGACGAAGGGCGTAAAAGCGGTTGAACCGCCGCTCCATCGCGACGTTTTGCTCAAAGTAATGACTGGAAAGGTAACTCCCCAAGCGCGCAGTCATCATCGCAGACGTAATGCCGTGCCCGGAAACATCGATGCTATAAAATCCAACTCGGTTCAGGCCTGGTGAAAACATTCCAACCAGATCCCCACCGATGTGGCCACAAGGCTTTAGCAAAAGGCTAATCCGAGACGCGCCAAAATCACGCGTCAGCTCAGGCACTAGGGATTGCTGGATCTTCTGTGCCTGCTTTAAATCTTTGTCGATCGCGTCATGTGCCACTTTAAGGTCGTCCAACGCGGTAGCAATTAGACTGTTTTTGGCGGATAATTCCCGCTGCATCCCCAGAATTCGATCACCCGCCGAAATACGAGCACGCAACTCATCCGAGTTAACTGGTTTTATGAGGAAATCGTCCGCCCCAGCATCTAAGCCCTGAGCAACTTCGTTTTTCTCACTCTTTGACGTTAACAAAATGAAATAAGAATAGCGTTCAGATTTGAGTTGGCGAAATGCTTCACAAAACTCAACGCCGCTCATTCCCGGCATCATCCAATCGCTCAATACCAAATCTGGTGGATCGGCTTTGCAAATTTCCATCGCTGCTTCGCCGCTGTCAGCTTCAACGACGATGAACCCCCATTTTTTGAGAGAACTCGCCAAAATACGGCGCTGCAATCGGCTGTCATCAACAACCAATACCGTCCGGATCGCACCAAGCACCGGTTCTGCCTCCGCCACCAATTCCTTACCCTGGAGCACTTATCACGTCCTTACATTCAGTCCCGAAACTGACTGATCCGAAGATAGCCACCAGATCGTTAACAACGCGTGAAACCCGGCTTGAAATTCCCTTTCCTCCAGACGTTAACCAGACCTTTACGTAAAACGCTCTAACAAGGTATCGGCGCGCTGAAGAAGGGGAACAAAATGCTGGATTGGTCACGTGTGGGTGAGTTGCGCGACGAGGTTGGCGTCGAAGATTTTGGAGAAGTTGTTGCACTGTTTCTGGAAGAAGTCGGGGAAGTGATAACCAAATTGCAAGACAACACCGATCGATCCCAACTAGAACAAGATCTACATTTTCTTAAAGGCAGCGCCTTGAGTCTTGGTTTCGATACGTTTTCCAAGCTATGCCAAGATGGAGAGCGGCGGTCCGCAGGGGGATCTGCGGATTCAGTCGATATCGATGCAATCGTAAACGAGTTTACCCAATCCAGAGATGTTTTTTTAGCAGAACTTCCGAGCCGGTTCTGAGCACTAAATTACGAATTGCACCAAAGTCTCATCATTGGTGATATCTGTTAGCGCAAATCCAGCCTCATCTAATTTTGCGAATAATCGTACAAAATTCTCTGGTCTGCTGGTTTCTAAACCGATGAGGACAGAACCAAAATTTCGCGCCGATTTCTTCATATATTCAAAACGAGCGATATCGTCATCGGGGCCAAGGATTCCCAAAAACTCCTTTAGCGCGCCAGGCCGCTGTGGCAGCCGCAAAAGAAAATACTTTTTGACACCAGCATAGCGTTGGGCCCGTTCTTTGACTTCTGGCAAGCGTTCAAAATCAAAGTTGCCACCTGATGTGACGCAGACAACTGTTTTTCCACGAATGAAAGTCTGCACATCAGAAATCGCTTCAACCGCAAGTGCACCAGCAGGTTCAAGAACAATGCCTTCGACATTGAGCATTTCAATCATCGTTGCGCATATCCGATCCTCTGACAGCACAAGGACATCCGACAGATGACGGTTTTTGAGCAACTCAAATGGCTTAGCACCAATTTGGCCAACAGCCGCGCCATCAACAAATGTATCTACATGATCCAATGCGACGGGATGCCCCGCCGCCATCGCAGCTCTTAAACATGCCCCCCCGGCCGGCTCGACAAACAGACAATGCGTCCTTTCCCCAAACCATGTGCTAACCCCCGAAGACATACCGCCGCCGCCAACTGGTAACATGATATGATCCGGAACCTTCCCTAGTTGAGCTTCAATTTCAACGGCAAGAGACGCTTGGCCTTCGATTACATCGTCATCATCAAAGGGAGATAGAAAATGCCCCCCTTCGCGCGCACACCAAGCTTGGGCAGCGGCCAAAGTATCGTCAAAATAGTCACCAGTGAGGTGTATCTCGATGTTATCACCGCCAAAGATTTTCGTTTTTTGGATTTTCTGCTGCGGTGTGGTGACAGGCATAAAAATAACGCCCTTTACGTCCATATGCTTACACATAAAGGCCACGCCCTGCGCGTGGTTCCCAGCAGACGCGCAAACAAAAAGATCCTGGTCGGGCAATTTACGCATCGCGTTGAAAGCGCCGCGGATTTTATAAGACCGCACCGGGCTCAGGTCTTCGCGTTTAAGCCAGATATCCGCGCCAAACCGGTCGGATAAATGAACATTCCGCTGCAACGGCGTTGCAGGGAACACAGAACGCATCGCCTGTTCGGCAGCACGGGCACGGGTCATAAAATCTGTCATGCTGATTTCTGTGGCGCATCCCTCTCAAAAGGGCAAGGAATACATATGTGTACGAGCGTCAGATCAGTTCACGCTTTTCGATGCAGAAGCCGTAAAATGTGGTCAGAATGCTCAAGCTCACCATAGTAATCAGCCAATTCGAGACAAGTTGAAGAAGTTGACCGAGTAAAAGTGAGAAAGACCCAAGAAAACCAGCAATGAACCCAGTGCCAAAGCCGAAAGCAGCAATCAGAAAAAGTGTCACGATCAATGCCAAACCAACCGATTGTGTCGCACGCCAAGATTCGCCAAATGTAATGGGATTTCCAATTGTGCTTGCAGGAAGCACAAGAGCAATGCGCTGAACCACCCAAAGCATGAAAATCGCCCCGATACCAAATACCACCAGCCCTATCGGAGAAAAATCAGGACCACCGAATCCCCCGAAAAGAGCCATAAGACCCCCCAAAACTCCAAACGCAGCCACAAAAATAAGAGCCAGCAAAAGACCCCAGCCGAAATAGGCCAATATACGCGACCCGTTGAAGGCAGGAAGCACACTGTCCGGAAACTCTTCTAACAAGCAATAACGGTGCCACGAAACTGCGACCCAAAGCGCGGCTATGTAGCTAAACACAAAGAAAACTACCAAACTCCCGTAAGCGTCAGTTTCTCCCGTGGTAAATTCAGCCCCATAAGTGATGGTCAGGACAACTCCTAAGAGTGACGTGGCAATAACCGGCGAGGACACACGCAAAGTGGTGCTAATATCACTGAAAACCATGCGGAGAGAATGTACAAAAATCTTCCAAGCCAACATCAAAACAGCCCCCTTCAACCATTACTTGTTTTCACCACATATGTTTCACCTCAAATCTTATGCCGCGTCAATCCTCACAACTTGCCCCCGGACACAAAACCGGTTAGGGGCCAAGCGTCATACGTTTAAGGGGAAATGCCGATGTCCGCGCCCAAGAAAGTTGTCCTGGCCTATTCCGGTGGTCTTGATACCTCTATCATCCTGAAATGGTTGCAGACCGAGTACGGTTGCGAAGTTGTAACCTTTACCGCTGACCTTGGTCAGGGCGAAGAGCTGGAGCCGGCCCGCCACAAGGCCGAACTGTTGGGCATCGCGCCTGAAAATATCTATATCGAAGACGTCCGCGAAGAGTTCGTACGCGATTTCGTGTTCCCAATGTTCCGCGCCAATGCAGTTTACGAAGGTCTGTACCTGCTGGGCACGTCGATCGCACGCCCGCTGATTTCCAAACGCCTTGTTGAAATCGCTGAAGCCACTGGTGCCGATGCCGTCGCGCACGGTGCTACCGGCAAAGGCAACGATCAGGTTCGTTTCGAACTGGCCGCCTATGCGCTGAACCCAGATATCAAAGTGATCGCTCCATGGCGTGAATGGGATCTGACCAGCCGGACCCGCCTGTTGGAGTTTGCAGAGCAGAACCAGATCCCGGTTGCCAAAGACAAACGCGGCGAGGCACCATTCTCGGTCGATGCCAATCTGCTGCACACCTCGTCCGAGGGCAAAGTACTCGAAGATCCGGCAGTCGAAGCACCGGATTATGTCTATCAGCGCACTGTTCATCCTGAAGACGCGCCAAACGAACCCGAATTTATCGAGATCGGATTCGAAAAAGGCGACGCCGTCAGCATCAATGGCGAAGCGATGAGCCCAGCCACCATTCTGACCAAGCTGAATGAATACGGTGGTAAGCACGGCATCGGTCGTCTCGACCTCGTCGAAGGCCGTTTTGTTGGCATGAAATCGCGCGGCATCTATGAAACACCAGGCGGGACTGTTCTGCTCGAAGCGCACCGTGGCATTGAATCTATCACCATGGATCGTGGCGCAATGCACCTCAAAGACGAGCTGATGCCAAAATACGCAGAGCTGATCTATAACGGTTTCTGGTACTCGCCTGAACGTGAAATGCTGCAAGCGGCAATCGATGCCTCGCAGACCCACGTCACCGGCACCGTCCGCATCAAGCTCTACAAGGGTTCGGCCACTTGTGTTGGTCGCTGGTCCGAGCATTCGCTCTATTCCGAAGCTCACGTGACCTTCGAAGAAGACGCCGGTGCTTATGACCAAACCGATGCAGCAGGCTTTATCCAGCTGAACGCGCTGCGTCTGAAACTGCTGGCCGCACGCAACAAACGGGTCGGTTAAGCTCCTGCAACGTCACTGTTGCTGTATTCTGAATGCCCGCCTAGTCAGCTAGGTGGGCATTTTTATTGGAGAGCACAAAATGTTGCAGGAAATTGCGGATGGCATTCAAAAAGGTCTGAGCGAAAAGACCTTTGACGGTTCCTTGAAGTTCGACTGCGGTGATGATGGCGTTGTTGTCTTGGCCGACAATCAGGCCTCAATCGTGGATCGTGATACCGATTGCACCATCCGTATCAGCCAAGACAATCTAGTCAAATTGCTCACTGGTAAGCTGAACCCGATGACCGGCGTTGCCATGGGTAAGCTCAAAGTGACAGGCAATATGGGTGTAGCAATGAAGTTGGGGCAGTTGTTAGGTTAAACCCAAAACATCTGCACCCACCATTTCAACACCGTTTTCCGCTCAGTCCGATCAATCAGAAACTACAGCTTCAGCCTGGTCATCTTTTCATAGAACGGCAACGCAGCCTTCAACACAGGCTGCAAATGCTCGGGCACATCGGGCAGTGGTCCCTCGGCACCCGCAAAGCCGGAACTACGCCAAACCGCACCATACCAGTGAGAAGCCCAAACCCCGTCTTGGGGATGTCCTCCTTGTGGCCAATTCAGCATGTTGGGGGAAAATGCGATATCGATCGCCTCGCACAGGCGCTCTAACATTTCAGCGGGGTTATCGCGAATATCATGGCTGTCTATCACAACCGGATCACCACCCCATTCCAGCACTTCGTCAAACAATTCTGCCTGCTGTCGGAACCCAATATCATCTAATGTCGGGCTTTCCCTCTTGGCAGCATAGCTGGCAATCACCCGTGCGGGATGACGGATAAGAAACACATTCCGCACCTCTTTCATCCATGACCGTGAGATGCCCAGTATCATGTGCTGTGTCATGTGCTTTTGGTAATACAACGGTTTTTGCCCTGGATTAGAGCCACATATTTCAGAAATGACGTGATCCGGGTCTTGGGATTGACTGTCCAAAACATCCGCCCGCATTGGGTGATCAAATCCCGTCTTTTTCAGATAGGCCGCATAAAACGGTTCATCAATCACGGCGCAATCGCTACGCGCACCAAAGCTATACATCAGTGCCGTCGACAAGTTCCGTGGTCCAGACCACATTGCGATTTTCATTTCTGCTCTCTCTCCCTGAGACCGACCTTGGCGGCACGCTAATTCCTGTGCGCGGCAAGACCAAGGGATAAAATTCTCTCACCACTGCGTGAGATCCCATGACACCCGCTTGCTGATCCGGGAAATGGGCGGCACCCTGTGCGGAAAGGAGACACGCCATGACCTTTTCTGAAACCTTTAAGCCGGCAGCCCTGTTCTTTTTGCTGGTTCTCGCCGCAATGCTGCGCTGCCTTCCGGCGCATGCGGCTCCTACAGAAACCCTGACTGTTGCCGGGGGCTGCTTTTGGTGTGTTGAGTCTGATTTCGAAAGCGTCCCGGGAGTTATCGAAGCCGTATCTGGGTTCACCGGAGGAACCCTTGATAACCCGACATACAAACAGGTAACGGGTGGCAACACAGGTCACTATGAAGCGGTAGAGATCAGTTTTGATCCAGCCAAAGTTTCGCGTGAAACACTGCTTGCAATGTTCCTTCGTTCGGTCGACCCCACTGACGCTGGTGGACAGTTTTGTGATCGTGGTGACAGCTATCGCACTGCGATATTCGTCTCTAATGCGGGAGAAAAGGCCCTAGCAACACGAATCAAAACGCAAGCACAGGCCGATTTAGGTCAGACAATCGTAACTCCGGTCCTAAGCACATCAGAGTTTTATCCCGCCGAAGCCTATCATCAAGATTACTACAAAGGTTCAAAACTGGTCTTTACCCGCTTTGGCCCCAAACGCCAGAACAGCGCCTACAAAGCTTATCGCAAGGCTTGCGGGCGCGATGCACGTGTGAAGCAATTGTGGGGCAAAGATGCGCCTTTTACCGGTAGCTAAAGTTTCATTTCCCGGACATCTTTGAGGTCCGGGATAACATCAGCAGTGCCGCGTCGTGTCACCATAATAGCCGCGGCTCGCATTGCCTGAGAAATCGCCTGTGCCATAGGCATTCCGCGATCCATTCCAGCCAGAACATAGCCGGTAAATGTATCCCCAGCGCCAGTGGTGTCGACCACATCAACTTGAAACGCGGGAAAATCCTGCGCCTCATCCGTGTTCGTATCGAAAAACCGCGCGCCTTCGGCTCCTAAAGTGACGATGACTTGCGCGACAGGCAGTTTTGCCGCGGGCAACCCACTGGCTATTTCCAACTGCGTGGCTTCGACTTCGTTCACGATTAGGAAGTCCAAATAGGGCAGAACCGACTTAACAGCATCCGCATCAAAAGGTGCTGCAGCGTAACACACCTTCAATCCCAGCTCTCGGCCCAGCTTTGCCGCCTCGACTTGGCAATTGGTTTCATTCTGTAGAATCAAAATGTCACCTGTTTCAGCCTGCGACAGCGCCTGGCCTAACTGGTCAGTCGAAATAGCCTGATTTGCCCCTGGATAAAGCAGGATTTGGTTTTCGCCTGCAGCATCGACCGCAATAATTGCATGCCCTGTTGGTACGGAAAGCTCAGCAATATGGCGCGTGTCTACACCGTACTCAGTCAAGCGTTCGACAGCCCATTGTCCGTCGGCCCCAACAGCACCGATATGATGCACATGCGATCCCGCCCGCGCTCCAGCGACGGACATATTTGCACCCTTACCGCCCAGAAACTGAGATAGCTCCAGAGCGGCCAAGGTTTCCCCCGGTCCGGGTAAATGCGACACCGCATATACCATGTCCGCATTGATTGATCCGAGGTTCCAAATCGCCATAGCTTAGCCGATATCGCACGCGGCCATGATGGACATGTTCAGAATATCGTTCGCGGTCGAGCCCGTTGAACAGATCTGAATCGGCTTATCTACTCCTGACAAGATCGGACCGATAACCGTGGCACCGCCCATCTCTTGCATCAACTTGGTCGAGATGCTGGCCGAGTGACGCGCAGGTACGATCAAAATGTTCGCTGGCCCGGTTAAGCGCGAGAACGGATATGCCTCTTGCTGATTGGAATTCAGCGCCACATCGACAGTCATTTCACCCTCGTATTCGAAATCTACACCACGCCTGTCCAATACTTCGGGGGCGATATGCATTTTCTCGGCCCGTTCAGAAACCGGATATCCAAAGGTCGAAAAGCTAACAAACGCCACTCGCGGCTCAAGCCCCATATGCCGTGCAACGGCAGCAGCCCGCTCAGCAATATCAGCAAGATTGTTTTCATCTGGCCATTCATGAACCAACGTATCGCCAATCAGAACGATACGCCCCTTGTGCAACAACGCAGTTACACCAGCCGCGCCATGTGATGCATCCGCATCAAAGACATGGTTGACGCGATCCAGAACGTGCGCTGATTTACGCGTCGCCCCAGACACCAGACCATCACCGTGTCCATGCGCAAGCATCAACGCAGAAAAGACATGACGATCCCGTGCTGCCAGGCGATGGATATCCTTCCGGTCAAAACCTTTGCGCTGCAAACGCTCATACAAGAAACCCTTGTACGTTTCCAAATGCGGGGTGTTGGCCGCATTGACAACGGTCAGTTCTCGAACCGCATCTCCCAGACCGGCTGCCTCTAGCTTTTCTTTAACTTCATCAGGGCGACCAACAACCATCGCTTTGCCAAAACCAGATCGCTGATACATCACGGCTGCACGCAATACGCGTGGGTCATCACCTTCGGCAAAGATCATCCGGCTTTGCGCCGCACGTGCCCGTGCATTCAAACCACGCAAAATGCTCGCGGTTGGATCCATCCGCGATTTCAGGCTAAGTTCATACGCGTCCATATCAATGATCGGACGGCGTGCGGCGCCTGTATCCATCCCAGCACGCGCGACGGCAGGCGGTATACGATAGATCAAGCGCGGGTCAAACGGCGTTGGAATGATATAATCACGACCAAAGGTCAGCGATTTACCATAGGCCATTGCAACCTCGTCTGGCACATCTTCGCGCGCAAGCTGGGCGAGGGCATGCGCACAGGCGATCTTCATCTCGTCATTGATGGCGCGGGCATTGATATCCAAGGCACCACGAAACAGATACGGGAAACCCAACACGTTGTTCACTTGGTTCGGGTAATCCGAGCGACCTGTGGCAACAATTGCATCAACCCTAACTTCGTGGGCTTCTTCTGGTGTAATTTCAGGATCGGGGTTAGCCATTGCAAAGATCACAGGGTTGTCCGCCATTGATGCAACCATGGCCTGAGTCACGGCACCCTTGACGGAAACACCTAAAAAGACGTCAGCACTGTTCATCGCCTCTTCGAGGGTACGCAACTCTGTGGTGACAGCATGCGCCGATTTCCACTGGTTCATTCCTTCGGTACGGCCTTGATAAATAACACCTTTCGTGTCGCAAACGATACAGTGTTCGTGCCGTGCCCCCATCGATTTCAGCAATTCAATACAGGCAATCCCAGCAGCGCCCGCACCATTTAGGACGATTTTCACGTCCTCAATTTTTTTACCCGAAATCTCTAACGCGTTCAGCAAGCCCGCTGCACAAATCACGGCTGTACCGTGCTGGTCATCGTGAAAGACAGGAATATCCATCTCTTCTTTGAGACGTTGTTCAATGATAAAACATTCGGGTGCTTTGATGTCTTCCAGATTGATACCACCAAAGGTCGGCCCCATCAGCCTGACCGCGCGACAGAACTCATCTGGGTCTTCGGTGTCGAGTTCGATGTCGATCGAGTTCACATCAGCAAAGCGTTTAAACAGAACAGCCTTACCTTCCATCACCGGCTTAGAGCCCAAGGCACCCAAGTTTCCAAGACCAAGGACCGCCGTCCCGTTGGAAATCACCGCAACAAGATTGCCCTTGTTGGTATAGTCATACGCCAGCTCTGGGTTTTCGGCGATCGCTTCGCAAGGCACAGCAACACCGGGCGAATAAGCCAACGACAAATCCCGTTGAGTGGTCATCGGAACAGTTGCTGAAATCTCGAACTTACCAGGGGTAGGTTCAAGGTGAAAGGCGAGCGCTTCTTCGGCGGTAACTTTAGCTTTGGGCATGGATGATATGTACTTCTTGAATGCTGCGGGGCTTTACGCCTCTTACCTCAGCTTAGTCAAAGCCTCAACGACAATGCGATTTCGGCTTTCGCCCGACTGGACGGATTTGTAATGTCCCGCTCGGTCCAGTCGGAGTAAACACCTTGTCCAGCGTCACACCTATGATGGCACAGTACCTCGAAATCAAAGAGGCTCACGCCGATGCCCTGCTGTTTTACCGCATGGGTGATTTTTACGAGATGTTCTTTCAGGATGCGGTCAATGCCGCCGAAGCACTGGATATTGCCCTAACCAAACGGGGCAAGCATAACGGCGATGATATCCCTATGTGTGGCGTTCCCCATCACGCCGCCGAAGGATATTTTCTAACGCTTATCCGCAAAGGATTTCGCGTTGCGGTCTGCGAGCAAATGGAAAGCCCAGCCGAGGCAAAAAAGCGCGGGTCCAAATCCGTCGTCCGACGCGAAGTTGTACGTCTTGTCACCCCCGGTACCTTGACCGAAGATGCCCTGCTCGAAGCCCGTCGACACAATTTTCTGGCCGCGTATGCCGAGGTCCGCGACGAGGCGGCGCTTGCATGGGCAGACATTTCGACCGGGTCATTCCATGTGATGCCACTTGCTTCGGTTCGACTAAGCCCCGAACTGGCTCGTCTCGCCCCCTCGGAATTGATCGTTGCAGACAATGTTGAGCCCAAAATCTTCGAATTAGTGTCTGATTTGGGCATTCCACTTACCCCAGTCGGTCGATCCAGTTTCGACAGCACAGCGTCAGAAAAAAGGATCTGTGGGTTGTTCAATGTTGGCGCTTTGGACGCGTTCGGCAGCTTCAAACGCGCAGAAGTTTCCGCCATGGGCGCGTTGATTGACTATCTGGAGATCACGCAGAAGGGCAAATTGCCCTTGCTGCAAACCCCACTGAAAGAAGCCGAAGATCGTGTGGTTCAGATTGACGCTGCGACCAGACGAAATCTGGAACTAACACGGTCCCTCAGCGGGGGGCGTGCTGGGTCGTTATTGTCCGTCATTGACCGCACCGTGACCCCGGGTGGCGCCCGATTGTTAGAACAACGGATATCCAGCCCATCGCGAAGTCTTGACGCAATTCACGCTCGTCTTGATGCGGTCAGTTTTGCGATTGATCAAACTGTGATGACCAACGACCTGCGTGATGCGTTGCGCAGAACACCAGACCTAGACCGGGCACTGTCTCGGCTGTCCTTGGATCGGGGAGGGCCTCGCGATTTGGCTTCTATCCGCAACGGATTGGAACAAGCCGCCGCAATCTCCGGTCTTTGTGAAACTCTGGATATGCCACCTCTTTTAGGCACGGCTCTTCAGAATCTGGTCGGGTTCGAAGATCTGTCGGCATTGCTTGCTGCCTCACTGGTTGCCGAACCACCGCTATTGGCACGTGACGGTGGGTTCATCGCCACAGGCTATGATCCTGAACTGGATGAGGCCCGTCTGTTACGTGACGAAGGACGGTCTGTCATCGCCGGGTTCCAACAGAAATATGCAGAGCTCACCGGTATCACGTCGCTCAAGATCAAACACAACAACGTGCTGGGGTACTTTATCGAAACCACAGCGACGCACGCAGAAAAAATGCTGTCTGCTCCGTTTTCTGAAACCTTCATCCATCGCCAAACAACCGCCAATCAAGTGCGGTTCACTACCGTCGAGCTGAGCGAGATCGAGACCAAGATATTGAACGCTGGGAATCTGGCGTTGAGCATCGAAAAGCGGCTCTATTCCGTACTTTCTGACGCAATTTTGTTTCAAGCAGCGCACCTGAACGCTGCCGCGCGCGGTCTGGCAGAGTTGGATTTGACAGCCTCATTGGCGGACCTTGCTCGCGGGGATAATTGGTGCCTGCCCCGCGTCGACGACTCCCGTGCCTTTGACATCAGCGGTGGACGGCATCCGGTTGTCGAAAATGCGCTACGCCAGCAAAGTGGCGACTCCTTTGTTGCAAATGACTGTGTCCTGAACGCAGATCAAGGCGCGGCGATCTGGTTGCTGACCGGTCCTAACATGGCTGGTAAATCGACCTTCCTACGCCAAAACGCCTTGATTGCGCTGCTTGCCCAAATGGGCAGCTATGTTCCAGCAGAAAGCGCCCATATAGGCACGATCAGCCAGTTGTTCAGCCGTGTTGGGGCCTCGGACGATCTGGCGCGTGGGCGGTCAACTTTCATGGTCGAAATGGTCGAAACTGCGGCTATCCTGAACCAAGCAGATGATCGAGCCCTCGTCATTCTTGATGAAATCGGTCGCGGTACAGCTACTTATGACGGCCTATCGATAGCATGGGCCACGTTGGAGCACCTTCACGCCAGCAACAAATCCCGCGCCTTGTTCGCCACCCATTATCATGAACTGACTGCGCTTGCTGGCAAACTAAAAGGCGTAGAAAACGCGACTGTTGCGGTCAAGGAATGGGAAGGCGAGGTGATCTTCCTTCACGAGGTCCGCAAAGGCGCTGCAGATCGTTCATACGGTGTTCAAGTGGCCCAGCTTGCTGGACTGCCCGCAACTGTAGTTGAACGCGCGCGTGTGGTGCTGGAACAGCTGGAACAGAACGAACGCGAAGGTGGAAAGCAAAAGGCACTGATTGATGATCTGCCCTTGTTTTCGATCGCGCCCCCTGCCCCGGCACCCATTGCCAAAGCATCACCAGCAGTCGAATTGCTGGATACGATCCAACCAGATGACCTTAGCCCGCGTGATGCGCTGGATCTGATTTACAAATTGAAAGAGGCGGCCAAAACCTGACCGCCTCTTTAAGACTGTAACAAACTCCGCTTTATGCGGATGCGATTTAAGCCGCAGGTGTTGAAGACACCCCAACCTGCGCAGGACGCAGCAAGCGGTCGTGCAGCATGAAACCTTCGGCCGCGACCTGAATGATATCGCCCGCTCTGGTGCCAGGCACCGGCGCTTCGAACATCGCTTCGTGGAACTGCGGGTCAAAACGATCACCAACTTCTGGTGTCAGAACCGTAATACCGTGCTTTTCAAACACGCCAGCCAAAGCGCGCAAGGTCAACTCAACACCTTCGATCAGACCCGCAGACACTTCTTTTTGCTCATCAGAGGCGGCTTCGAGTGCGCGCTTCATATTGTCGTACACTGGCAACAAATCACGCGCCAACTTGGACCCGCCATACTGTTCTGCATCCCGGCGTGCTTTGTCGCCACGCTTGCGGGAATTCTCGGCATCAGCCAAAGCCCGCATGAAGCGGTCTTTTAGTTGGTCACGTTCCGCGCGCAGCTCTTCTACTTCCAGTGCCGCATCATCGATCTCAGCAAACTCTTCAGCCATTTCTTCGGCCTCGGCAGTGTCGATATCATCGAGAAAATTTTCGTTCTTGGGCTCAGCCATTTTTCACCTCTAACTCCGATCAGAAATCAACTTTCCAACCAGCTGCGCCGTGTAGTCCACAATCGGCACGATCCGTCCGTAATTCAGGCGCGTTGGTCCAATGACCCCAACCGCACCGATGATCTTTCGATCAGCGTTCATATAGGGAGACACGACCAGAGAGGAACCCGAAAGTGAAAAAAGTTTGTTCTCTGATCCAATAAAAATGCGCACACCCTCGCCATCCTCGGTCAACTCGAGAAATTCAGCGATATCACGTTTGCGTTCCAGGTCGTCAAAAAGGGTTCGAATACGGTCCAACTCATCTTCGGGTGCGGCGTCCCCCAATAGATTCGCCCGTCCCCGCACGATGAGTCGCTCTGAATCCTCGCCTTCACCATCCCAAACAGCCAATCCACTTTCGACCATCTCACCGGCAAGTACATCGATTTCCTGACGTCGCGCCAGAATTTCACGCTGAATTGTACTGCGCACTTCGCTAAGAGTTTTTCCTTCGATCAACGCATTCAGGAAGTTCGCCGCCTCGCGCATGGAACTGGGCGTTTGGCCTGGGGGCGGTGTAAACAACCGGTTTTCGACATGCCCGTCCGAGAACACCAAAACCACCAACGCCCTGTCATGGGCGAGCGACACGAACTCTATATGGCGGATTTCCGCCTCATGCTTTGGGGTTAGGACCAACGACGCCCCTTGGGTTACGCCAGATAAAGCCGCCCCAACCCGGTCCAACATACCGCCAACATCGCGTGAGTTATCACCAAGCGTCGCGTCGATCTTTTTGCGATCCGTCGCGTTCAAATCGCCAACCTCTAGCAGCCCATCCACGAACATCCGCAATCCCAACTGCGTTGGGACGCGACCCGCACTGACATGTGGGCTATCAAGCAATCCAAGATACTCAAGGTCTTGCATGACATTTCGAACTGTTGCCGCGCTCACCTTTTCGCTCAGGGTGCGGGTCAACGTGCGGCTGCCTACTGGCTCACCACTATCAATGTACGATTGCACGACCATGCGAAAAACTTCGCGCGAGCGATCGTTCATCTCTTCCAGAATTTTGCCAGCTTCCGACATATCAGGTCACCTTAAGTTCGTTTGCCATTAAAGTGCACTTGCAGCAAAGGTCAATCGGGCTTGCATCCCCGCCCCGCACGACGTTATCCCCAGCCTAGATAACAAAGGAAATCCCATGCGCCCCTCAGGACGAGAATTGAACCAAATGCGTGCCGTATCTTTCGAGACCGGCTTTACCAAACACGCCGAGGGCTCGTGCCTGATCAAAATGGGCGACACCCACGTTCTGTGCACTGCCACAATCGAAGATCGCGTGCCCCCGTTTATCAAAGGATCGGGTCTGGGTTGGGTCACAGCTGAGTACGGCATGCTGCCACGTGCAACCAACACCCGCATGCGCCGTGAAGCCGCCAGTGGTAAACAAGGCGGTCGCACCGTTGAGATCCAACGCCTCATCGGTCGTGCCCTGCGCGCTGGTGTGGATCGCGTCGCCTTGGGTGAGCGTCAGATCACCGTGGATTGTGACGTTCTGCAAGCAGATGGCGGCACCCGCTGCGCCTCGATCACTGGCGGTTGGGTTGCTCTGCGTCTGGCCGTAAACAAGCTAATGAAAGCTGGTGATGTAATTTCCGATCCTCTGGTGGATCCTGTCGCCGCTGTTTCCTGTGGTATCTATGCGGGTCAGCCCGTCTTGGATTTGGATTACCCCGAAGATTCCGAAGCCGGCGTTGATGGGAACTTCATCATGACGGGGTCCGGCAAGTTGATCGAAATCCAGATGAGCGCGGAAGGCTCTGTCTTTAGCCGTGATCAAATGAACCAGTTGATGGACCTTGCTGAAAAAGGCGTGGGCGAGCTGGCCGCGATGCAAAAGGCAGCCGCAGCATGATCCGCAAGTTCGAAGGCGAGACACTTGTTCTCGCCACGCACAACAAAGGTAAGCTTGAGGAGATGATACATCTTCTTGAGCCCTTTGGCGTCAAAGTGGTCGGAGCAAGCGATATGGATCTGCCCGAACCCGAAGAAACCGAAGATACATTTGTCGGCAATGCCCGGATCAAAGCACATGCCGCGGCCAAAGCAACCGGCCTACCCTGTCTTTCGGATGACTCAGGCATCACCATCGATGCATTGAACGGTGCGCCCGGTGTGTATACGGCCGATTGGGCAGAGACTGGAAATGGGCGTGACTTCGTCATGGCCATGACCCGCGCCCATACCGAGCTAGAGGCAGCAAACGCGCCACACCCACGTTTGGCTCAATTCCGCAGCACGCTTGTCATTGCATGGCCTGATGGTCATGACGAAGTCTTCGAAGGCGTTGCCCCAGGTAGCTTGACCTGGCCCATGCGTGGAAAAGATGGCTTTGGATACGATCCAATGTTTGTCCCTGACGGATATGACATTACATTCGCCGAGATGGACCGCTGGGAAAAAAACAAGATCAGCCATCGCGGAAAAGCGGTCGCTCAATTTGTAAAGGGCTGCTTTGACGGATGATTGGCGCCATGGGGGTTTTGGCCTCTACGTGCATTGGCCCTTTTGCGAGGCCAAATGCCCCTATTGTGACTTCAACAGCCATGTTGTCCGAAAAATCGACCAAAAGGCCTGGGTTAGAGCCTATATTTCGGAACTCGATAGGATCGCACTTGAAACCCCTAATCGGGTTCTGAACAGCATCTACTTCGGTGGCGGCACCCCATCCCTTATGGATCCAGATACAGTTGCCGTCGTCATCGAAGCTGCTCAATCTCACTGGTCCGGGGCAAACGACATAGAAATCACGCTTGAGGCGAACCCAAGTTCAGTCGAAGCAGGCAAGTTCCAAGGCTTTAAACAGGCTGGCGTGAACCGCATCTCGATGGGTATTCAAGCTCTCAATGATACGGACCTACGCCGATTGGGCCGCATCCATACAGTATCAGAAGCCCGAGCCGCTTTTGATATCGCTCGGTCCTGTTTTGATCGCGTCAGCTTTGATTTGATCTATGCCCGCCAAGAACAAACACTAGCGCAATGGCGAACCGAACTGACCTCCGCCCTCTCGATGGCAATCGATCACCTTTCGCTGTATCAACTAACCATCGAACAAGGCACGGCCTTCGCGGACAGATATGCGATAGGAAAATTGCGCGGCCTGCCCACAGATGACTCAGCCGCCGATATGTATCATGCGACACAAGACATCTGCGAAGCGCACGGTATGCCCGCCTACGAAGTCTCTAATCATGCCAAATTAGGGTCTGAATCAAGACACAACCTGATCTACTGGAATTATGGGGATTACATAGGTATTGGCCCCGGTGCTCATGCGCGGTTGACCCTAGGTGGAACTCGCTACGCGATCGAAGCCCCCTTAGCACCTCAACGTTGGTTGCAATTTGTCGATCAGGGATCCGGTGAAAAAACACGGACGGCCTTAGATCCACTAGAACATGCGGAAGAATACCTGATGATGGGGCTCCGTGTGAAAACAGGTCTAGATTTGGACAGGTACCAACGGATCCTTGGATCTGAACTCCCCAAGGAAAAAGTCGATCATCTTATCGAAATTGGCATGGTCGTTTTAGAGAACCACATGCTAAAAACTACAGAAGATGGTCGTGCTGTTTTGAACGCGGTAATTCGCCATTTACTCACGGATTAACCAATGAAGTATCTATGGACACTCTTAGGGTTGATGTGTGTGGGATTAGCCCTGATCGGCGTTGTTCTCCCTCTTCTCCCAACAGTCCCATTTTTATTATTGGCCGCATTCTTCTTCGCGAAATCATCCGAGCGACTGCATACTTGGTTGGTCACGCACCGCCTGTTTGGTCCAATGATCCTAGATTGGCAAAATTCGGGCGCTATTCGTCCGAAAGCTAAAAAGGCAGCTACCATTTCGATAGCTGCCGTTTTTCTATTTTCAGTGATCATGGGAGTGCCCTCTCATGTCATTGCCATTCAATTCATCGTCTTAGGTGGCGTTCTTACTTTTATCTGGACACGCCCTAGCGGCTAAGTTTAGCGCACAAATCATCGAGTTGATCCAGGTTTTCATAGGTCAAAGTCACCTGCCCCATTTCGGTTCCAGCCTTGTGATTGATTGCCACTTTCATCGCCAAGATCGCTGACAGATCCCGTTCAAGTGCTCTTGTATCTGCATCTTTTTCGCCAGTTGGCTTTGCCTTAGGCGTGGTATTTGCCGGTGTGTCAGGCTGCTGTTGGCGCTTTACCAGAGCTTCAGTCGCGCGGACAGACAAGCCATCACGAACGACGATCTTTGCCAACTCAGATGGGTTTTCAGACGTAATCAACGCACGGGCATGCCCTGCTGACAAATCCCCGGCGACAACGAGTTCTTGAACATCTTCGGGTAAAGAGAGTAACCGCAAAAGATTGGCAATGTGGCTACGACTTTTACCCAAAGCAGCAGCTAGCTTTTCCTGCGTATGACCAAACTTATCCATCAGTTGCCGAAAGCCCGCCGCCTCTTCCACAGCGTTTAAATCAGCACGTTGGATGTTCTCGATAATCGCTATCTCTAGAACTTCGGTGTCATCTAGCTCACGAACCAGAACAGGAACATCATGTAGCTGAGAAATTTGAGCTGCCCGCCAGCGCCGCTCTCCTGCTACAATTTCATAATCTCCACCTGAAATTGGCCTCACGATCAAAGGCTGAAGAATGCCCTTTTCTTTGATCGACGCCGCCAAATCATCCAAGTCCCCTTGATTAAAGGTTCGCCTAGGCTGATTAGGGTTAGCCTTCAATTTCTCGATTGGGACAGTTTGATCCGGTCGACGGGAAATGGATGGTTCCTGAATGCCTGAGTCTTGAGAAACATCAGCCATCAAAGCAGAGAGGCCACGGCCCAACCCACGCGGTTTTGAGTTTTTGGATGCCAATTCAGAGTCCTCCTAGTTGCTTAAGATACAACGTTCGTGTGTCTACTTAGCAGTTCTGCGGCAAGTTCGCGATAAGCAACCGCACCCATTGAGTTCGTATCATAGCTCAACACCGGTACTGCATATGACGGTGCTTCGCTAACACGTACGTTCCGTGGGATTTTAGTTTCAAATACGAGCTCACCCAAATTGTCTCGTGCATCCTTTTCAACCTGCTGAGAGAGGTTATTTCGCTTGTCGTACATCGTCAGAACAACTCCCTCGATCCTGAGATTTGGATTAGCTGTTTGACGTACTTCACGAATTGTAAGCATAAGTTGTGAAAGCCCTTCTAGTGCATAGAATTCACTTTGAAGAGGAACCAATACAGCATCAGAAGCTACCATCGCGTTGACAGTGAGCAAGTTCAAAGATGGAGGACAATCAATCAAAATGTAATCCCACCCATACCTATCCATCGCGGTTTGGCGTAGCGCATCATGTAACAGAAAGCTTCGTTTTTCGTTTGAAATCAACTCGATATCTGCAGAGCTCAAGTCAACCGTCGCGGGAATAATCGACAACCCCCGTATTTCAGTCTCTTGAATTACATCATTTATCGGCAGATCATCTACCAGCAGCTCATAGGTAGTGGCAGCCCGGTCCTCAATCCCCAACCCAGTTGACGCATTTCCCTGTGGATCTAGATCTACAATCAGAACTTTCAGGCCAGTTTCAACCAACGCAGATGCCAAATTTATTGCAGTTGTGGTCTTACCAACACCGCCTTTTTGATTTGCAACGGCGATAATTCTCGGTCCGTTTGGGCGTGAAAGATCAGGCAAGTTCAACTCCTTTGATCTTTAGTACAACTGCAGAGGGTTCTGTCACACTTTTAACTGCTTCAAAGTCAAAGTTCCATTCTTGCTTTGCCTCTTCGACTTCTTTTTTCCATGTTGCCCCCTTGGGGAACAATGCAATGCCAGTGGATTTCAGGTGTCTTTGTGAAAACTCCAAAAGCCTAGGAAGGTCCGACAAAGCACGTGCGGATAAGATATCGGCATCGAGTGGTTCTATATTCTCAATGCGATCAGCTATTACCGTGCCTACCGATCCAGTTTCACGCAATACCGTCCTGAGAAAGGCCGATTTTCGCTGGTCACTTTCAACAAGTGTAACGTTCAACCCGGGGTTTTCTACTGACGCTACTATTGCGACGATCACTCCTGGGAAACCGCCGCCGCTTCCCAGGTCAACCCAATGTCCGCTGGCGTTTAAGCACCTGTAGACCTGAAGAGAATCTGATATATGCCGAACCCACACATCAGTTAAGCTCTTCCGAGAAACTAAATTTATTTTGGGATTCCACTTTTTCAGAAGTTCATCAAATGCTTCCAATTTTTCGAATGTTTCACGTGAAACATCCAAGTTATCTGCGGTGATATTCACTGTCGTCTCCGAACTTTTTCAGACTTTCGGATGTGTGCTAGCAAGAGCGTCAAGGCCGCAGGAGTTACACCTTCAATCTTAGACGCTTGAGAGAGATTCCTAGGTCGATGGTGTTCCATCTTTGTTTTTAGCTCATTAGATAGGCTGGACAAAGCGGAGTAATCGAAATCAGGTGGGATTTCTATGCCCTCATCACGCTTCATCGCCAATATATCCCGGGCCTGCCGTTCAATATAGTGAGAATATAGTGCATCTCGCTCTATTTGACGGCGGGTCTCTGGGTCAACATCGGCAAGACGTGGGATTAGTCGCAGAATGTCTTCGAATTGAACATCCGGGAAAGCTAAGATAGCTAAGCCATCTCTGCGGCTTCCATCCTGGCTTACTGATATCCCAACATCTTGAATTTGTTTTGGAGTAAAGCTTTGACTGTTCAGACAATGAGTCACGCCCTTGAGCTTCTCTATCTTAGCAGACGCAACTCCCTGACGCGGTTGTTCAATACACCCAAGAGACAAACCGAAATCAGTTAACCTCTGGTCGGCATTATCAGCACGAAGGGAAAGTCGGAACTCAGCACGTGAAGTGAACATTCGATATGGCTCAGAAACACCTCGTGTCGTAAGATCATTGATCATTACCCCGATATAGCTCGAAGATCTCTCAAACATCGGCGGTTCCTGTCCCCTAAGAGAGCGCACTGCGCTTAACCCAGCTACCAAGCCTTGAGCTGCTGCCTCTTCATATCCGGTCGTTCCGTTGATCTGACCGGCTAGGTAGAGGCCGGAAATCCGGTCTAGCTCTAGGTTTCCACTTAAAACTCGCGGATCGATGTAGTCATATTCGATTGCATACCCAGGTTGCAGAATTTCGACTTTCTCCAAACCTGAAATGGATCGTACATATTTCTTCTGGATCTCAAGAGGAAGTGATGTAGAAATCCCGTTTGGGTATACAGTCGTGTCATCAATTCCTTCCGGCTCCAGAAAAATCTGATGAGAAGTCTTGTCGGAGAATCTCACAATTTTGTCTTCGATAGACGGACAATATCGAGGTCCGACGCCCTCTACATGTCCGCCATACATCGCTGATTTTTCGAGATTTTCCTTGATTATCTCGTGTGTATGTTCGTTTGTGTGCGTGATCGAACATGAGATTTGTGGCGTACTGGTTGCTTTCGTCATGAAAGAAAAGAACGTCGGTGTGTCGTCACCCTTTTGTTTTTCTAGACCTTCCCACTTTATCGTTTTTCCATCCAGACGAGGCGGTGTACCTGTTTTCAAGCGCCCTAAAGGCAAGTCCAGATCTTCAAGCCTCTTCGCCAGACGAATAGAGGGTTTATCCCCCATTCGGCCTCCGCTATTGGATTCAGATCCAATTAGTATCTTGCCTCTTAGAAAAGTGCCCGATGTGAGGATTACTTTAAGTGAAGAAATCTCATCACCATTAGCAAGGATTACTCCTGCGACTTTACTATCCTTAACACCTATATCAATCACTTCACCTTCAATTACATGTAGGTTTGATCGGGACATTGTCTCTTGAAGCATATGTTTATGATATAATTTGCGATCTGCTTGGGTGCGCGGTCCTTGGACTGCTGGCCCTTTGCGTCTGTTCAGAAGGCGAAATTGTATTCCAGACGCATCGGCAACACGTCCCATTACGCCATCCAACGCGTCTATTTCTCGGACCAAATGACCTTTACCAAGACCACCTATAGCTGGGTTACAGGACAACACCCCAATGTCATTTTTACTGAACGTAACCAGCGCGGTCTTGGCGCCCATTCGTGCAGACGCGTGTGCCGCCTCGGTGCCAGCATGTCCGGCACCAATAACTATTACATCAAAGTCTGAATGTTTCACGTGAAACACTCCCTATTTTCCAAGACAGAAACTCGCGAAAATTTCGTCCAACAAGTTCTCAACATCGACCCGACCCACCAAGGCTTCCAAGGATCTGATGGCGGTGTGAAGTTCTTCTGCCGCTATATCATACATATCCGGCCCAGAATTCAAAACAGCCCTACACTCTGTCATTGATTGCAACGCATACAGCATGGAAGTTCTGTGTCTTTCTCTCGTTGCTGTACCTGCACCCATACTGCGTTCAGACAAGATATCAGACACAGATGTTACAAGTTCAGACACCCCTACCCCTGTCTTTCCTGAGATCGCGCCATCTACACAGCTCCGCTCATCTGCTTTTGGAAGTATATGAATATCATCGCGTTGACGTTGCACGTCTACTGTTTTGATATCTTCAACCAAAAACACCCGCAAATCCGCTGCCTCTGCCCGTCTTCGGGCAAGAGCGATTCCCATACCTTCGACAACGTCTTCGGTTTCGCGAATACCAGCAGTATCCAACAATGTCACAGGCAATCCAGAAAGGTCCATTCGAACCTCAATCACATCTCTCGTCGTGCCAGCATATTCGGATGTTATCGCTGCATCCCGACCAGCTAAGGCATTCAACAAAGTAGATTTTCCGACATTTGGTGGGCCAACGATTGCAACCTCAAATCCCGTACGAATCCGTTCTGCAATACCTACACCAGAAACTTCTTTTTCTAGATCATCCATCACAGAAGCCATCAAATCCAACACCTCGGGTGTCACATCAACGGGAACATCTTCATCTGCAAAATCAATCACGGCTTCTAACAAGGACGCCGCACGAATCAAATCTTTGCGCCAGCGATCAGCCAACCTACCCAAGTCACCGGCCAAAACCTTTTGCGCTTGCTTACGCTGTGCTTCGGTTTCAGCCTCGATAAGGTCAGCCAACCCTTCAACCTGGGCCAGATCAAGCTTACCGTTTTCTAGGGCACGGCGGGTGAATTCACCTGGCTCTGCCAAACGTAGATCATCAATATCAGACAAAGCACGAAGCACTGCATTTACTGTTGCAACACTTCCATGTATTTGAAATTCAACAACATTTTCACCGGTAAAACTGGCTGGCGCTGCAAATGTTAGGACAAGCGCATCGTCCAGCCTGTTGTCATCAGACCCACGCAAACACCGTAGCGTCATACCACGATCTTGTAACGGACAACCACACAGTTGTTCAGCTGCAGACTTAGACCGTGGTCCGGATACCCGGATCACGGCTACGCCAGCTTTCCCTTGCGCACTGGCCAAGGCGAATATTGTATCCATTCGAAGGCCCCGAGATTTTAGCCTGAATTTATGTGTTCATCGAGTCGAAGAAATCACCATTCGATTTGGTTTGCTTCAACTTGGACATTAAGAATTCAATCGCGTCTGTGGTGCCCATCGGATTAAGAATACGGCGCAGCACAAACGTCTTAGCAAGATCCCCTTTGTCGACCAACAGTTCTTCCTTACGTGTTCCAGATTTAAGAATGTCGATAGCTGGGAACACTCGTTTATCAGCGATCTTACGATCCAGAACAATTTCTGAGTTACCAGTCCCTTTGAATTCTTCAAAGATTACCTCGTCCATACGTGAGCCGGTATCAATCAGAGCAGTGGCGATAATTGTCAACGATCCACCCTCTTCGATATTCCGGGCCGCACCAAAGAATCGTTTGGGACGCTGCAGAGCGTTTGCATCAACACCACCGGTCAGAACTTTACCCGAAGATGGCACTACGGTGTTGAATGCTCTACCAAGTCTTGTGATCGAATCAAGAAGGATCACAACATCTCGTTTATGCTCGACAAGGCGCTTCGCTTTTTCGATAACCATCTCAGACACAGCAACGTGGCGTGTGGCAGGCTCGTCAAAGGTCGACGACACAACCTCTCCCTTAACCGAACGCTGCATGTCCGTAACTTCTTCGGGCCGTTCGTCGATCAACAGAACGATCAAATAGCACTCGGGGTGGTTTTTCTCGATCGAGTTCGCAATGTTCTGCAAAATCACTGTTTTACCAGTCCGCGGCGGCGCCACGATCAAGGATCGCTGACCCTTACCAATTGGTGACACCAGATCGATCACACGTGCTGATTTATCTTTGATCGTTGGATCTTCGACTTCCATCTTAAGCCGCTCATCAGGATAGAGCGGTGTCAGGTTATCGAATGCAATCTTATGACGCGCTCTTTCAGGGTCTTCAAAGTTGATTTTGGTCACGTTGGTCAAAGCGAAATAGCGCTCTGTGTCCATAGGTGCTTTCATCTGACCTTCGACCGTGTCACCGGTGCGCAGCGAATACTGGCGGATCATGTCAGGCGAAACATAGATGTCATCTGGACCCGGCAAATAATTTGCTTCAGGAGACCGCAAAAAGCCGAAACCATCCTGCAGCACCTCAAGAACGCCATCGCCGCCTACAGCCCATCCCTCATCCGCGCGTTCGCGCAGAATTTGGAACATGATCTCACCCTTGCGCATCGTGGATGCATTTTCGATTTCCAAGTCTTCTGCCATGGAAAGCAGGTTCTTGGGGGTTTGCGCCTTGAGATCAGCAAGGTTCAGGGATTCAGTTGTCATGGATATACGACCTTTGTGCGCCAGTAGCGCGTCACAGACATTCAAAAATGGAATACACTTCGCCCAGGACGGGCGTGTTGGCGGTTACATAGGCGAGCTGAACGTCTGAGTCAAATATCACTCAGAATTTCAGAATGACCGATAGGACAATGATGATCATCAAAACGGTCGGAACCTCGTTCATGAGGCGGTACTGACGGCCTGACAGAGTATTCTGACCCGCAACAAAGTCTTTGTGGCGCTTGGCGAGCCAAATATGGAACCCTGTCATAGCTATTACCCCTGCGCCCTTGGTCCAAGGCCAGAAATAGTTCCAATCAACAATCCCAGGCGTTGCCACGATGATCAGGCCACAGACCCAAGCGACGATCATTGCTGGTCTCATAATGATATAAAGCAGCTTTCCCTGCATCATTGTAAAGATTTCTGATGCACCTTCGACTGACTGTGCCTGCTCAACATGATGAACAAACAATCTGGGCAAATAGAACAGTCCAGCCATCCAAGACAGAACCGCCATGATGTGCAGTGACTTTACCCAAGGGTACAGCGTGAAGAGTAAATCCGTCATGTGATCCTCGCGGTGTCAGGGAGTCCTTATTAAATAAATATAAGAAGAGAAAGGATGATGGTTTTGTAGGGAGGATAATTTTCGTGGATAATTATGTTACCCAAGCGCTTATCCCCATGAGGGTAAATCCATCTCGGTTCACACACATGTTTGGAATTTTTGAATTTAGTTATTTGAAATCAATGTCTTAATATTGATGTATGTGAGCGCATTTTGGGGATAACTTGTTGATGGAGTGTGAGTCTGTGAGTTATTCTAAGTTTTAAAGTTATCCTTACCCCAAAAGGATAGAGCTTGAACGACTCAGAGAAGATTTTCACGAAACCTCTGGGGTTGCGTGGCAAGCGTAAAACCATACAAACCATGCAAGAACACTCAACGCCTTGCAGACGGGGTTATCCACATGTCTATCCCCCTTATTCTTGCGTCGGGGTCCGCTATTCGGGCTCAGCTGCTGGAAAACGCCGCCGTCCCATTTTTAGTTAAAGTGGCACGGGTCGATGAAGAAACTATTAAGCATGCTTTGCGTGCTGAACAGGCATCGCCGCGCGATATCGCCGATGCTCTGGCGGAAATGAAAGCGCGCAAGATCAGTGACAAAACCCCCGGGGCCATGGTTCTGGGCTGTGATCAGGTGTTGGACTTTAACGGACAGCTGCTTTCCAAACCGAAATCACCCAAAGATGCAGTGCAACAGCTACAAGCGATGCGCGGTAATCGGCATATGTTGCTGTCGGCTGCGGTGATTTATCAGGATGGTGAACCAATTTGGCGTCATGTCGGTCAAGTTCGGTTGCGGATGCGCGACAGCTCTGATGCTTACCTGCAAGACTACGTCGACCGAAATTGGCACAGTATTCAACATGCGGTTGGGGCGTATAAACTTGAAGAAGAAGGTGTTCGTCTGTTTTCGAACATTGACGGAGACTATTTTAACGTTTTGGGTATGCCCCTACTGGAGCTACTTAATTTCCTGACGCTGCGGGGGGTAATCGAACAATGACCGAACACAAGATTCCATTGGCCGGGGTGATTGGCCACCCGATCGCGCATTCACGGTCTCCGCGGCTTCATCGTCACTGGTTGCAGACCTATGGGCTTGATGGACATTATATTCCAATGGATGTGGCGCCTGAGAATTTGGAACAAGTTCTGCGCAGCCTGCCAAAGGCTGGATTTGTAGGTGTGAACATCACTGTTCCCCACAAAGAGGCGGTGATGCAGATCGCGGATCAGATTACAGATCGCGCAACGCTGATCGGAGCGGCAAATACACTGATTTTCCTACCGGATGGCAAAATCCACGCGGATAACACCGACGGATACGGGTTTATGGAAAACCTGCGCGCTGGGGCGCCGGATTGGGATCCGACCTCGGGACCTGCCGTTGTTCTTGGCGCTGGCGGTGCCTCCCGGGCGGTGGTTTCAGCCCTGTGCGAGGTTGGCGTGCCCGAAATCATTCTCACCAACCGAACACGCCTGCGGGCAGACAAACTGCGTGAAGATTTCGGTCAGAGAATACGCGTGGTCGAATGGGTTCAGGCCGGCAATGTGATTGAAGAGGCCAAGTTAGTGGTCAACACCACTTCTTTGGGCATGATGGGCCAACGTGAATTACGTGTCCCACTTGATGGATTACAGAAAGACGCGGTGGTTACCGATCTTGTCTACGCCCCGCTCAAAACAAATCTATTGCTCGAAGCCGAAGAAGCAGGCTGTGTGACTGTAGACGGGCTTGGCATGTTGCTTCATCAAGCTGTTCCTGGATTTGAACGGTGGTTCGGTGAACGTCCAGCGGTGGATTCTGCAACACGTGCAGCGGCCCTGAGATGAATTTTCTCTTAGGACTGACCGGGTCCATAGGCATGGGAAAAAGCACCACAGCTCAGATGTTCGTCGACGAGGGCTGTGCCCTTTGGGATGCGGATGCTGCGGTACATCGCTTGTATGTGGTTGGTGGCGCTGCCGTTGACCCGATGGGGGCTGCGTTTCCGGATGCTATCGAAGATGGCGCCGTCAACCGAGTCGCCTTAAAGCGGATCATTGGTGAAAACCCAAACGCGTTAAAGCAGATTGAACAGATTGTGCATCCATTGGTTGGTCAGGATCGCGCTCAGTTCAAGGAAACCGCAACAGCTGACATTTTGGTGTTTGATGTGCCGTTGATGTTTGAAACGGGCGGCAACGCAGCCATGGACGCAGTGGCCTGTGTTTCGGTCTCTCCCGAGGTTCAACAGGACCGCGTTTTAGCGCGCGGAACAATGACCTTGGCCCAGTTTGAACAGATCCGGGCAAAACAGATGCCCAATGACGAAAAATGCGCCCAAGCAGATTATGTCATCCAGACAGATACATTGGACCAAGCACGCTCGCAGGTGCGTGACATCGTGGCCAAGATAAGAGCAGGATTGAAAGATGCGTGAAGTCGCACTTGATACTGAAACAACTGGATTTGATCCCGATAGCGGTGATCGGATTGTTGAAATCGGGGCGGTTGAGCTGTGGAACCACATGGCCACCGGCAAAACCTATCATCAATACATTAACCCACAACGTTCTATGCCCGAAGGCGCGTTTGGGGTTCATGGTATCGGCCCGGACCTTTTGGAACCGCCGCAACCGCCTAAGCCCGGGGCCGTAACCCTGAAAGACAAACCCCTGTTTGCGCAGGTTGGTCAGGCGTTTTTGGATTTTATTGGCGATTCAACTCTGGTGATCCACAACGCGTCCTTTGATATGAAATTCCTGAACGCCGAATTGCGTTGGATGGGTTTGCCAGAGCTTCCTATGTCGCAAGCGTTGGATACATTGGCGATCGCCCGGAAAAAATTCCCGGGGTCCCCGGCAACTTTGGATGCGTTGTGTCGACGGTTTCACATCGACAATACGTCGCGAACTTTGCACGGCGCTCTGCTCGATTCCGAGATTTTGGCCGAGGTCTATCTTGAACTTATTGGGGGGCGGCAACCTGATTTTGCGCTATCCAGTGCCGCTACATCGAATGAGCAGGGCGTGACCGAGATTTGGCGTCCGACAGCGCGGCCCAACCCCTTACCGTCGCGCGTGACTGAAGAAGAGCGCGTGGCACATCAGGGTTTTGTCGATAAATTGGGAGATGGCGCCCTGTGGAAACGCACCTGATCGGTATCAGGTGCGTTAAACAGATCAGGCGTCTGCTGTTTGGTTTGCTTGTGCGGCCTGCAGGCGCGCCAGTTCGTTGCGATACAAAGCAACAAAGTCGATGTTGTCGAGGTTGAGCGGAGGATAGCCACCGTCACGGGTGATGTCGCTGACGATCCGACGCAGGAACGGGAACAGCATCCGAGGGCATTCGATCAACAGGAACGGGTGCAGCTGGTCTTCCGGCACACCTTCGACGTGGAAGATGCCGCAATAGTCCAATTCGAACACAAACAGAACGTCTTCCATGCCTTTAGCTTTGGACTGTATGTTCAGTTTGATCGCAACTTCGTACTGGTGATCTGCCGGGCGCTTTTTGGCATCCAGATTAACCTGAACGTTGACGTCAGGCTGAACTTCGCCCGAAGTGCCCTTTTGAGCCATCACATTTTCAAAGGACAAGTCACGGATGAATTGCGACAAAACGCTCATCTGGACCTGCGGTGCTGCTGGGGCTTGTGCCGCTGTATCTTCGCCGTTGTCGGCCATGGAACTACTCCTCAAAATCAAATCTGCCAATGCTTATCAGCTTGGTCAGATCACCTCAATGGCGGTCAGGACCCTCGACCCAACCTGATGCTGGGGCATTAGGATCACGCGGCTTGCGGACTTCTTCGAAATCACCGTCAATCACATCCCCTTGTTTGTAAGCTGGGCCTTGACCGTGGCGTGTTTGGTGGAATTGTGCCCCAGTTCCCATCTGGAATTGCGACACCTTCACTTTGGAGCTGAGGTAACGAAACACACCCACACGAACGGCAGGGATCAGCAAGGCAAACCCAACCGCATCGGTAAAAAATCCAGGCGTTAAAAGCAGAGCACCAGAAAAAAGGATCATCGCTCCATGCGCGAGAGGTTCAGTCGGATCATTCAAAGTGGAGAAAGATTGCTGCAATTGTCCCATTGCCATGCGACCTTGTGTCCGCACCAGCCATGTACCCAAAACCGCAGTGATCACTACGATTGCAAGCGTTGGCCATAGCCCGATCAACCCGCCCACCTGAATAAACAGGGCGATTTCTACAATCGGAACCAGCAAAAAAGCCAAGAACAGATACATTTTCACTTTCCTTTCCTATAGGCTGGACGGTGGACTTGCCCCTATCCGTGACCTACATAAGGGTCTGAGGCCCAGCTTACAAAGCCTCATGCCTGAAACGAGGATGAAATGAACTCACCCCTGATCCAGCTTTTGGTTTTGGCCGGCATTGCCGTATTCCTGATCCTGCGCCTTAAAAACGTTTTAGGCACACGGGAAGGTTATGAAAAACCGCCTGAACCGATGCAACCTGCGTCTAAGACGCGCCGTGATTTTGAAGTCATCGACGGCGGACCAGATCGCGATATTACCGACCATGTTCCCGAAGACAGCGAGCTGGCGCAAAATCTGGCAGCGATGAAGCGCATTGAACCGGGTTTCTCGGTCAGTGATTTCGTACAAGGCTCGCGTGGTGCCTATGAGATGATCGTTATGGGCTTTGAACGTGGGGATCTGAACGATATTCAACCGTTCCTCGCCGAGGATGTATTCGAAACCTTTGTCTCGGTGGTGTCCCACCGCGAAGATCAGGGTCTGAGCATCGAAGCTGAGTTTATCGGTGTACGCGAAACCAGCATCGTGGATGTTGCGTTCGACAAAGACACCAACAAAGCAGAAATAACCATGCGATTTGTCGCCGAGCTCACATCGGTTGTGCGTGATCGCGGCGGGGATATCGTCGAAGGTAATCCAAATACAGTCAAGCGTCAGAAAGACAGCTGGACCTTTGCCCGTGCGATGGGCACAGATGATCCAAACTGGCTGCTTGTCGCCACGGACGCATGATTGCCGCGCTCCGGTCGGTTATATTGGCTGGTGCCATGATGACCGCATCGGGCGCAGCGTCCGACCCCGAACTCTCACATAAAATTCTATCTTTTGATCAGCTTGATGGCTGGTCAAAAGATGATCATGGCGCGGCGTTGTCTGTGTTCATGAATACCTGCGGTGATTTTAATGACCCGGATTGGCAGTCGCTATGCGCGGTTGCTCAATCTCAAACCGTAGAAACAGCGCGTTCTTTTTTCGAATTGTTTTTTCGGCCTGTTTTGATCGAAGACGGGAAAGATGCCATGTTTACTGGATATTTCGAACCCGAACTCGATGGATCACGGTATCGGACCGATCGATTTAAATACCCGATCTATAAACTACCGCGCGAAGCAAAGGCAGCCTCAACTTGGTTGAGCCGTCGGGAAATCCTGACCAGTGGAGTGATGGATAATCGTGGTCTGGAAATCGCATGGGTCGATGATCCGGTTGAATTGTTCTTTCTGCAGATTCAGGGATCAGGGCGAATACGTATGCCTGACGGGCAATCCGTAAGGGTTGGTTATGGCGGCGCAAATGGTCATTCTTATCGCTCTGTGGGGGTCGAGTTGGTCCGCCGAGGTGTCTATAAGGCGCATCAAGTGAGTGCGCAGGTCATCAAGAACTGGGTGCGGCGTAACCCGATCGATGGGATCGAACTGTTGATGCATAATCCGTCTTATGTCTTTTTCCGCGAGGTCAGCCGGGTTTCTGCCGACAAAGGACCATTGGGAGCGATGAACCGGTCGATCACTGCCTTGCGCAGCGTCGCGGTTGACCCTTCTTACACGCCGCTTGGGGCCCCTGTTTGGGTTGAAAAAGACGGAGCAGGCAAAATGCGCCGTCTTATGATCGCACAAGACACCGGGTCTGCTATCAAAGGCGCGCAACGGGCGGATATCTTTTTTGGAACGGGCGATGGCGCGGGAGACGCTGCGGGGCGTTTGCGTGATCCGGGCCGGATGGTGGTTTTGTTGCCTATTCAACGGGCGTATGCGCTTTTGCCGGATGGATTCTGATGTCACGGCGAAAACTCACAAAATCCGAGCTCGAGTTGTGGCAGCAAGTAGCGCAAAAAGCAGAACGATTGCACCCGCATCGGTTTGAGGCCGCTGTTCCGGCCCCACAAGCGGTGCACAAGATGCCCTCAGTGTCGACGCCAAGGATCGAACCCTTTGTTTTGGGTCACAAGGCGATGCCAAAGCCTGCTAAGCATAGCCTGAAACCCGCGATTTCTCATATGCTGGCGCATACACCTGTTCAAATGGACCACAAATCCTTTGGTAAAATGAAGCGTGGTAAACTGAAACCCGAAGGGCGGCTAGATTTGCACGGGATGCGTGTGGATACGGCTCATCCTGCATTAAACAGGTTCATTCTGGGCGCACAGGCTTCGGGTAAGCGGTTGGTTTTGGTGATTACCGGCAAAGGTAAGGATCGGGACGAACCGGGGCCCATCCCCACCCCGCGCGGCGTGTTGCGCAATCAGGTACCGCAATGGCTCTCCCTGCCCCCTTTGGCGCAGGCCGTGTTGCAAGTAACGCAGGCACACATCAGCCATGGTGGCGATGGGGCATATTACGTGTATCTCAAACGGAATCGTTAAAGCGAAGGTGTCGCCCGACGTATGCCCATGACCATCAAAACGGTCACGAAAACGAAATACCCGGCCACGCCTATGAACTGTGCTTCAATCCCTACCCCGAAATCAATTAGCACGCCGGTGACACCAGGTCCGATTGCGGACCCCAATACCATCAAGGCCGCTGCCATGGCTTTGATAGATCCGATGTGCGCCGTGCCATAGAATTCGGCCCAAAACGCGTTGGGCAGGGTCGCATTTGCCCCAGCAGTCAGGGCCAAGAACAAAAACCCTGCAAAGATCATTCCGTTTCCGGATCCGAAGGCAAAAAACAAAAACGCCGCGACCATTGGCAGTTGTGAATATGGCATCAGGCGGGGCGTTCCAATTTTATCCAGTGCCCAGCCGGATGCCATCATCGCGATGATAGAAAGCACTGTGTAAACAGGAAAAAAGGCGACCAATTCAACGTGCGTTAGACCTTTGATTTCCGCGAAATGCACCTGATGAAAAAAGAATGCAGTGCTAAAGGCGGACGGGCCCAACAGGGCGGGAACCATAAACCAGAACAACGGGTTGCGCAGGGTGTCCCCGCGTGTCCAGTGACGCCCCTCCATCCCGGTTGAGTCATAGCTTTCGGACATGCTTTGTGGTGTGCGCTCGTGGCGCAACAGACGCATTAGAATTGGAATTCCAAGTAAGCATATCCCGGCAGAAATGACCCACAATAGGTGCCAGTCAACAACGGTCATGGCCGCCACAAATACCAAAGGCAGTGTCGCTTCTCCCAAGGCAAACCCTAGTGTTGCAATGGACATCGCTTTGCCCCGTGTCTTGGTGAACCAACGCGCCATCGCGACCATTGCGATGTGGCTGCTCATGCCTTGGCCAAAGAACCGCAACGCAAAAATAACAATCGGAAGGGCAACAACCCAACTGTTGAAAGCCATTGCAAGGCAGGCCAGCGCTAATCCAAACAGGACAATAGGGCCTAGTTTTCGCACCCGAAACATATCGGTGAGCGTGCCGGCCCAAACCATAACCACCGCCGATGCTGTGGTGCCAATCGAATACAACCCACCCCATTCTCCATGGCTCAGGTCGAACGCAACCCGGATTTCACCGGCAAAGATCGATATAAAGAAAGTCTGTCCAAAACTGGACAACAGGGTCAATAACCCGCCAGCGGCCAACCAAGGTGCATTGTTCGACAGGTAGGTCCTAAAAGTGAGAAGACTCACCGGCTCTCCGATGCTAAACTGGTGCCTGGTGTCAAAGCAATTTCAGTCGCACCATTCGCTATTTGACGCACGCTTGAACCAGCTACATTGAGACCGAAATCCTCAGGCCCAAAGGTGTCGCTCATGGAGCGCGCAGAATTTAACAATGCGATTAAAGCAGGTGAAGTTGCTGTGACAAAGTGAGACGAGGCTGCATCAGAGGAGAAAGCAGTTGTATCGATAATCTCAATGGGAAGATCGGCGATCTTGTCGATTGAGCTTATGTTGCCCAACCGTTCACTGTCAGACGTTCCGCGTAGGCGAGCAGATACATTCAGCGCCTTATCCTTTTCAGAAACCATGATGACAAACGGTTGGGGAATATGTTCGATCCTATTCATCTGGGACCGAAAGACATCCACATCCAGATCGGGCGAAATCAGGACAATACCTCCCAAATGGCGCTTGGCCCAACCGGGATCATTTGTCTCTACCAGGCGCAGCATTTCCATAGTGAGAGCGGACCCCATTGAATGAGCGAGCAGAATGATACGCTCTGCCCCTGTCCTTTTGACCTCGCGAATGAGTTTTTCCAGCCCATCGCGAGCAAACAACATACTGTCGTAGTCATAGGCATAGCCGAAGGCGCGGGCGCGACTTGGCCATGAATACAACACCAATGCACCGGGTAGTTTGACATCATGCGCTAACTGGGCAGCCCGAAAAGCGGTCTCATTCTGCGTCGTGTTATAGCCATGGACAAAGATCGTAACCTCTTTAGGCCCTGCCTTTTTCTGTTGAATGTAATCTGTCAGCCGTGTCTCAAAGGTCTGAAAGCTATTGAATTCAGTTTGTTGGGCCAATGTGAATTCTGTTTTGGGTTTTGGGTTTGCATACCCAAACTTCAATTCGCCAGGTGTATGGTTTGGGGGAATTGAGACGGTCAATTCCAAAAGGCTCAGCTGTTCTGACCGGCGAAATCCAAAGGTTCCATCGCTTTCTTGGGCGCGACTGGTCGCTGCAAAAACGGTAAAGGGCGCGCCAACTTCCAAGGCTTCTGGATAGATGGGGGAATAACTACGGTCCGTACAAGAGGCGAGCCAGAGTGTAACACAACAGATTAGAAAAAATCGCACTTGGATCGCTCCGCTAACAGATACGATCCAAGCTAACGGATTTTTTGGTAACGTCTAGAGAACGTAGCGACTGATATCTGTCGATTTTGAAAGCGCACCCAGATTGGTTTCGACAAACTCCGCATTTACGATGATCGCTTCGCCTGACCGATCTGGCGCGGTGAACGAAAGCTCTTCAAAGACTCGCTCCATCACAGTGTACAAACGGCGCGCCCCGATGTTTTCAACCGACTGATTTACATCAGCCGCGATCTTGGCCAGCGCCGCGATCCCGTCTTTGGTAAAGCTGACGGCGACCTCTTCTGTGCCCATCAGCGCGGTGTATTGTAGGGTCAGCGCGTTGTCGGTTTCGGTCAATATACGGACAAAGTCCTCTTCGGTCAGTGCGCGCAATTCTACCCGGATCGGCAAACGCCCCTGAAGCTCGGGCAACAGATCGCTGGGTTTGGCGATATGGAACGCGCCCGATGCGATAAACAGGATGTGATCGGTTTTAACCGCACCGTGTTTTGTGGAAACTGTGGTGCCTTCGATCAAAGGCAATAGGTCGCGCTGAACCCCTTCACGCGAGACATCGCCGCCACGGGCGTCTGAACGGGCACAAACTTTGTCGATCTCATCAAGGAACACGATTCCATTCTGTTCAACGGCATCCAATGCGGCGCGGGTCACCGTTTCATCATCCAATAGCTTGTCTGCTTCTTCACCGATCAAGACTTCGTAGCTTTCGGATACGGTCAACTTGCGTTTAACGGTCCGGCCGCCCATCGCTTTGCCGAACAGATCGCCAAGGTTCATCATGCCCATTTGACCGCCACCGGGTTGACCGGGCATTTCAAACATCGACATCGGATTCGAATTGTCCGCCAGATCCAACTCGATGATGGTATCGTCCAGTTCGCCGGATTTCAGCTTTTTGCGGAACATTTCGCGGGTGCCTTCACGGGCGTCTTCGCCTGCGATGGCTTCGATCACGCGGTCTTCGGCGGCTTTGTAAGCATTTGCCTTGACGTCTTCGCGCATGTGTTCACGGGTCATCGCAATGGCGCTATCGACCAGATCGCGGACAATTTGTTCTACGTCGCGTCCGACATAGCCGACTTCGGTGAATTTTGTGGCCTCGACCTTAAGGAACGGCGCGCGCGCCAGTTTGGCCAATCGGCGGCTGATCTCAGTCTTGCCAACGCCGGTGGGGCCAATCATCAGAATGTTTTTTGGATAAACCTCTTCGCGCAGGTCATCAGACAACTGCTTGCGCCGCCACCGATTACGCAGCGCCACAGCAACCGCCCGTTTGGCGTCGTTCTGGCCAATGATGAATCGATCCAGTTCAGAAACAATTTCGCGCGGGGTCAGGTCGGTCATGATCACTCTATCCAATTGGGTTATCGGGAACCTAAGCATGGGCGCGGAAAACACAAGATGATCACGGGCCACTCACGCGAAAACACGGGCTGAACACGGCCGATCAGTGTGCTGTGAGCCCCCCTTTCATTCGAAGTTCGTTTTGCCCAACTCTCACCCCAAGGCACTATCGCCTCTACTTCCAAGGGAGATCCCTCACATGATCAATCGTCGTTCTCTGTTTCTGGCCGCAGCCGCATCCGGCATGGCGCTGACAATCGCAAGCACCGGAGCCGCGCTGGCAGGCGGAGCTAAAGGCACCTTTGAGGGTCTTAGCAATCACGTGACAACCGGGTCGGTCAAAGTTGTCAAAGATGGCGATCGCTACATTGTTGAGTTGGGCAAAGATTTCTCGCTGGACGGTGGCCCTGATCCACGGGTGGCATTTGGCAAAGATGGCAAATATGACCCCGATACCAAGCTGGGCGCGCTGCTTAAGCTGACCGGCAAACAGCAATACGCCGTTCCTGCGACCTGGGACGTTTCCAAATTCAACGAAGTGTACATCTGGTGCGAGGTTGCCGGTGTTCCACTGGGCGTGGCTTCTATCAACTAAGGGCACCCACCACTCACAACGACCGCCCTTAGGGGGTTGAGCTTCGGCTCAGCCCCTTTTATCCGATATCCTCATCAGCAACATTTTCATCCGCTGCTGTATTGAGGGGCTTTTTGGAAATGAGCGCCCAAGCCTCATTTCCAGACACAGTGACGACACCGCGCGCGCCGATTTCAATCAGCAGATCTCGGCATTCTTCGTCTTTCATGCCGGTCACTGTTCTGAGGGTGCGAAAATTGCGACTGGTATAGTCGGGATCGTCTAAGAGTTTGCGTAACAGCTCAGCGCGTGGCTCCAAGCGCGACTTGTTCTTTTGTGCCCTGTGTTCGTCTAGCCATCTTGGGCCAAAATAACTGCTGACCACCGACGCTCCGATCCCCGTTAGAACACCGACGGCAATGGCAAGCAGGCTATTCATCTTATCCTCCGATTTTCTCCACGGTCAGTCGCCCGTTTGTGTAGACGCAAATGTCCGCTGCAATCGCCATGGCATCGCGCGCAACGGTTTCGGCGTCTTTTTCGCTGTCCATCATGGCACGGGCCGCTGCTAAGGCAAAGTTTCCGCCTGATCCAATCGCTGCCACATTGTGTTCGGGCTCCAGAACATCCCCTGCCCCGGTAATCACAAACATGTCTTTGCCGTCGGTGACGATCAGCATCGCCTCGAGCTTTTGCAGGTATTTGTCCGTGCGCCAATCCTTGGCCAGCTCAACACTTGCGCGTGCCAATTGACCGGGTGTTGCCTCCAGCTTGGTTTCCAGACGCTCGAGCAGGGTAAAGGCATCCGCTGTGGATCCGGCAAAGCCTGCAACCACATCAAACCCACCGGGTGACAGTTTGCGCACCTTGCGCGCGGTGCCTTTGATCACGGTTTGGCCAAGGCTAACCTGCCCGTCGCCTGCAATCACAACTTCGTCGCCTTTTTTCACGCCGATGATGGTTGTGCCGTGCCAACCGGGGAATTGATCGTCTGCCATTGGAGCCTCCGTTTTATCTGCGAATTTGTATATGGGATGTGGGGCAGCCGGACGCAACGGCGCATTTTTTGCCCATATGCTATGCATTGCGTGCAAATCGGGCCTGTGAATCCAGCATTTGTGAGACTCAGCGAACACACCTAAATGAGCTTCATAGCCGACAAGGGGTCGGTTAGATCAAATAAGGAAGCGCGAAAATGGCAACTGTTGCTCACACTCATGCACCCATCGGTGCCGTCACAACTCTTCGCGTCGTTGACGCGGTTATCAACGTTAAATCCAACTTGGTCGAATGGAACAAAGCCCGTGCGACACGCAAAGCTTTGTCAGTTCTGACCGATCGTCAGCTGGACGATATCGGATTGACTCGTAAGGAAATCGAGCTGGTCTAAACCATGCCGATAATCCTGTTAGATTAAGGCCGCTCTGGACCAGAGCGGCTTTTGTCGTTTTAGGACAGCTTATACTTTTCAGCCATATCGGGCAGAAACGCCTCAACTGCTGCAGTTGCAACGATGTGATGCGTTCCGGCCTCTGCGTCATGGACATCCAACCCGCCTTTGACGGCGCGCACTTCGGCCCGGCCACGCGGCAGATCAGCAGCCACTACATCACAATCGACGTCATCCGGGTTTTGCACACCGATCGTCACTTGAACACGCATTTCCGTGTGATCAACGCCAAGCTTTGAAAACAAGGTGATCGACGAGTGGTGCAATGCATCCTGCACGGCGCGCTGGGCGGCTTTGGTGTAGTCCTGACCATACAAGTCATTCCCCATACCCATTTCCAAAATGATGCGTTTCTCGGTCATGCTGTGGGCTCCATATCGAAAGAGACGACAATGGCGGCATTTGCGATGACCGTGCTGCCTTCGGTGTGTGTTTTTTCGATGTCCAATCCACCCTGAACCACCGTTATGGTTGGTTGGCCATAGGGAAAGATCGCCTTCAGCGAGTCGACATCAACCTGTTCTGGCTTCTGAACGCCGATTTCTGCGTCGATGATCATCGCTTCTTTCGGAAAATCAAACAGCTCGGCCATGTTGACCGAATTGTGCCAGAGCGCGTCTTTGATCGCGCGCAGTGCTGCCTCGGTGTAATCTTCGCGCCTGAGCGAACTGCCCATGCCGAACTCCACAAGAACCCGTGTTTTGGCCATGTTGCCTCCTGAACATTGTATGCGGTCACTTTGCCCAGTTGTTGGCCGGGGGAAAGGTCCAATTTCGATGTTGCCTCAGGGCCAGACATGAAAAAGGCGCCCTCAGGGGACGCCTTGATCGTGCATATCAAAGATGGATCAGATCGAGTCTTTGATCCAGCTGGCCAGCGCGGCCTTGGGTGCGGCGCCGGCACGGTTCGAAATCACCTCACCGTCTTTGAAAATGAACAACGCTGGAATACCGCGCACGCCCATGGCGGCGGCAGAGTTCGGGTTGCTGTCGACATCAACCTTGGCGATCTTGATCTGACCGTTGTATTCAGCTGCCAGCTCTTCCAGAGCAGGGCCGATCTGTTTGCAAGGGCCACACCATTCCGCCCAGAAATCCACCACTACGGGGATGTCAGAGTTTTTGACTTCGGCGTCGAATGTTTCGTCGGTGACGGCTACGGTGGACATATTCTGTCTCCTGAATGGAATGCGCTTGGGAACTGAACGTAGGTGTGCCACCGGGGGGCGTCAAGATATCTGGGCGCATGCCAGGGCATCTGTCACAATATCGTGCGGTAGGCGCATAAGTGTTGCGGATCGGGTCCACAGGATTGCGGTGGCAATTTTATGGTTGGGATAGACCTGACTTAGCGCCTGTGCATAGGCCCCCATCTGCCTGAGCAAGCCAACAGGGCAGACCTCGGGTGTTGATGGAACTGTAGCGTTTGTCTTGAAATCAACCGCCAAGACCTCGGTCTCTGTCACGATCAATCGGTCGATGATTCCATGCATGCGCTGGCTGTTCAGCGTCGCGGTAACGGGAACTTCGGCCAAGGCCGATCTGGCAAAGACAGGTTTCAATGCATCAGAATTGAGAACGGATGCTGTTTCAGCAAGTAATTCGGCACGTATATAGTCGGCAACATTGGGGAGAATATGGCGACTCGTCTCTGTCCACGTGTCCGGGTCTGTGTTCGGCAGGTGTTCCAACAGCAAATGAAGCCGTGTTCCGCGCAGCTTGGCGGTTTCTTCGTCTTGCCCATGATCCCCCGGCAGAGCCTTGGCACCGCCCAGATCAGAGGGGCTGAGTGTGGCAGGTTCCGCAGCCGGTTCGGGGGCAGGGTGGTGAAAGATCTCAGGCATGGGTGAGACCTGTTTGATCTTTTCTTCAACTTCGACCAGCGGCAAGCCGGACCAATCGCCGTGTTCCAGCCGCAACCTGTTGTCTGAAATCGCAGTTGCCCCAGCAGGGGTCATCGCTGCCTCGACCATTTGGTACCAGCTCTGGCCGTTCTTATCCAAATCACCGGCCGCCGCAACGATCAGCCATTTTTCTGCTCGAGTCAGCGCCACATAGAGCAAGCGTAGTCGTTCGTTCATCTGTTTGTTTTGGGCCGCATCGCGCGCGTTGGTGATGGCTGCGGGTGACAGATCCTTGGACATGCGCCACAGCGGCGTTTCACCGGCCTGCATGACTTCGTCGTCCGAGGGCGCGCGCCGTGTGCCAGTATCAGGTAAGATCACAATTGGCGCTTCCAGCCCCTTGGAGCCATGCACCGTCATGACGCGGATCATATTGCCGACCCCACCCATCTGGCGTTTGATTTCCAGATCGTCAGTTTGCATCCAGACCAGAAAACCCGTCAGGCTGGGAATATCTGTACGTTCATACGCCAGTGCTTGTGAGAGCAGCGCGTTGATACCATCCTCAGCCTCGGGACCAAGACGGCCTAACAATTTGCGCCGTCCATCGTGGCGGGTCAGAACGCGTTCAATCAAATCATAGGGGCGCAGGAAATCAGTTTGACCGCGCAGGTCGTTCAAAATGGTCAACGTGTCTGGAAAATCATCTGAGCGCGTACGTAAGGCCGCCCAGAGGTATTTATCCGTGCGGCGATGTGCCAGATCAAACAGCTGTTGTTCTGTCCAGCCAAAGATTGGTGAACGCAAAACCGTGGCAAGCGACAGGTTGTCTTCGGGCGTCGCCAAAAAGCTGAGCAGCGCCGCAAGGTCTTTCACCGCAAGTTCCGCGCCAACCTTAAGCCGGTCCGCACCCGCAATGGGCAAGTGTTCTTGTTTGCAGGCCCGGATGATTTCAGCAAACAGATCTGAGCGACGCTGAACAAGGATCAAAAAATCGCCGGGTTGTACGCGACGACGCACGAATTCACCCGGTTTAGAGCCGTCTTCGGGAATTGTTTCACCGGTTTCGATCATTTCCCGAATGGATCGCGCGACCTGCTTGGCCAAGATAACCGTGTGGTGTTGGGTCGATGTGCGATCAACCGGGTTGGTCCAATCCCGGTCATCATCGTCGTCCACTTTTTCCACCACAGGCCACAAATCCACACGCCCCGGCAGATCAGCCTTGAATGCCCGGTGCAGAGAGTCCTTGTGAAACCCAGCCTCTGCGCGGTTTGCAAACACCAGATCCACCAAGCGCAAAATTGCGTCAGAGGACCGGAATGAGAATTCGAGCGTCAGATCCTCGAGGCTGGACCCGCTTTCACGCAACCGATGGCCAAATTCCTGCTGCATGCGGTCAAAGGCTTCGGGGTCAGCACCTTGAAAGGAATAGATCGATTGCTTTTTGTCACCGACCACAAAGATTGTGCGTTCCACGCCGGATCGCGCCCCTTCGCCGCTGGTAAATTCTTGGGCCAGCTTTTCGATCACATCCCATTGCGCGGGGCTGGTATCTTGCGCCTCGTCAACCAGAATGTGGTCAATCCCGCCGTCCAAGCGGTATAACACCCATGCCGCAACCGACGCGTCGTTCAAAAGTTGACGCGCCTTCAGGATCAAATCGTCGAAATCAAGCCAGCCGCGTAGCTGTTTGCGGCGATCATATTCCGGCAAAAAAGCAGCCGCGAATTGGTGCAGGGCCAGCGATTTCTGTGCCGCAACCAATGCCAACCGTCGCTCGCGCGCATCCTCAACCCGCAACATCAACGTCTCTAGCTGGGGCATCAAATGTGCAAGCGCCCCTTCGCGCAGCGCCTTGGTGGGGAAGCTGTTAACTTTTGCACTGAACGGGGCTTTTGCACCGGCGCCTGTCAGCAGAACCCCTTCGAGCACGGGCAGGGCAGCGAGTGTGCGATCCGTAAACGCCGCCAGTTTCGCGGCGGCTTTGGCATTGTTGCCACCACTTTCAATCAGCGCAGGCAGCATGGATTGGATCAGCTCAACCTCTCCGCCCATGTAAACCGCATCCAACATGGCCTGTTCGTCAAACCCATCGGGCAGATCGAAAACCCGCAGTAATTCGTCCCAATCGCAAGGGGATTCAAAACCTGCTCGTTTGTGGGTGATGGCTTGTGTCAGGCTGTCAAACCCAGTGTCCGTCACATAGCGCGCAATGGCGTCGACCAACGGGGCCTCTGGCCCGTCAGAAAAGGCATCAACGATCTCTTCACGCAATAGGGCGGATGATCGATCTTCCATCTCAGAAAACTGGGGGCTAACACCAGCCTCTAACGGGAAACGGCGCAGCAAAGAGGCACAGAACGAGTGGATGGTTTGGATTTTCAATCCACCGGGCGTTTCGATTGCACGGGCAAACAAGGTCCGGGCATGGGCCAATCGGTCCGGCGTGATCGCCCCAGCAACGCCCAAATCGGTTAGCTGGGATAACAACTTTGCATCATCCAGCATTGCCCATTGCCCCAATCGCTGGAACAACCGGTTCTGCATCTCACTTGCGGCGGCCTTGGTGTAGGTCAAACACAGAATGTGCTGTGGCTGTACATCGCTGAGCAACAGCCGCGCCACGCGATCCGTCAGAACACGCGTTTTGCCCGATCCGGCGTTTGCGGCCAGCCATGTTGACGCGTTTGGGCGCGCCGCCTGGACTTGACGTTCGGTGGCTTCGTTGCGCGCGTTCATGTCAGATCCTCGGGCATCGGGTCAGCGGTTCGATCCCATTCGCCAAAGCGGGACAGTTGGTCATAATCGCCGATATCAGTGTCCATGTGCAGCATCCGCCGCGAGGTAAAGCCTTGATCCGGTTCAAAATATGCCTCGATCAATGTGCGCAGATCTGCCCAGACCTTGGCCGGGGGTTCTTTGTCTAGTGGCGCGGGAACCTCCTTAAAAGTGCCGCCAACGCCAATGAATGCAGCCTGCGCGACAGGCATCGGGTCCATCCCCTCAAACCCGCCTTCTTCGGCCATCGCAGCTTCGATCAAGAGCTGTTTGTCAAACTTGGATTGCTGCGCAGGGGTCGGGGGTGCCCCCGTTTTATAGTCATATATCCGCAGCGCCCCACGACTGTTCAGATCAAGCCTGTCCGCACGTCCGACCAGTTTGAAATCTAGGGGGTCCAGCGCGAGGCTCAGTTTGGATTCAAACGCGATGGGTCCACCGTCCTTGCGACGTTCAATTTCGCTGGCAATAAAGGCGTCCGTAATCCGTTCAATCCGCGCCAACCAGAGCTTACGCGCGGTCGGCCAAGGCACATGGGTTTCAAGCAGATCCTTGGATCGGGCCAGAAAATCATGGCGGTTCAAAATGGACGGGTCTTCCAAACTGTCACGAATAAACGTTTCCAAGATCTCGTGGATCACAATCCCCCGCAACAGGGCATCGGGGGCCTGTACCAAGGGGTCCAACGGCTTCAACCGCAGCACGTGTTTTGCATAGATCGCATAGGGATCACGGATCAAACGTTTGATCTCGGTCACGGACAACTGTCTGGGTCGGGCAGGAACCGGGGGGCGCGGTGACGGGCGTTTGGCCGGAGCGATCCGGGGGGCGTCTTCTAAAACCTCGGCCCAATCCAGCCACGTTTGACCGCGTTTGCGCATGTCTTGCAAGACATCGGGGCCTTGTTGATCAGGCAATCCCTGCAATAGGTTCGTCAAACGGTTCAACCAGCGCGAGGCGACGGTTTCTGAATCATCAGATCGGGTGGCGCGGGTCAGCCAGACTTCGGGCGCGGCGATGGCCTGTTGATAGTCATGCGCTGATAGCCCAATCCGCCGCTCCGGCAGTAACAACCCGGCCTGATCCCGCATCTGGCGGTTCAACCACGGATCAGGGCTGGCGGCTTCGGGCCAACTGCCTTCGTTCAATCCGCCTAGGATCATCAGATCTGCGCCTTGCACACGGGCCTCTAGCGTTCCCCAGATCATGATACGCTCATGCGGGGCATCGCGGTCGCGCACCTCTTCCCCAGCCAGCAATGCCCCCAACAGGTCAGCAAAATCGCGGGCTGTCATATTTCCGCCATGCTGGGCTTCGTCGGTCAAAGTGTTGAGGACCTTGAGCGCTTTTTGACCGGCGTTCTTTTCCCACAAGGGGCCATCGGTTTCCGGTTGGCTGCCTAGGGATATTGCTTCGGCCACAGTGCGCAGATGGTCCACCCATGCTCTAAGCGGCAGCTCGCCTGTCATGGTTTGATCGCAAAACTGCGTTGTGATCCAACTGAGCCAATGGGGCGTGACCTCTCGTCGTTCGGTAAAGCCGCCAAGGCTTTCGGCATCTGGAAACGGTGGTCCATTGCGGCGCAGGTCCAATTCCAAATCACGGGTATGACGCAGATGATTGCCGCGATCCCCGCCGCCGTGACACAGCGGATGTTTCAACAGCGTCAACAGGGACTCACCCGTCAGACGGTCAACGAACAACCCTGCGACATGGCGCAAAAACCGACCGGGGGGCGATAGTTGCAGGGGCAGACCGGCACTGTCATCGGGCAAGATGTCCCACCGATCCAATGCGGCGCTGACCTGACGGGTCAACATCCGGTCCGGCGTGATCAAGGCGGCTGTTTGCCCTGTTTCGGCGGCCTCTCGAAGCCGCAACGCAATGGCGAGCGCCTCGTCTCTGGGCGAGGACGCTTCGACCAGTGTTACGTTTTCCATGGCCTGCGGCAGGTCAGTCAGCTGTGGACCTTCGCTCATCCACGCGTCTGTGACGGGGGCAGGGCGCAGGGACAAAGACACTAGGCGATTGCGCGCGGGGGCGGGGGCCTGCGTTGCCACCCATGGTTCAATCTGATTCGGGGTCAGACCCAAGGCCGTCATAAGTTTGCGGAACCGATATTGGGGGTGATCCTCTGACAGCAGGGCCTCATCGAGTTCTGTCCAAACCTTGTCGGGTTGGTCAAAGTCATAGCCGGGCAGGATCAACGCGCCTTGGGGCAGGCGGGCAATCGCCTCCATCAGCATCAAGGTTGTGCCGCGCGATCCTGTAGACCCAGCCAGAATGACAGGGTGATCAGGGGGAGTTACTTGCCAGTGTTCGATTAGGTTTTCCACCACGCGGCGTTGGCGAGCCTGTACATCCAAGGCTTCATCATCCGAGCCGACAAAATGTTCAGCAATGTCGATGAATTTCTGCGCTCGTGCCCAGTGGCCGGACATATCACTCACGTCGAGCTGGCGAATGGCTTCGGGCAGGACGCCTTCGCCCTGCATTTCATCAAACAGCGTCGCCAGACTGTCGGCCAGGTCATAGAGGGATGCACGCGCAGCCAGATCGGGTTCCTGATCCAACAGTCGGGAAATCAGCTGCGTCAGCTCCAACCGTCGACGCAATGGTGGGACGGCGGCGGGCAGGCGGGTCATGTCCCCAGAGGAGCCCAGATCAGTGACCATAGAAAGCCGTGGCAACAGGCAGGCGGGGCCTTCATCAAACAGCTGTCGGATCCGACGGGACATCCGTTTGGTGTTGATGACCAGATGCACGCGCGCCATGCCCTCTGGTGGCAGGTGCATGGTACGGGCGCGCAGGCCATCCACCAACGCGCGCGGAAAATCCACACCGGGGGCGACAGCAAAGACACGGGCGTTGGGGTTGGGATCAAACATCCGCCAACAGATCCTCGGCCAGTTTGATGCCTTCGGGATGGCCCACATCACACCATCGACCTGGATAGGGAGTGGCGTGCAAGGTGCCGCGATCCATCATCTGATCCCACAAGACGTTCAAAGAAAAAGATTTTTCTGGGATCGCGTCAAGCATATCCGTTTTCAGGATTTGCACACCTCCATAAACTAAACCCGGTCCACGCGTGATCTGTCCGCTGTCATTGGCTGTGAAATCACCCGGCCCGTTGTGTCCGACTGCCTGTGCTACTGGGACGCACGTCAACAGGGCATCCATGCGGTCGGGGTCCCAGTTTTCTAATAACAAAGACAACGGGTTTGGCCCGGCCCAGATTGCATCTGTGTTCATGGTGATGACGGGATTGGTGTCCAGCATTGGCAATGCTGCGCGCAACCCACCCCCCGTTTCCAGTATCTCGGGGTATTCGTGCGATACTTGCACACCAAGTGGCTGCAGATGGTCGCACATCATGTCTGGCAGATAATGCGTGTTGGCGACGATGTTTGTGTGGGGGATCCCACGCGTCAGTTTAAGAGTGTGATCAACCAACGCCTCACCGGCGACTTTGATCAGCGGTTTTGGGCAGGTTTTGGTCAGGGCCCCCATGCGAGTCCCAAATCCGGCTGCGAAGAGCATTATAGATGGTGCAACAGAGGTCATGAGATTTTGAGTTTCTCCAAGGCCTCAGGTGTTGGCAACGGCAGGGCCTGACGCAACAAATCGGATACAGGGGCCAAGGCAGGATGATCGAGATCCCGCATCAGGTGCGTCCACACAGCGGGGATCATATCAACATAGTGGGGTTTGCCGTGTTCAGAGCCTAACCGGGCAAAAACACCCAGAATCCGCAAGTTGCGCTGGGCGCCGAGCACCGCATAGGCGGTGCGGAATGCGTGTTCATCTGTTCCAGTGGCCGCAATATATCGGTTGATCATGGCCATTTCTATACCGGCGGGAACGTCCCGGCGGATGTCTTGCAGCAGAGAAACAAGATCATAGGCGGGGTGACCCAGCATGGCGTCTTGGAAATCCAGTAAGCCCACACGTTTGGTTCCGTCTCGGTCGGGTAACCACAACAGGTTCTCAGCGTGGTAATCCCGCTGTACGAGCACTTTGGGACCTTGGGTTGATTGGCGAAGAACATCTTCGAACCGCTTTTCGAAACGCGCCACGGCATCCGTATCCAATGACCCATTAATCACGGCGGCATATTTTGTCAGCGCCAGCGCAGCGAGCTTGGTCATCAGTGTTGGGCCGTAGCTGTCGAGTGAAAGGATCGGTGCTGCATGGAGTTTGACCAGAACGTCGGTTGCTGTTTCGTACAAAATCCGTTCGATTTTGGGGGATTTGGGAATGGCGCGTGCAAAAAGATCATCACCCAGATCTTCGATGAGCAGGAAACCATATTCCGCATCTTCTGCATATATTTCCGGTGCACTCAATCCGATGGCAAGCAGATGCTCAGACACACGAACGAAAGGCCGCACGTCTTCGCCCTTTTCCGGTGGGGCATCCATCAAGACAGCTGTCTTTCCCGTGTCAGGATCCGTCAGCCGTTCATATCTGCGGTTGGAGGCATCACCGGCCAGAGGGGCGCGATTGGCGTTGGACCAGTCGGTCTGTGCCAATAGGGCTTGGGCCAGGACGGCACGATTTGTCATAACAGGGTCTCCAGAAGGGACGGCCATTTGGAATCTGTCCAACTTAGGGTCAGGCTGCGTTGGTCGTCTCCGGGTTGGTCGGCTGCAAAGGCTAAGGTCAAAGCGTTTGCAGGTGTGAGCGGGCCCATTCGATCAGGCCATTCGATCAGGCAGACGGCATTTTCAAGTGCCTCTGACAGCCCCAGTTCCTCAATCTCTGAAATATCGGAGAGTCGGTAAAGGTCGGAGTGCCAGATTTCGCCAAGCTGCGTGTCGTAAATTTGTACAAGCGTAAATGTGGGGGATGGCACATCTTCAGGGTGGTCCATCACCGTTTGGATCAGGCTGCGCGCGAAATGGGTTTTGCCGCTTCCGATCTCGCCGACCAGCAATAAGCAATCACCCGGAGTCAATCTGGCCCCAAGTTTGGCGGCCAGATCTGTGGTCATTTCAGGTGAGTCGAGAGGGATGGAAACAGGAGCGGCAATCATGGCGCCACAATGACGGTCTGCCCGGTTGGCTGCAAGCAGGTTCAGTCAGTCAATTGGGCCTGTTGAATCGACTGGTTAACGGTGCCGTTTGTTTGGAAACGCACCATCGTTGCGCCGCCTTGAACCGGGCTAATTGTGCAGGATAACTTGACCCCATCGCGGGTCGTAACCATGGCAGACCATTCTATTCGGTTATCCCGTAGATCTACAAAATCGCGTATGCGCCCCCAAACCGGTGTTGCGATGCATTGATCCTGCCAGATTTTTGTAGCGTCTTGCACTGTGATCTGGGCAAAGCTGAGATCGGGATCAACTTGCCACAGTTGGTGGTAAGATCGATTTGAGAAAGCCAGCGTCCCATCCGAGGAAAACGTCGCGACCGCAATATCCAGGCGATCCATCATGGATTGGCCCAGCTCAAGCTCACTCCGGAATCGGCGCGTAAGGGTAATTTCTGCTGTTATATCTTCGAACAGAAATGCCACTGCCCCATCAGGATGAGGACGTCCGCTAACTGAATAAACAGATCCTGACGGTAACGACCATGTTTCCTGATAATGGCCATCAACTGCAGCCTTTAACAGGTCGTCGAATTGGTGGCGCCAACTGCTGTAGTTTTTTGGCTCTGGCATCATGTTCTGATCTCTGAGGCGATCGAAGAACCCAAATAGATCAGGTCGACTGCTTAGGAATTCGGCGGGCAGGGCGATCAAGTCGATCAGCGCAGGATTGAACAGGGCCAGTTGGCGGTTGCGATCAAAAATCGCCAATCCAATAGACAGCTGGGCAAAAGTCTTTGCGAGGGTTTGAACAAAGTTTCGCTGCGCCAATTCAGCGTCCACGACTGCGTTGATGTCGACCGCATAGCACAGGTTGCCTTCTTCCTCGGAGACGATGGACACGTCGAACCAAAGTTTATGGTCCTGATCCTGAGGTGAAATTGCGACCCGGGATTTTTTGCTCGGTAGTTTGAAAATGTCCTCTTCCGGGAACAGAGGGGTGTTCAGATCTGGATCTTGGCCGCGCACTTTGCGCGCAAGATTTGTGTAGGCATGGTTACACCATCGAACCTGATTGTCCTTGTTCATGTACCAGACTGGATAGGGGGCTTTGTCCATGGCAACCCGCAAGGGGTCTTGTTGACAGGTGGATCTGGACCCTTTGCCGGGATTTAGGGTGCGCAGGTGGACGCGGACGATACCGTCAACCCATTCGCACAAGACATCCCGGTTCTGGTTCCCATCGATGGGCGGGACGATGATTTCACCTTTGCTTCTCACCTCGTTTGGAGAGGTAGGAAATCCCGGAAATTCAACGGCCAGCTCTCGTCGCAGTCCAACCCAATCCAAAATATGGGCTTGATCGGCACGGTTCCCGTGATCCGTGCGATCGAGTAACTGGTTGCCATCAAAAAGGTAAACCTGATCTAGGCGGCTTCTAGACCTGAGCAGATCCCGCCTAAACCCAACTTTTTGTCGACGCGGTTTCAACCATAAGCGGGTCCCAATAATGGAGACCAAGCAAATCCCTGTCACAATAAGCCAATCACTCATCGCCGCACGTTGTCCTGTTTTATGACGGATCCCTACAGGTTTTGCGGTAATAGAGGTTAATGTTTGCTTAATTTAAAATTGAAACGGCTGATTTCGACCTTTGGGCACAGCATTTTCACCGATTTGGGCGTCAATGATGTTGCGAGGCCATACAACCTGAACGATAGCTCCGCGTCGTTCTGATTTCTTTGTGAAAGCTTGATAGGGGTCAGACCCGTTGGCAAAGCTCAGCTCGGCACCGCTTCGTTCTAGCAGTGTCTTAGCAATGAACAGGCCAAGCCCCATGCCTTCGTATTCGGGTCGTGTTTTTCGATCTATGTCGGAGCGGCGTTTGCGTACAAAGGGGTCCCCGATGCGCCCGATCATTTGTGGAGGGTATCCGCGTCCATCATCCATGATGCGAACAAAAATCTGGCTTTCGGTCCATTCCGCATCAACCCAGACGTTTGCGCGGGCGAAATCAACGGCGTTCTGGATTAGATTTCGTAGGCCATGGATGACTTCGGGTTGCCGCAGGATCGAAGGCTGCTGCATATCGCCACCGTCGCCGGGTTTTTCTTCGAAATGCACGAATTTTCCACGATGCATATGCGGCTCTGCAGCTTCGTGAATGACAGTTGAAAGGGGGGCCTGTCGCAGATGCAGATCGTCTTTTCCCGCCCGTCCCATATCCCGCAGAATGTCGCGACACCGGTTTGCTTGTTCTCGGATAAGGGCAGCATCTTCGCGCAGGTCCGGGCGGTCATCCAGCTCTTCTATCAGTTCAGCGCTGGTAAGTTTGATCGTTGCAAGCGGTGTCCCCAGTTCGTGTGCCGCCGCCGCAACAACACCTCCCAAGTCTGTTAGCTTTTGTTCGCGGGCCAAGGCCATATGCGTGGCGGATAGGGCTTCGGACATGGACTGTGTTTCTGTACTGATCCGATGAGAGTATGCACCGAGAAAGACAATAGCGATGATCACAGCCACCCAGTTCCCAAAGACAAAGATGTCCGGAATCCGCATGATGAATCCTTGGTCCGTCTTAAGAGGTAGGTGAAATTCTGCCAGCAAAGTAACAAGAATAATCGCAGCACCGCCAATGATCAGGGTCGATCGTGTACCCATTACGTTCGCGGAAATGGTGACAGGCCCCAGCAAAAGCAAGGCAAAAGGATTGTGCAAACCGCCCGTCAGGTACAACAAGAAAGACAGCTGAAGCAGATCGAACAAAACCATCAGAAAGTTTTCATATTCTGTGAGGCGTTTGTTTTCAGGGAAAATGAAGATCGCCACCAGGTTTGCTACTACAGAAACCCCAATTGCCAGATAGCATAATCCGACCTCGATCTGCATGTTGTAGAGCCACTGGGCGACAGTGATCGCAGTAATCTGTCCGACAATGGCGACCCAACGCAACAAGATGAGCGTCCGTAGGCGAATCCAGCTGCTACGTTCCTTTCCAGGCCAAAGGCTCATGTTGGAATCTGGCATTGGTCACCTATGTCCTGTTGCAACGGCTGGGTATCTTGATAGGTGTCCGCGCGAAAACGATCAACACACTCTTCTCTACGACCAAAGGCCATAATCGTCATGACTCGTACCTATGCAATCCTCGCAGCTATCGCCCTTGCCATTGTCGTGGGTGGAACCTGGTTTTTGACGATGGGGTCCAAATCGGGTGATCAATTTGCCCAGTGTCGCGCAAGTCAGGTTGCTGGCGGTGCCGGTGCTATTGGCGGTTCCTTTGAATTGGTGAATGCCAAAGGTGAAACCGTCACGGACAAAGACGTTATCAAAGAACCGTCACTGGTGTATTTTGGCTATACTTTTTGCCCTGACGTTTGTCCGATGGATACATCGCGTAACGCAGAAGCCGTTGATATTTTGACAGAACGTGGCCAATCCGTCACTCCGGTGTTCATTTCGATCGACCCTGATCGGGACACACCCGAAGTTGTTGGGGAATTCGCTGAAAATCTGCACGAACGGATGATCGCATTGACCGGATCGCCAGAGCAGGTCAAAGCGGCAAGCAAAGCGTATAAAACCTATTACAAAGCCCAAGATAAGAGCGACGAGTTCTATTTGGTTGATCACTCGACCTTTACTTATCTGGTTCTGCCCGAGCAGGGTTTTGTCGAATTTTTCCGCCGGGATGTGACCCCAGAACAGATGGCTGACCAAGTTGGATGCTTTCTGGATAAGATCTGATCTGCGACTGGGCGTTTGACCTTTGCTGAGGCGCTGGTAATACTCGGGCTTAAGCAAACAAGAACCAAAAGCAGCGGAAAGAAAAAGCATGGCAGAGAGCACCCAGCCTGACATCGGACCTGACAAAACGCTGTTGTTAGTTGATGATGACGAACCGTTTCTGCGCCGGTTGGCCAAAGCGATGGAAAAACGCGGGTTCGAAGTTGAAACCGCCTCGTCTGTGGCTGGCGGCCAAGCCATCGCTACAGCGCGGCCTCCGGCCTATGCGGTTGTGGATTTGCGGTTGGAAGATGGCAACGGATTGGATGTCGTCGAAGTCCTGCGTGAAAAGCGCCCAGATAGCCGGGTTGTAGTTTTGACTGGATATGGCGCTATTGCCACAGCGGTTGCAGCGGTCAAGATTGGCGCGACGGACTATTTGTCAAAACCAGCTGATGCCACTGATATTACAAACGCACTGCTGGCCAAGCCGGATGAGTTGCCACCCCCACCTGAAAATCCGATGAGTGCGGATCGTGTCCGTTGGGAACATATCCAGCGTGTGTATGAACTGTGCGACCGAAACGTCAGTGAAACGGCGCGGCGACTGAATATGCACCGGCGAACCCTGCAACGTATTCTGGCGAAACGCAGCCCACGCTAAGGGGATTGCCATGTCAGATGTACTGGGTCTAAATGATCCAAACCTGCGGCCCATGCCCGAAGGTGGTTGGTCGGAAAAAATCATGACTTTGCAGGATGCCAAAGTCATTCCCCCTACGGTCAGCGCGTTTACGCAGCCGGCCGGGGTTTTGCACAGTGACGGCACTTATTGCCCCGAAGGGGCTTTGTGGCGACGGTTTCGACCGATCACGACCGAGCCAGATAACCCCGAGACCGTGACGCAAAAGCTGACTGGGCGATGGTTGTGGGGCGGTGTTCTGTGGGCCCATTTCGGTCATTTTCTGGTTGAAAGCACGTCGCGCATTTGGGCGTTGAATGGGTCCGAAGAGCCGTATGATGGCATTTTGTTCATTCCCAAACGACCACGGGTCGGGGATGCGGTGCGCGGGTTCCAGCGGGCATTTCTGGATCAGATCGCACCGGGATTGCCGATCCATGTGGCAACCGAAGCCACCGAGGTCGAAGAATTGGTAGTGCCGGGGCAGGGGTTTGGTCTGGGGTCCATAACCAACGGAACACAGAAATTCAGGGATGCGATCCACCAGAATTTTGCAACCGACATCAAGCCGGACGGCGCCAGCAAGCTTTATATCTCGCGTTCAGCGCTTGGGTTGGGCAAGGGCGGAATGTTGGGCGAAGAAAAGTTAGAGGATTATCTGCGCGCTGAAGGGTATGATATTTTCTACCCCGAAAAGTACAGCATCGAGACCCAGTTGGCGCGTTACAAGGCGGCAACCCACGTGATTGCAGCGGATGGATCCGCACTGCATTTGTTTGCGATGGTGGGGCGGCCAGATCAAAAAGTCGCGATGATTTTGCGACGCAAAGCGGGTGCGAATAATTTATTGGCGCGCAATGTGGCGCATTTTTGCAATTGCACCCCGATGATCATCGACGCGTTGTATACCGAGTGGGTGCGTGGGACACAGTTGAAATCCAACAGGCTTTCTTTTGGTGAATTGGACCACGAAGTCATAGGTCGAGGATTGGTTGCAGGTGGGTTTGTAGGCACGGACGTGAAGTGGCCACAGGCGACAGATGCAGAACGTGCACAGATGTTCAAAGACAAAGGGCTGGATCAGCGCGGCGATTTTGTTGAATCGCCGGAATATGCACGCGATCGATTGAAAAAGCTGCGCCAAGCCCGTCGGGCGCGTCGGGCCGAACGGGACGCCGTAACTATCGCTGCTGCTCCGTCTGCTGACCCCTCTTAAAGCTGGGTCAGCAGGGTTTCATGCCGGGCTGTATAGGCATTTCGGACCTCGACTGGCGGGCGCAAACGAATATTCAATCCGTCGATAAGAGTCCGGTCAGGTTTACCAAAGAATTTGTTGGCCTCGGCTTCTGAAAAACCGGCAATCTGAATGGCCTCCATCCATGCGCTGATGCGGTCAGCCTTTTTGATCTGTTTTTTGACAGATGCAGGGATCGCAGCGGGCAGACCAAACCGAATGTGAATGGCTGCGGTCAAGCGATCATCAAGCACCCCATAGTCTGGGCCAACGGCGGCCTTTACAGGGGAAATCATATCCCCGATCACATATTCAGGGGCGTCATGCAGCAGTGCAGCAAGGTGCCATTTTGCAGGCGCATTTGGTGATATCCGGCCAAAAAGTTCTTCGACCAACAGGGAATGTTCGGCAACCGAATAGGCAAAATCACCCATGGTTTGGCCATTCCAACGCGCCACAAAGGCTAAACCGTGGGCGATATCTTCGATTTCGATATCAACTGGCGTGGGGTCCAAAAGATCCAATCGACGCCCTGACAGCATCCTTTGCCAAGCTCTTGGTTGTGTTGCCATTCTGCTACGCCCTTTGTTTTGTGCCTCGAAATTGCCACATTCTGAGAGCACCCTGTTTGGCATCCTGATCACACGCTGCCAACGTTTTCTTGAGGGACCGTGGTTTGAAACCCGGCCCTGTGATCCCGATATTAAGTGCTGAGGGGGGCGTGTTAACCCTCCCAGGCATGCCCTCCTCGGATTGAAACCTGTATCGAAAGGAGCTTGTTATGTTCAAGCGTTTGTTGGGATTTGCTCTGACATTTGGCATGGCCGCAACTGCGCCGCCCGCCTTTGCCTCAAGCTGTGGTTTGCGTGACACGGTTGTAGAACAGTTGCAAAAAAAATACGCAGAAGAGCTGACGGTTGGGGGCCTGCAAAAGGTGCGCAACGGTCATTCAGTTATGGAAATCTGGTCGTCTACAGAAAATGGTACATTTACTGTTCTGTTGACCCAAGCCAACGGGATCAGCTGCATTGTTGCGGCGGGTACGGATTTCTTTGAAGCCATCCCGAAAATTGTACCTGAAGGCACTGCGAGTTGAGCCTACGCGTCTCGCTGCATGTGTAGCCGGTTTCTTGTTGGCGGAGTAAATGCGCCCACAAGGCTCTGTTCTGGTCATCTGCGTTGCCACCTGACGCCATGAATGTTAGGGGCTGCAAAAGACTGATTTAACCGGAATGGAGCTTATTATGGCCGGAGACTACATCGTCAAAGACATTTCGCTGGCTGAGTTTGGCCGCAAAGAGCTGGACATCGCTGAAACCGAGATGCCAGGGCTGATGTCACTGCGGGCAGAATATGGTGAAAGCCAGCCCCTGAAGGGGTCGCGTATTGTCGGGTCATTGCACATGACCATTCAGACAGCTGTTCTGATCGAGACGCTGGTTGCGTTGGGTGCTGACGTGCGTTGGGCCTCTTGCAACATCTTTTCGACCCAGGACCACGCGGCTGCAGCGATTGCTGAAAGCGGCACACCTGTGTTCGCGATCAAAGGTCAAACCCTGACCGAGCATTGGGATTACCTCGACAAATCCTTTATGTTCCCTGAGGGCGCGAACTTGATCCTGGATGATGGTGGCGATGCGACGCTGTACGTTCTGTTGGGCGCACGTGTTGAGGCGGGTGAAACTGATCTGATCGAAGTTCCAACTTCGGAAGAAGAAGAAGCGGTATTTGCTCAGATCAAAAAGCGTATGGCTGAAACACCCGGTTGGTTCACCAAAACACGCGAAGCAATTCTGGGCGTGTCCGAAGAAACCACAACTGGCGTTCACCGCTTGTATGAATTGCACAAAAATGGTCAGTTGCCATTCCCTGCGATCAACGTAAACGATTCCGTAACCAAGTCGAAGTTCGACAACAAATACGGCTGTAAAGAATCTCTGGTAGACGGTATTCGCCGCGCTACTGACACCATGATGGCTGGTAAAGTTGCGGTTGTTTGTGGATACGGCGACGTTGGCAAAGGTTCGGCTGCTTCGTTGCGCGGCGCTGGTGCCCGTGTGAAGGTAACCGAAGTTGACCCAATCTGTGCGCTTCAGGCGGCGATGGATGGCTTTGAAGTTGTTATTCTGGAAGAAGAAGTTGGTTCTGCTGACATCTTTATCACCACGACTGGCAACAAAGACGTGATCCGCATCGAGCACATGCGCGAGATGAAGGACATGGCGATCGTTGGCAATATCGGTCACTTTGACAACGAAATTCAGGTCGCAAGCCTGAAAAACCACAAGTGGACCAACATCAAAGAACAGGTCGACATGATCGAGATGCCTTCGGGCAACCGTCTGATTTTGTTGTCCGAAGGCCGTTTGCTGAACCTCGGCAATGCAACAGGTCACCCATCGTTCGTGATGTCTGCTTCGTTCACCAATCAGGTTCTGGCGCAGATCGAGCTGTGGACCAAAGGCGACGAGTACAACAACGACGTTTACATCCTGCCTAAGCATCTGGATGAAAAAGTTGCGCGTCTGCACTTGGAGCGTATTGGTGTTAAATTGTCCAAGCTGGACCCAGAACAGGCGGCTTACATCGGTGTCAGCCCCGAAGGCCCGTTCAAGCCTGAGCACTATCGCTACTAAGCTGTTAGTGATTGAAAGATATGGCGCCGTCGGAGAAATCCGGCGGCGTTTTTCGTTTCAGGTCGCATTGATTGAGCAAAGGTATGCCCGTAGCTATTTATTGGGTTCCCTAGGGTAATGGGGAATGCAGCAAAATTTTCCCTTTGTAGAAGAAATCAGCGGCGTTACGTTACAAGCGCGCAAGAGAACGCTCACTTAATCTGGGAGAATACACGATGGGAAAACGCGACGATCTGATCGCCACATACGCGGATGATTTGAAAAACAAGTGTGGTATGGAACCTGACATGGATTTGTTGACCAAGGTCACAATCGGATGTGGTCCTGCAATCTATAACGCGGATGCGTCGACCGTTGCGTCTAGCCAGGACAGTGAGCTGGAAACTGTCAAAGAAAATTTTCTGATGAAGAAACTGGGTCTTGCCGATGGTCCAGAGCTGATGGAAGCCATCAACAAAGTTGTTGATGTTTATGGGAAATCAGAGCGGAACAAATATCGGGCTGTGGTCTATTACATGCTGACTAAGCATTTTGGAAAAGAAGCCGTCTACGGCTGATCCAAGTTACGACTTAATGTATGAAACACCTGCGATCTTTCGTGGGTGTTTTGCATTTTAGCTTTATCTTCAAGGCTTTGGGTTTGCGTTGGCAAGGCTTTCCAGGCTAGCTATATCACATGACCAGGACGGTCAGGACCTGAAATTCTTAACACGTGTGGTGACTTGGGAGCACGTGGGGTGGGGGAAGGTTCTGCATCGTCAGGACCTTCCCTTTTTAAATTTGGCAGATCTTTGATCTCGACCGGCTGCGCGGCCGGAATTTTCTCTGTGCAGGTGTCAGAGAAACGCATTTAGGCCTAGTTTGGGTTTGTCTTGCCCAAGGCGCAGACGCGCCGCCACTCATCCTCGGTTACCGGTTGCACGGATAAGCGAGAGCTTTTGACCAGTGCCATTTCGGCAAAGCGTTCATCCAGCTTTATTTGCTCTAAGGTGACGGGCGTTTCAAAGCTGCGTACGGCTTTGATATCCACACATTCCCACCGCGGATCGTCAGTTTGACTGTCTTGGTGGGATTCGGCGCAGACCTCGACAATGCCTACGACTGACTTTTCTTTTTGCGAGTGGTAGAAAAACCCGCGATCTCCGAGCTTCATCTCGCGCATGAAGTTGCGAGCTTGATAGTTGCGCACGCCATCCCACTCTTCGCCAACCTCACCTTTGGCGACCTGATCATTCCAGCTCCAGGTGGACGGCTCGGATTTGAACAGCCAATATGCCATCAGATCACCTTTTTCCACGGGATCAGTTCGACGGACTCAAACAGGCCTGCTTTGGCATAAGGGTCGTTGTCGGCCCACGATTGTGCGGCAGCCATGTCATCCACATCCAAAATCACCAGCGAGCCGATCATATCGTCGCCATCCAACAAAGGACCAGCCTGCGACACAACTCCGGTAGATTTGAGGTAGTCTACATGCGCGGGGCGATTGTCGAGACGGGTTTGCAAGGCACCGGCTTTGTCACGTGCGATGAGGGCAATCAGCATATCATTCTTCCTTTAGAGGGCGTGCCAACAGTTGAGCCATGGCATCGGTCAGGGTCAAGGTCTGGTCGAGCAGATCCGTCACCGATTGGGTAATCGGCATATCCAGTTTCATTGCCTGCGCTTTGGCGGCGACGGCGCGCGCGGTGGCGGCCCCTTCGACCGTGATCGAGGGATCAAACTGTTCGCCCCGTCCAATCGACAGGCCAAGGCGGTAATTGCGCGATTGCTCGGAGGTGCATGTCAGAGCAAGGTCGCCAAAACCACTGAGCCCAGCCATGGTTTCGGGTTGCGCACCCAACGCAAGCGCCATGCGCTGCATTTCGGCATATCCACGAGTCATCAGGGCGGCGCGCGCGCTGTCCCCTAGGCCCGCGCCCATGACAGCCCCGCAAGCAATCGCCATCACGTTTTTCAATGCGCCACCCAGTTCTGCACCGGCTGTATCCGTGGTGCGATAGAGACGCAGATTGGCGGTGGTCAATTCCTGTTGCAGGGTCGCGCTTTGATTGGCGTCTGCACAGGCCAATGTCAGGGCGGTGGGCAATCCACGCGCGATATCATGGGCAAAACTAGGCCCGGTCAAAAGAGCGGGGATCGCCGAAGGCAAGGTTTCTGAAATCACCGCTATTGGGCCCAGCCCGGTGTTCAACTCCATCCCTTTGCAACAGGCAACCAAGGTATGACTCGCAAGCAGGTCGGCATGGTCTTGCAAGGCCGTGCGCAGTTTTTGCATCGGGATTGCCAGCAAAATGATCCGAGCTTGTGTCGCGATTTCGAGAGAGTGGGTAACGGTCAAGGTCTCAGGCAGTGCAACACCGGGCAGACGCATGGCGTTTTCCCGGTCTGTTTCCATCCGGGTGGCTTGTTCTGCCGAGCGCGCCCATAGGGTTACGGGTCCGTTTCCGGCCAGAGAAATCGCCAATGCCGTGCCAAATGCGCCTGACCCAAGTACAGCTACGGTCATGCTTTGGCGCCCTTTTTACCGCTGCCCAACATGGCCGGACTGGTTTTATCCAGCGGCCAACGCGGGCGGGCGGTTAAATCCAAGCCGTCCTGGTCGCCAGCGCGGAACCTCTCTAGCCCTGCGTAGGCGATCATGGCAGCATTGTCAGTGCACAGGGCAAGGGGGGGCGCGCAAAACGCGGCGCCTTGTTCGGCACAAACGGCCATCAAAGCCGTGCGAATGGGGGTATTGGCCGCAACCCCACCAGCGACAGCAACCGTTGGCTGGTTTGGGTTTTGCTCCATATAGATCCGCAATGCGCGCCGGGTTTTTTCAGCTAGCGTATCGACGATTGCTTGTTGGAACCCTGCGCAGAGGTCGGCGCGGTCCTGACGGGTTAGTCCGCCTTTTTCAGCAACCACGTGATCCCGCATGCGCATCAAAGCGGTTTTGAGCCCGGAAAAGGACAAGTCGCAGTCGGGGCGATCCAATAGGGGGCGCGGAAACCGATAGCGTTTTGGGTCTCCATTGCGAGCTTCGGCTTCGACCGAAGGGCCGCCGGGTTGGGACAACCCCAACAGACGTGCGGTTTTGTCAAAAGCCTCGCCCGGGGCATCGTCGATGGTACCGCCCAGGCGGGTAAATTCCTGTGGGCCACTTGCGATCAGGTACTGGCAGTGGCCGCCTGACACCAAGAGCATGAGATAGGGATAGGTAATCTGATCCGTCAAACGTGGGGTTAACGCATGTCCTGCCAGATGGTTTACACCGATCAGGGGAATACCGGTCGCTGCGCTGATCCCTTTGGCGCACATGACGCCGGATATGACGCCGCCAACAAGACCCGGACCTGCGGTGACCGCTATGGCGTCAATTTTGCACAAAGGCATTTCAGCCTCGTGCAATGCCCTTTCTACGCAGATATCGAGCTTTTCGGCATGCGCACGCGCGGCAATTTCCGGCACCACACCGCCAAAGGCGCTGTGCAATTCGGTCTGACCAAAGACCACTGAGGATAGGATTTCAGGCGCTGATCCGAGTGTGTGTCGCACCACGGCAGCGGCCGTGTCATCGCAGCTGCTTTCCAGCCCTAGAATGGTCAAAGTGTCCGACATTGTTCTCAACCGTTGCATCCAAGCCCGACTGCGGGGTATCACCCCCTTGCTTGGCAAACAATCCCGGGGCTGGAGGCAATCGAAGCATGCGTCTTTTGATGACTCGCCCGCGTGCAGCGTCACACCGGTTTGTTGCCCAGCTAAGCCCAGAGCTGCAAGAGACTTTGGAGGTCATTTGTTCCCCGTTGCTCGACATCCAACCCACCGGGACTGCAATTGATCTGACCGGCGTTCGGGGCCTTATTTTCACCTCGTCAAATGGTGTTAATATCGCTGCGCGACAGGTTGAGGACCGCGAGTTGCCGGTTTTCTGCGTGGGGGCTGCGACAACCGAGATGGCACACCGGGCTGGCTGGCAGGCGACAAACGCGGGTGAAACATCAGAGGCCTTGATTGGGGCATTGTTACAGCGCCGGCCGGAAAGCCCGCTGTTACATTTGCGGGGGGAACATGTGCGTGGAAATATCGCGCAAACGTTGACGCAATTGGGTTTGTCCGTACGGGATCAGGCGATCTATGACCAACGCTTGCTAGAGTTCTCGCCAGAGGCGCGGGCGGCTTTGGATGGCGTTGCGCCTGTTATCGCTCCACTTTTTTCGCCACGCACCGCGCGACAATTTGCCGACCTTGGGGCGGGAAATGCCCCGATCTGGTTTGCGGCGTTAAGTGATGCGGTAGCCAAGCCTCTGGAAACAATTAGTTTTCAAGATCTAAGGATTGCCAAACGACCGGAATCCGATGCGATGTGTAAAACAGTTGAAAAGCTTGTGAAGCAGGTCAATCGGCTTGAGGGGCAGAGAGGCGCGCTCTAGTGTTTGAGCGCGTCTTGCATTTCAGTATTTCAGAATCAAAGGGGATAGCACGGTGGCAAATAAGAAGAATACAGATCTGGAAACAGATGCAGATGCCAAGCAGGACGTGCCTGAAACTGATGTCTCAGATGCTGAAAATGTAGTGACAAACGAGGATCGACCGGATCTTCAAGACGAAGCACAGGATGCTGCGGAGTCCGAGTCACCCGTTGACGGCGATAGCGAGCAAGGCGCAGCACCTTCCGAAGCCGAAGCCGAAGCCGAAGCCGAAGCCGAAGCTGTGGAGGTTGTTGAAGAGGCGACGCCAGTTGTCGCGCCTTTCGAAGAGAAAGTCATCGAACGCACCATCGAAAAGCGTGGCGGTTTTGTACCCGCTTTGATTGGTGGCGTGGTTGCTGCGGCGATTGGATTTATCGCAGGCCGAACCGAAGTGGTGGATTCATTTTTGCCTGCGGGACTGCAATCCGGTGGAAATGCTGCGATTGTTCAAGAGGTGCAGGCTAAGCTTGCTGAGCAGGGCAAAAGCCTAGCTGATCTGCAGGGATCGGTGAGTGCCATTGTGGTGCCGGACGTTTCGGCGCTGACGGCAGAGATTTCAGGATTGTCGGGACAAATAGAACCCGTGACAGGCGCGTTGGAGACTGTGGTATTGCGCATGGATGCGCTTGAACAACAGGTTGCGCCGCTGGCCGCCAGACTTACCGAGCTTGAAGCGCGTCCAATCACCGAGGGCCTGTCAGATACGGCTGTTGCGGCCTATGAGGGTGAGCTTGCAAAACTGAAAGCAAGCTTGGCAACACAGCGTGCCGAAGTTGAAGCGATGATCGCTGATGCCCGCGCGCTGGAAGCCAAAGCTGTGGCAGATGGGCAAGCGGCGACCAACCGTGCCAATGCCTCGCAACTGCGCAACCAACTGGACACCGGTGCGCCTTATAATAGCGTAGTCGCGGCTTTGATTGCTGGTGGCGTAGACGTTCCCGATACCTTGTCGGCACTCGCAGCGGAAGGGGTCGTGACGGTAACGGCATTGCGCGAGGCGTTTCCAGCTGCGGCGCGTTCTGCATTGGCAGATGCGCGCCAGGCCAACAAAGGAACAGGACAGGGTTTGATGGCCTTTTTACACCGTCAGACGGGCGCCCGGTCTACGGAACCACGCGAAGGGACAGATGCTGATGCGGTGCTCTCCCGTGCCGAAGCCGCGCTGGTCGCCGGTGATCTTGATAAAACACTTGAAGAAATTTCCGCGCTGCCCGAAACGGCGCAGGGGGCATTGGCCGACTGGGTCAGCGTAGCCCGTACCCGGCAGGCGGCCCTTGCAGCCGCAGATGCGCTTGCCCAAAGCCTGAACTCGAACTGAAGGACCTGCTATGCTGTGGTCACTGCTTAAGATCCTTGTATTTGTTGCAATCGTAGGCCTTTTGGCTCTTGGCGCCGGTTTCCTGATGGAAGCCAGCGGCGGGGTTCAGATTGCTGTCGCGGGAACGGAATATACGCTTGGTCCGCTTCAATCCGTGATTGGCTTTCTGGTGCTGGTCGGCTCTGTTTGGTTGTTCTTCAAACTGCTGCGACTTCTGATCGCGACGCTGAAATTCCTGAATGGAGATGAAACGGCCCTGTCGCGGTATTTTGACCGTGGCCGCGAACAGCGGGGTTATCAGGCCTTGTCTGACGGGTTGATGGCGCTTGCCTCTGGCGAAGGGCGCGTTGCAATGACCAAGGCGCAAAAGGCTGAAAAGCTGCTTCAAAACCCTGACCTGACGACCCTATTGGTGGCGCAAGCTGCTGAAATGACGGGCGATACCCGCAAGGCGGCTGATGCGTACAAAAAGTTGGTCAGCAACAATTCGACCCGCTTTGTTGGCGTGCGTGGGATTATGAAGCAAAAGCTGGCTGACGGTGACGATGAAACGGCGCTGAAACTGGCGGAAAAAGCGTTGGCGATAAAGCCTCGCCATGAAGAGGTTCAAGACGTTTTGCTGGGCTTGCAGACAAAGTCGCAAGACTGGTCTGGCGCGCGGTCCACTTTGACGGCCAAACTGAAATCCGGGAGCTTGCCGCGTGATGTTTACAAGCGGCGTGATGCTGTTTTGGCTCTGTCTGCAGCCAAAGATATCCTGAATGAAGATGGATCGATTGAGCAACAAGAGCGCGCGATCGAGGCCAACAAGCTGTCACCGGATCTGGTGCCCGCTGCGGCCATGGCTGCACGGGCTTACATCGCCAAAGGACAAGCCCGCAGTGCCACGCGCCTGATCAAAAAGGCGTGGGATGTTGCACCTCACCCCGATCTTGCGCACGCTTTCGCTGAAATTGAACCCAACGAGAGCCCGCAGGCCCGGATCAAACGCTTCTCTGCTTTGGTTCGTGTCCATCCTCAGCACGCGGAAACGCGGTTGTTGATGGCCGAGTTGAACATTGTGGCCGAGGATTTCCCCGAAGCCCGTCGTTCACTGGGTGATCTGGCTGAAAAGAATGGCGATGCCCGTGCCTATACCTTGATGGCTGCCATCGAGCGCGGCGAAGGGTCGTCAGATGCCGTTGTGCAGGGGTGGTTGGCCAAAGCGCTGACCGCGCCGCGTGGTCCGCAGTGGGTGTGTGACAACTGTCATCACATTCATGCTGAATGGGCGCCAGTTTGCGAAAACTGTGGCACGTTCGATCGTCTCAGCTGGAGCACGCCGAACACACCCGAGATGTCGTCGGCAACAGGGGCGCATATGTTGCCGCTGATTTTGGGCGCAATCGAGGATAAATCGCAGGACGCGCCAATCGACGTGCCGGAAGAGGTCGAAGTTGAAGTCGTCGACGCCGAAGTGGTTGCTGACGATGCCGTGCAGACGGAAACAGAAGAGCCTGTTGCCGAAGACGCACGCAGATAGTGACAATCAGCTGTCGCGGGTTTTAGGCCTGCGGCAGCTACTATGTTTCGCTTGTTGCGACGGGGCCAGTGCGATGCTGGTCTCCGGATCAGCCAGGTTTCCAGCATACAACAAGTATGCGCGCATTTTCCGGACTGGCTGACACATAAAGGTGCTCCAATGCGGAATCAAAATACAAGCTGTCCCCGGGGGTCAGCCGCACAGGGTCACGCCCTTTGATGCACACATCCAGCACACCGCTGAGCAGATATAGAAACTCTTCGCCCGGGTGGGTTACATATTCGCGAAAATCTTTGATTTCGTGCGCTTTGATTTCACCCGTCATTGGCACCATATGTTTGCCGGTCATTTCTGTCGCCAACATCTCGTAAACATATGTTTCGGTTTCGTGAATCTTGGTTTCGCCTGACTTGGTCAGGGTGGCGCTGCCGGCTTTGAACCCTTTGGTGTCAGGGGTAAAAAGATCCCCGACGTCCATGCCAAGCCCCTGCGCCAGTCGCATGAACCGATCATAAGTCAGCGAAATCGCTCCGCGCTCCATTTTGGAGATCGTGGAAACCGCAAGCCCGGTCCGGTCCGCAAGATCTTGGAGCTTCCAGCCACGGGCTTTTCGGATGTCTCGGACTCGTGCGCCTAGATCTGCCTGCGTTGCGGTCGCAGATGGGGCAAGGTCGGGGGATAATTTTTCTGCGGTCATTTTCCGATACGAAAACTCTTTCTTTTTTCCGATACGAAAATTTGCTAACACCTGAGCCATCACAAATCAACAAACGCAGATCACTTTGAAACGAGATGGGTGAATAATGACAAAGGTATTTGAGTATGCCGTTATCGGCGCGGGCATTGCTGGGGCATCTGTTGCGGCGGAACTGGCTGGGGATGCGTCTGTGGTCTTGGTCGAAATGGAATCCCAGCCCGGATATCATACCACAGGTCGGTCTGCTGCGATGTTTGCGCCTGGTTATGGCCCTCAACCGGTGCGAGCGTTAACCCGCGCCTCTGCTGATTTCTTTTGTTCCCCTCCCGAGGGGTTTTCCGAGGTCGATCTGCTCTCTCCGCGTGATGTCATAATGGTGGCACGGTCGGACCAAACAGACGCGCTTGATGATTTGATCGCTGAATTGGCTTCCGAAGCGGCAGTTGAGCGCATTGATGCTCAGGATCTGAGGGATCGTCACCCGTTGTTCCGCGCAGGTTATGCTGAGGCTGGGATGCTGGATCGTGGCGGGAGCGAGATTGACGTCAATGCTCTGCATCAGGGGTATTTGAACCAGTTCCGCCAGCGAAACGGGCAATTGCACACCAAATTCGAGAGTTCGGATTTGACCTTTGACGGAAAGGTTTGGCACCTTACTGCAGGTACAGAGGTAATTCGCGCAGCTAAAGTCATCAATGCTGCTGGGGCTTGGGCGGATGAAGTGGGCCAAAAAGCAGGGGCAGAGCGGATTGGCCTTGTTCCTATGCGACGTACAGCGTTGACCGTCGAAGCCCCTGAAGGTGTGGATATCGACGCCCTACCCCTTGTCGTTGATATCGACGAAGAGTTTTACATGAAACCCGAAGCAGGGCGCTTGCTGATCTCGCCTGCGAACGAAGACCCGATGGCCCCATGTGATGCACAGCCAGAAGAGTTGGATATTGCATTTTGTATTGATCGGATCGAACGGGCCTTTGATATTCAGGTTCAGAGGATCAAGACTAAATGGGCAGGATTGCGCAGTTTTGTACCGGATAAATCTCCTGTGGTTGGGTTCTCAGTGAAAGCCCCTCATTTCTTCTGGTTAGCTGGGCAGGGGGGATATGGCATCCAAACAGCGCCTGCCTTGGCGCGTTGCGCGGCAGCTCTGATCAGTGGTCATCCAGTGCCACAGGATATTCTGAAGGAGGACCTAGACCTGAGTTCTCTCTCACCGAAGCGGCTAGTCACTTCTGCCAAATAACCTAGTAAACAGGATCCTGTTTCAGCCCCTAAGAGAATAGGGTCTGCCAGCATGCGCAAATGATGAAATTGGTGAGAATCTGATTTTCTTGGGGCAAAATGTGAATCATTGGCTCTGAGTCGCCAGCGCCT